>JARRNM010000107.1:0-9941 GCA_037384945.1 Deltaproteobacteria bacterium
ACACTGAGTCAAATTTGCCGAATAACGACATGCCAGCTGTCATAAGTCCTCTGATCTCCGACTTCTGCCGTCAGTCCCCGTCTCGCTCGTCTCGCCCGACCTCACGTCTCGCCTCATTGCTTACCACACATGCGGTCGAATCCAGTTTGTCAGGGCATTCGAAGACTGGTAACCCTCAAGTCGGCTCAGTACTTTGCCGGACTGGAAAAGGATCAAAGTGGGCGTTCCGCCTACGTGATACAGAGTTGGAACATATTGATTAATATCCACATTGAGAGAGCCGACCTTGAGCCGACCTTCATAATCTCTGGCTATTTTGTTGATCGTGGGGCTAAGTAGCTTGCAAGGTCCGCAATTGGGCGAAAAGAAGTTGACTAGAAAAGGTAGGGGTGAACGCAGCACGGTTTCCGTGAAGTTTTGATCTGCGAGCAACAAGGGTCCACCTTGGGTGGAAAAGTTCAAATCAAGAGGCGACTTACATTTGCCGCAGATCGGCTGATCTCCAATCCTTTTGAGAGGTATTTTGTTGCTGGTTTGGCATTGCTTGCAGGACAGGATAATTGACCCAGCGCGAATCGGAGATGACTGGGAAAAAAGTTGCTCCTTGCATTTGCCACAATGGGGACTCTGACCCAGTTTAGCTGATGACAACTTGTTTCTTGTGCCGCAATGACTGCATCTGACGTAATAGGCTGTGTTGCTCGCCATAATTTGTTTATCGCCTCATTAAATAACGAATCCAGTTCTGGACTACCTGGGCTTCGAGCTGGCCCCAAGCAAAGGGTTCAAGGATTAAGGTTCACCCTGTGGAATCCTCCAAAGGAGGTCCAGCACAGCGGGAATTCCACAGGGCAGGCAGGGCCCAAAACAAAACAATCAAAGAGGAGTATATCCCTTATATGTTTTGCGCCTCATGCCTTGATCTCTCGGCCCGGCAAAGCCACTTAACTCTGACTTGTCTAAAAAGACCAGGGTTCCGGGACTTCCATCAGATATAAATTACATTAAGACTGAGATTGGTTCTGTCAAGAAGGGCAGAGGGAAGGGATTGCGGATTTCGGATTGCGGATTGCGGATTTGGTAATGAGAGAATCAGGGAATTCGTAAAAATTGCAGAAGACGTAGAAATCGTAGAAATCGTCTATTCAGCTCACAGAGTCAACTTTCCCGAATAACGAATAACCAATGACGAATAACGCAAACGCCTCCTGCTCCATGCTTTTTTTCAACGGACAACGGACCACTGACAACTGACAAAAAGTCTTCTGTCATCTGTCCTCTGACTTCCGACCTCTGACTTCTGACCTCTTATCCCGTCTCGCTCGTCTCGCCCGACCTCCCGTCTCGCCTCATACTCCATGCCCTATGCTCTATGCTTTCTCACATCTGCAATCTTAATCAAGGTCCAGATCCGGCGGTTGGCTCTTCGCACGTGCCGCGTCCTCTTCCCCTTCCACCTCGGGCTCGGGGCCGATGTTATCTTTGACGTCATCAGGCAAAGCGCCATAGTTGATGCGAAGATAGGGAGCACCTATGCCGGGAGGGTGGTCTTTGTCGTAGTTTAGTGGCTTTCCCGGTTGTTGTTCTGTGGTAATGATTCGAACTCCTTCACTTCCACCTGCCACACAGACTGAGACCTGATCGTCCGGGAAGCGGGCCCAAAAGATGTTCACTTGGGCTGGTCCTTCTTTAGACCAACCAATGACGCGCCGCTCCTTGTGATCTTTACTGAGAATGAGCCACACCTCATCGCTTTTGTGGATGTCGGAGAGGAGACGGACCTTTTCCTTCTTTTCTTTCCTGGAAGTATCTACCCCGACGTCGTAGAAAAAGGTGTTGACAATCTTTAAAACATCGGGAGGTAAGTCACGAGGCTCTAGAGACATGTGGCTCACCATCCATCCAGGGGGGAGGTCTTTTTCTTCCGGCTTGAAAGGAACAGTTTCCTCCGAGTTGGCCAGGATGCGAAGGCCCGTGTCTCCGCCTACCACCAAGAGATCGATGAAGCCGCTGGACAATTCGGCCCAAAACACGCTTAGGTCGCACGGTCCTGAGTTGGACCAACCAACCACTATTCGGTGGAGTCGGTCTTCTAAACTGGGAAGAATAAGGTATCTAGTCTTGAACGCGTTTGAAACAGGAAAGATAATTTCTTTCGCCATTGTTAAGAACTCGCTGGATTTGGTCAGACAAAAATACTAACAGAGGTTAGGAATCTTTGCCAACAGCTAAATAGCAATCCCTCGATTCGTTTGCAATGCTTGTGCCAGGCGGCAGGCTCTCCTGATTAACATTCTGTGACTTTCTCCTTGCACTCCATCCTCCTGTCAGGATAATGGTATTAAACAGACGACAGACGACAGACCACAGAGGTCGGAGGCCGGAGGTCAGAGGTCAGATGACAGGAGATCACTAGGCACTAAGCAGTAGGCACTAGGCACCAAATGGCTGAGAAGTTAGAGGTCAGAGATCAGAGGTCAGAAGTCAGAGAATAACGTATAAGGAATAACGGACAACCCTGTAGGCTGTTCACCGTTTACTGTTCACCGTTTACTGTTTACCGTTTACGATATGAACGATTTGACTAATTCTCTAATTCTCTAATTCTCTAATTCTCTAATTCTCTAACGGACGACTTGAACGGTTTGAACGGTTGCAGAGAAGAATAGCTGCTATGAACAGGCGAAATTTGGATGGTTGGAAAACGGTGGCCTGGAACGGAATAAGTATGCAAGTGCCTTCTCAGTGGGAGGTGAGCTCTTTAGCAAAGTCTTATCTTCAAATGGAGGATGGAGTGGGGCCGGTACTTGAGTTGAAGTGGCAACAGGTGAGAGGCGTTTTTTCCCATCAGGACCACTTGAAAAAGCTGGCTCGTCATTCCAGATCTGTTGCTGGACTTAGTTTTCGACAAATTTCGCTGCCAGAGGAGTGGCGACAAGCTCTGCGTCATTTTGAGGCTAAATGCTTTGAGTGGCAGGGTGGAGAAATAAATGGAAAAGGGGTAGTTTTGTATTGTCCGGCAAGTCAACAGGCCAGTCTGCTGCAATTTTATCAGCAGAGGGATCTTGGCGACTCTGAGGTGCACTTGACCGTGTTGGATTCATTTCGGGACCCCTGTGAATGGGAACACGCCATGGTAAGATGGTCATTATTCGGCCTCAAGGCGCTCATACCTAAGTCATTGGAACTGGTACGATATCGCTTCCAGCCGGGCCACTACCAGCTGGAGTTTAAGGATGGTCGAGGGTGGGTTGACCTCAAACGCTGGGGACCAGCTGATTTGCTTCTAAGGGAGAGTGATCTTCTCCACTGGTTTGAAAAAAGCTGCAAAGAATTGGACTGGTGCAGGTTCACGGGCATCCGAGAGGATAATCATCAGGGGAGACCTGCTCTTTATGGTAAAAGTCGGGGTTCGGAAAGCCCAGCAGCGAGGCTCTGGGCAAGGGTATCAAGAAAATTCCCCAATGTGTGGATTCGCATTTGGCACCTTTCCTCGCGGAACCAGATCCTTGGAGTGGTGGCGCGTAGCTTCGAACCTTTGGATGAACACTTGCTCGAGAAAATCTGCAGAAGTTATGATATGGCTTAGAAGGAAAAAGTTGCAGAAACATCACCTCAAGGGTGAACCCAGTACTAGGGCAGAGGCCTTAGCCTATTGTCCAGTGAAAAATCGAGAAGTGCAGGAAGAGGAGCTGGAAGGGGGCGCGATAGTGCTCACTTATCCTCTAGTGATACGGCCTTGGCTGGCCGGTATCGCTCAGCGACTTGGGCTGCAGTCCAGAGAGCCTCTAACCAGAAGGGTTCAACTTGATGAAATGGGTAGTCTCACCTGGAGTCTCATGAACGGTAAGCGTACTGTCCAAGATGTTGTGGATTCCTTATGTCGTCGTTATAAACTAAACCGTAGGGAGGCCGAAATTGCGACGACGGAGTTTCTTCGCGAGCTCGGCAAGCGAGGCCTTCTTGGATTTCGCGCACCCCAGGAAGAGGGCAAAAAGAAATCCACTTGACAAGAAGAATTATTTCCCGGCACCATTTCGCCGTAGGAGTCACGGTAATAACTGAGCACGGGGCATGGAGTATGAGGCGAGACGGGAGGTCGGGCGAGACGAGCGAGACGGGGAAAGACAGCTGACAGCTGGCAGCAGGGAGCCCCGCGACCATTTACTAACCACGGAGACACGGAGAACACAGAGGGAACTATATTTTTTGCCCGATCGGGAGACGGCGATCGGGCAAAAGATCGCAGCCCTGCGGGCACGATCTAATAACAGGGTGGCTTCGTGTTAACCGTTGGAGTCAGGCTAAAGAGCTTCCGCCGCAGGCGGAGGCTCTTTTCCCTGGCCGTCGTCTCCCGGCCAGGGAAAATACACCGTCCTCTGTGCCCTCTGTGACTCTGTGGTGAATTTTGAATCAGGCCTCATCAAACCTTCATAATGAGGAGTAAAGTAACTAATCGTAATTCGAAATTCAGAATCTGGATTTCACTCTATGTTTTTTGCCTAAGGTAGGAGGTGTAAGATGCGGATAGTATTGGTCGGTCAGGCACCTTTTGGTGCCAAGGTGCTGGAGGGCCTGTTGGAAAAGGGAGAAGAAGTTGTGGCAGTATATACCCCACCTGACAGGGGGAGTAGATTAGACCCACTGAAGGAAGCAGCACTAGCCACGGGAATTGCCATTTATCAGCCAGAAACCTATAAAGCTGATCAGGTTTTTGCCGAATACAGAGAGCTAAAACCTGAGCTGACAATTTTGGCTTTTGTAACTAACATTATCCCTGAAGAATTTTTCACTGAACCCTCTCACGGAGCTATTTGCTACCATCCTTCTCTTCTTCCCCTGCACCGCGGCGCTAGCGCCATAAACTGGGCGATCATTGCGGGTAGAGCAAAGACAGGTTTGACTATTTTCTGGCCTGACGTCGGAATTGACACCGGCCCAATTCTTCTCCAAAAAGAGGTGGAGATCGGACCGGATGATACTACTGGGTCCATCTACTTCAATCATCTTTTCCCTATGGGAGTTGATGCCATCCTGGAGTCAGTCGAGCTGATCAAGGAGGGCAAGGCGCCCAAGATTCAACAACCGGAAGAGGGAGCTACCTACGAGCCGCCGTGTGATGATCGGGTGGCTGCCATAGATTGGGAAAAACCTGCCCAAGAGGTTTACAATCTGGTGCGAGGGTGTGATCCTCAACCCGGGGCCTACAGTAAAATGAAGGGAGAGAAGATTCGTTTCTACGGGACTAGGCTTTTGCAGGAGTCAACGGAGAAGCTGCCCGGTACGGTTGTAAAAATAGATGCGGAGGGTTTCGAGGTCGCTGTGAAGGGCGCGAAATTGGTTGTCGGTAAAGTAAGGTCGGAGACCGGTGGCAAAATGGGGGCTGCGGCCTTTGTTTCGGAAAGAGAATTAGAGGTGGGAGATCGCTTTGGCAATGACGGGTGAGACAGAACGAGACAAAGAGGAGATTGAGGAGGAGAACCGCCGTCTACGGACCCTGAGGCTCTTGGTGGACTTCGCCTTGGCGTATCTCGCCCAGACTAACCTACCCCTGGAAGAGGCGCAGGCAGTGGTGAAAGGAGTTAAGAGACAGGCCCTCCTCCTTTTTCCAGACAAGGAAGAGACCTTCGACCTGATTTATCTCCCGAGATTTCGCCGCTTGCTGAGGGAGAAGTATCGGTTGCATTAGCGCAAAGCCCATGGCGCTTTGCGCTACGAGACGGGATATCGGGCGAGACGGGAGGTCGAGCAAGTAAATATTTAGTCTTTCCCGTCTCGCCATTCTCGCTCGTCTCGCCCGTCTCGCAAATGGCCTTTGCTGAAAACATTGTGCCTGCAACATGGATGGCGGCGAATAAGCCTCCATAGTTGCGAACTGAAGAGCATGAAAGAAATCTACTTACGCTTGATGAACGAATCACGCTGCATTGCCTCTCGGTACGAGTTGCCTGAATTCTACCGGCGATTCAAGCCGACACTGGCAATCTCACGACGTATCTTTTTTGATAATCCATTGCTGGTTCATTGCAGAGAGTTGGTTACCCCAAAATATCCCGGTGATTTCGGTCATGGACTTCAACATGCCACCAAAGTTAGCGTAGATGCAGGTACTATTGTTCTTTTGGAGGGGGAGAAGTATTTTACCATTCAAGCAGAATTAGAGCGGGCGGTTGTGCTGGTTCAGCTCGCAGGAATTCTGCACGATTTAAAACGGATGGAACACAGGCACGCTACCGCTGGCGCTGAGGCGGCCCGAAAACTCCTATATGATTTTCCCCTTAGCTTATCAGAGGTAAATTGTGTAACAGAGGCCATAGCAAATCACGAGGCCTTCTCTGAGCCCCACATGTGCGAAACATTAACCGGGCAACTGGTAGCTGATGCACTCTATGATGCAGACAAATTCCGTTGGGGTCCGGACAATTTTACTCACACTGTCTGGTACATGATGAGCTACCAGGAAATAGAGGTAGACGAACTTTTTGGCCGTTTTCCATGGGGTGTAGATGGAATCCTCAAGATCAAGGACACTTTCAGAACAAACATAGGGGCTCAGTACGGCCCGGAGATTATCGATTTAGGAGTGAAAATCGGCAAAGAGATCTATCAGCATCTCCAGCGATATCTGCATTCGCTAGAGCCTGATGTTTCATGAATTCACCTGAGGCGGATTCAAACGACATCAGGGTTAGACGAGTGGTGCAGGCAGATTCTATAGATTAGTTAAGGTAAGATCGCCTGGGATGAAAGGTGGGTGATGGTTTTCAATAAAGACGAAGGCATCGACGGACTTTGCATAGGCCAGGTAACAGATAAAGAACACAACACGGGTTGCACCGTTGTGCTGGCTGAAAATGGAGCTGTTGCAGGCGTTGATGTCCGTGGAGGGGCTCCAGGAACACACGGAACCGATACTCTACGACCGGAAAACCTGGTAGAGCGACTGCACGCGGTGGTCCTTACCGGTGGGAGTGCTTTCGGCTTGGCCTCGGTACAGGGAGTTATGCGCTACCTACGTGAGAGGAATTGTGGTTTCCAAACCGAACACGGAGTAGTTCCCATTGTAAGCGGTGCAGTAGTTTTCGATCTAGGCCTGAACAGGAGTGGAACGCTTCCGGACGCAGATATGGGCTATCGAGCATGTGAAAACTCTTCAATAGGGGGTGTTGAACAAGGATGCGTGGGTGCAGGCACCGGCGCTACAGTGGGAAAACTTTTCGGCCTTGAACGTGCCATGAAGGGCGGACAAGGCTTCGCCTCTCTTGTTTCCCCCAATGGAATGAGACTTTGGGCCCTGGCAGTGGTTAATGCTTTCGGTGACATTCGCAATCATGAGAATGGTCAACTACTGGTAGGGGCACGGGCTGAAGACGGACGACGACTGGCAAATGCGGCTGCAAGCCTCACTGAACTGGAGGTTTTGAGGGGTTTCTCTGCCACAAACACTGTCTTGGGTGTGGTGGGCACCAATGCCACCCTTTCAAAAGCGGAGCTAACCAGAGTGGCTCAGATGGCTCATGATGGTATTGCCCGTGCCGTCTTTCCTTCCCACACCCTTTACGATGGCGACACCATCTTTGCTTTGAGTACAGGATCTCATGGGAGAGTCGAGACAACTGTTGTAGGCGCCCTTGCTGCCCATATCATGGCTCAAGCCATTGTCAACGGGGTTGTCCATGCTGTTGGGGTGGACGGGATTCCGGCTTACCAGGACCTTTTTGGAAATGAGTCTTAGGGCATACAGCGTAGGGCATGGAGCATGGGGCATGAGGCCAGACGGGAGGTCGGGCGAGACGAGCGAGACGGGCGAGAAGGGGAAAGATGACAGACGACGGAAGACAGCTAGCAGCTGGCAGCTGGCAGGAGGCAGCAAGCAAAAGTCAGATGTCGGAGATCAGAGGCCAGAGATCAGAGGTCAGAAAACAATTTCGAATTTCGAAATGCGAATTGGGGAATTAGGAAATTAGAGAATTAGTCGATTAGAAAATTAGGTAATTCGTTAAGATGTAAACGTTTAAGGGTGAATGTGATCTCTGTATAGCTAACTCTTCTCACTAATTTTCCAATTTTCTAATTCTCTAGTTGACTACCTGCTGGCTGTGAGCTGAATTGCCGACTTCGACGGTTTCTACGATTTCTACGATTTCTACGGCTTCTACGGCTTGAACGGTTTGAACGATTTATTCTGGAATTAAAGCAAATAGGAGTTAAAAGTTGAAACCAATAATCAATTTCTTTTTCGAATTGGGCATGCTGAAGAAGACTCCCAGGAGTGGCTACCAGTTTCTCGGTTCTGGGCGCGAGTCTGTAGCTGATCATGCTTTCCGGGTGGCGACAATTGGCTTCACCATGGCAAGACTGGACAAGGAAGTAGATGCCTTTACCGTCATGAGGATGTGCCTGTTTCACGATATTCCTGAGTCCCGCACAGGTGACTTGAACTACGTGAACAAACGCTACGTTGAAGTCAAGGAGGACCGGGCTTTAGGAGACCTGGCCAAGACACTTCCCTTCGGCGATGAAATTCGGGATTTACTTTTAGAGTTCAAGACAGGAGAGACCAGAGAATCCCAGATGGCTAGGGACGCGGACCAATTGGATCTCATTCTGGAACTGAAGGAGCATCAGGATTTAGGCAACCGTTATGCCAAGGACTGGATATATTTTGCCCTTAAACGGCTGAAAACGGATTTGGGCAAACAGCTGGCTGAGCAGATTTTAGAGACCGATTCTACCTCCTGGTGGTTTGAGGGGAGGGATCACTGGTGGACGGCTGAATAGCAAGTTATGGGCGAGACAGGCGAGACGTGCGAGACGTGCGAGACGGCATTATCCATTGCTTCTCACCCCCGACCTCTCGTCTCGCCCGACCTCACGTCTCGTAGCGCAGCAAAGCGGCGCTAGGCCACCGTGATGGAATTCTTGCCCACATCTTTGCTTCTGTAGAGAGAGTTGTCTGCCAGTTGTAGCAGTTCTTTTTTGTCTGAGGCATCAGTGGGATAATTGGCGATGCCAAAGCTGGCGGTCAGTTTGATTGCTAGGTTCAGGTCCTGCAGGAAAGTAGCATCCGCCAGAGCCTTTCGGATGGCAACCACTTTGTCAAAGGCGGAATTTTTGTCCTGGCTCGGCAATATGATCACATATTCATCCCCCCCGTAGCGCACCAACCGGTCATCTAATTCTAGCTTGGAATCTATAACCTCAGCAGCCTCTCGCAAAATCCTGCTTCCGAGCAAGTGCCCGTGTTTGTCCACGTGTTCCTTAAAGTTATCCAAGTCAAGGAACACCAGGGAGACTTCCTGCCCTTGGTGGAGCAACTGGTCCAAGTGCTGGTGCATGAAGCGGCTGTTGTAGTAAGACGATACGTCGTCAGTGATGCTCAGGGACTCTATCTTTCTGTAGGTGCGAGCATTATGGATGGCGATGGCTACATAATCGGCCAGGATGGATAACAGGGGCATGAAATTGTCCTGGAAGAGAGACATATCTTCGGGGTTTATTATCTCAATGACGCCAATTACTGCTCCCTGCATCTTAAGAGGAAGACAGATGATTGAACGAGTGACGAAGCCGGTTAGATCGTCTACCCTGTTGCTGAAGCGAGGGTCACTTCGAACTGCCGGCACCAATACTGGCTCACCCGAAAGGGCAACGGCACCTGCGATACCTTCACCCAGCTTTATTCTCACGTCGGCCAGGGAACCTTTGTCCAGACCAACCACCACTTCGAAATATAGTTCCTGGGTCTCAGGGTCCAGCAGAAACAAGGTCCAATTCTTGGCCCTAATGAGTTCACTTAATCTTTTGAGTATAATTATTAATATCTGGTCCATGTTAAAGGTTGAGGTTAGTGCTTTGCCGATCTCAACACAGGTCATTAACTGTTGAATGTAAATGGAGCTCTCTCCGGGTGAGTTGCTGTAGGTGGAAAACAGATCTAC
>JARRNM010000108.1:0-12632 GCA_037384945.1 Deltaproteobacteria bacterium
ACCGGCAGGGAGAACAGCTGAGTCAGGTGGGCAATTGGGAAGGAGCCATTGCTTTCTACAAGGATGCCCTTACCCAAGAGCCCACGAATAAGACCTATCAGGAGGCCCTGAAGAAAGCCCAACAGGAAGCGGCAAAGAAGTATTACCAGAGAGCTGTCGCCACTTGGACTGGAGCTGCGGTCAAAGACTATCAAGCAGTAACCAGAACCATGGCAAGCCTTGACAAGGCCATTGAACTCGATCCAGAGAACGAGAAAATTGTTTCATTACATCAGCAACTTGAAGCCAAGAAAAAAGAACTTACCGAAGAGGCTAAAACATCCTACGAACAGGGAGTAACAGCTCTCAACAAAGAACAATGGTTCGAAGCATTTATGAACTTCCGCAAGGTTAACGATGTTTATCCCAATTACGAAGACACCGAGGATAAGCTGGCCATAGCTGTGGCCGCAGGAACTGATGAATACTATAAACAAGGGGTTGCTGCAGTTCAACGTGAGGACTGGAAAGGAGCATTGAACGCCTTCGGCAAAGTGATGACCATCGATCCCTCATATAAGAACACCCGAATGCTGGTGGAGCAGGTGAAAAAGAATGACAACCCCCAATACTTCCTCAGCCGGGCGGCTGAGATGGCAAGTGCCAAAGAATGGGACCGGGCTGTAGGTTTTCTTGAAACCGCTCTGTCATATGCTCCTGGAGATGCCAATATCCGGACCTCCCTAGTCAAGGCTAAACTGGAAGCTGGCAGACACTATTTCACCTTAGCTAATCAGCGGGCCAAAGAGAATCGCCTCTACCAAGCCAACAAAGACTACCAAAAGGCCCTTACCTACTCACCCTCGCTGCGGAACAGTTTCTTTTTCAAGGAAGCCTTGGAAAATTACACGACCAAGGTCCTGCAAAGATCAGCTAAATACATCGATCGAGGGAAACACGGCAATGCTTTGGCCTGGTACTGGCAGCTGAACGAGATCAATCCCGATTATCCTGAGCTTTTCTACAAGATACAGGAGACCGAGGACGTAATAAAAAAGCGGCTGAGACGAGCTATTGCAGTATTTGACTTTTCCAGCCCATCTTATAATCCAGATGCTGGCTCCAATGCCTCCTCTAATCTCATTACCTATCTGTTCAACAATTCCAGTGGTGACATTCGCATCCTGGAGCGTCAGGACCTGCAGTCGATCCTCAAAGAGATGAATCTAGAGCAAGCGGGCATCGTTGGCGATATGGAAGCCGCCCGGAAGGTTGGGCGCATCACCGGGATTGATATCTTTATTATGGGAAATGTCCTCCTTTACAAGACTGAAAGAGATGAGACCAAGGCGAGTAAGGTGGCCAAGATTCAAACTGGCACCAAGATCCAAGATAACCCCGAGTTTCTCAACTGGAAGGCCATTCATCCCAATCCCACTTCCGAACAACTCAAACAAGCCCCTCCAGCAGTAGTTCAGGTCCCGGAATACCGCTATGAAAATTATACGGTGGGTCGCGACAAAATGCGTGCTGCGGTCCATATCTATTACAAGATCCTCGATGCCAAAAAAGGGGAAATAATAGCAACGGATACCATTAAGCGCGATGTGGAGGTAACCGACGATTGGAACGACGGTATAGCTGAAGCCAACATTCCATACAACCCTTTGGAGTTGCCTACCGAAAGCCAACTCCTGGAGCAGGTGACTGCGGAAGTGGTTCGTAATCTCGCCCTGGTGGTCCTCAAGCCATTTCAGAGTCTCCAGACCACCTATTTCGACGAGGGAGAGGCTCTGCGGCAACGCCGCCGCTACGAAGAGGCCATCGAGAAATACGTAGACGCTATCTACGATGAGCGCATGAAGGGCATCGAAAGCCCTATAAGTAAAAAGTCCATGGAGGTCGTCGATCAACTAATCAGTGAATCCTAGTTACTAGCCCGAATGCCTCATGTCTCGCCACATCAATTCATGAAGCATCCGGGCTATGGGCTCTCCCTTCTGATAATCTATCTAGCGCGTCAGTCCCTCTTTTGGACCAGACCCAACTGACAGTGGAGTTCCGCCTCATGGCGTCTTTTCGCCCCAGAGGAACAAGTGTTCTCTTTTTCCATGTTGCCCTAGCTTTCTGGCTTATTTCTTCAGCTCCCGGAGCGAAAGTCCTGCCTCCCTCACTTTCCGGCCAGCAACCTTCAACCGCGGCTCGTCATCAGGAAAAAACCGGAACAAACCTCTTTGCCCAGGCTGGCAAGCACATCAGAATAGCAGTATTCACCTTTAACATTCTAAATCTTGGTGCTGCCGGCTATGATGCCTCCATCTCCAACCTTTTCATGACCCTGCTCGAGCAGCATCAAATATTCAAGGTCATGAGCCGTAAAGACTTGGAAGACAGCCTGCGGCGTGCCGGGCTCCAGCAGAGCGAAAAGATCTCTGTGGTACAGACGGTAGGAGTACGTCTGGGTTTGGATGGAGTAATCTTCGGCAATGTAAAAAAGGTAGGAAGCTCAATCGAGTTTGAAGTGAAATTCGTAGAAATATCCCAAGGCAGTACCTTGCTCCACCGCACCGAGCAAGTTTTTGGCTTTACAGCCCTGCAGCAAAAAGTTGAGGAAATCGTCAAGGAGATTGTGCAAATTGCAGAGCAGTACCATCCGTCGCCGGTGATGGTCCAGAAGGAAGAAATTTCCCCTTATCCAGGTCAACCGGAAGGTTTGCAGGCCCGCGGGGGTTCCCAAAAAGTCGTTCTTACTTGGCAGCCAAATAAAGAGTCCAACCTTAGTGGTTATAAAGTGTTCAAGGAGCCCACCATCAACCATTATAGCTGCTGAGACAGCGCCAAGTCCATTCAGCCCTATTATCCTCGATGCTACACCTCTGGTTGCCAGCATTAGAATCCGTTGGACCGCAACCCCTCGGAAGGGTGATGAGGGCACAGAGGTTAGGGGATTCAAGATTTACCGAGCCACCGAACTGGAGGGTGAATACCTGTTGGTGGGCTCCGTTTCGGTAGAGAGTGAAGACCAGAGCCAACTCAGACTGAAGCAGTTTGCCTACGAAGACTCAGGGCTCGCTGATGGAGAAAAATATTACTATCGTCTTAGCGCCTTCAATAAAAAAGGGATAGAGAGCGATTTTTCCAGTACCCTTGAGGGCTCTACTGTTAGCCGACCCGCTGATCTCCAGGCACTCGGGGATATGATCAGAGAGATTCACCTGCAGTGGCATCCCTCGTCATTTTCAGAAGTAAGAGGCTATCGCCTCTACCGAAACACCTCCCCGGAAGGCACCTTCGAGCGGATTGCAGAGTTGGAAGGGCCCAGGAGAGATTCATATGTGGATGCCCAGAACCTGACTGATGCCACAACTTACTATTACAGAATGACCGCCTATGACAATGAGGGGAAGGAAACCGGTCTATCGGAAATTGCCGCGACCACAACCCGGGGGAAACCTCCCACTCCTGAAGGCTTGACTGCCAAGAGCGGTCTGGTCAAGGAGGTGCAACTCTCCTGGAAAGCTCGCCCGGAAAAGGAAGTTGAGGGTTACTACATTTTCTGGAACGATGCCGAGTCTGGTGAGTTCAAACAGATAGGCAAAGTTAAAGGAAAGGAAAAAACTGCTTTCCTCGACGAAGGAGATCGCCACCGTCCGCTGGAGGACAAGGCAACTTACTATTACATGGTTACCTCTTACAACAAAGTAGACCTGAACAGTGTCCCATCCGCAATTGTCTCGGCAACCACCAAGCCAAGACCTAGAGCGCCAACCGGCCTCAGCGCCAAAGGGGGGTTGCCTGCTAAGATCGTTCTGACCTGGAATCCGAATCCCGAAAGAGACATTAAATATTATCACTTACACCGAAAGCAGGGCGGGAACAGATTCAAAGAGGTGGAAAAGTTGCCCCCGGACCAAACCCTCTATGAGGATGTGAAGCTCGACCACGGCGCCACCTACCTTTACACGCTCCAAGCGGAGGATGAAGACAAACTGCTGAGCGACTTTTCTAGCACAGCAGAAGCCACAACCAAGCCTTTGCCCAAACCACCCACCGGATTTGAGGTGAGCCCTCTTGCCAACGGATTCGAGCTTAGGTGGAAACCGAACCCGGAGCCGGACATCGCCAATTACAAAATTTATCTGCGCTCTTTCTTTACGGACAAAGAAATCGGTAGCACCGACAAGGTCGAGTTCACCATAGACACCTTAAAACCAGACGATGAGTATAGCATTAGTGTAACAGCCATAGACAAAGACGGGCTGGAGAGTGAAAAAAGCGAGCCGATCACGGTGCGCACATTGGGGAAGTAAGCAGTAAACGGTAAACAGTGAGCGGTATATCGTTGAAGTCGTTGAAGCCGTTGAAGTCGTTGAAATCGTTGAAATCGTAGAAATCGTCAAATGGTAAATGGTAAACAGTAAGCGGGATACAAGGTTATTCGTTATACGCTATCCATTGTAATCAAATAATTCCCTAGTTCTCCAATTTTCTAATTTCCGAATTGACTTGCTGCCTGCTGCCAGCTGTCCCCTGCCAGCCGTATTTCTCTTTGCTCTATGCGTTTAAACGCTGATAAATTCTAAATCGGGTAGGATTACACAGGTGAGAGTGTTGCCATACACTGCCCCGGTATCAATGCCAATCTTGTTGGGCAGCACCAGAGGGCGCACAAAAGGGGTATGACCGAAAATAATCCGCTTGCCGAAATCCTCTTCCGAGTAAATGAATTCTTCCCGGATCCAGACAAGATCGTCTAGGCTCTGGTTCTCCAAAGGTACACCATGTCTCAGTCCGGCGTGGACCATGATGTAATTATCGGTTTCGTAGAAAGTTTGCAGTTCTTGTAAAAAGGCCCGGTGATTTTCGGGTACCAGTTGATTTAGGGTTTCCTCATCCAGCACCCCTTGCCGGTCATCCCAACAATTCTCCATCCGCACAAGATAGCTCCTGAGAGTGGACTCACCCCCGTTATAGATAAACAGAGCTTGCTCAACTCCCGAGAGAAAATCGATGAACATTTTCTCGTGATTTCCCATCAAGAAAACAGCGTCGGTGTAAGTTCTCTTCAGCTGCAATAGATAATCCACCACCCCGCTTGAGTCCTCGCCCCGATCAATGTAATCGCCCAGGAAGACAAGCTGGTCGACACCGGGGCGAGGATCTATTTTGCCCCAAAGGAGCTCAAGCTTGTTGAGACATCCGTGTATGTCGCCAATGACGAAAGTGCGCTCTGCCGAATTCACCGTATAAATTCCTGAAATTTGTTCACCATAGTTGAGTTAAGTTCCTGTCACCGCCGGCCCCATCAGTCCACTATTCCGCTCTGCCAAGATGGCAACAGGGAGGGTGTCCCTAGAGCCACTTAAATAACCGGATCAACCTCCGCTCATCCAGACGATGGATTCCCTCTTCCTGAGCCATACTTACAGCCTCACGATACTCCTCTCCGGTGATGGAGCGGTTCAGTTCCGGGAAGTCGTGAGCCTCACCGCAGGGGCGATACTGGTTCATCACATTTACATAGGTATCCCTGGAGACTTCGGTGGCGAGGAACCGCATGATCTCCCGGGTACCAGCCAGTCCTCCGGGCATCACCAAATGCCGAACAAGCAAGCCACGCTGGGCAACTCCCTCTTGATCTAGGGTCAGATCTCCCACTTGTCGGTGCATCTCCTTTACAGCCGCACAAGCCTTTTCTGGATAATCGGGGGCGGCACAGAAGCGAGCAGCCACTTCGGAGTCCCAAAATTTGAAGTCCGGCATATAAATGTCAAAAATTCCAGCCAGTAGCTTCAGAGTATCCACCTCCTCATAGCCGCCACAATTATAGACTAGTGGGATCTGCAACCCTTCTTCAATGGCCTCTGGCAGGGCCTCGAGAATCTGGGGCACCATATGGGTGGGAGTTACAAAATTGATGTTGTGACACCCTCGCCTCTGCAAGGTAAGCATGATTTGGGCCAAGTCAGTTGCACTCACTTGCATTCCTTCAGACAAATGACTGATTTCGTAGTTTTGGCAAAACACACATCCCAGATTACAGTGGGTCATGAAAATTGTGCCTGAGCCTTCCCGGCCAACCAAAGGATCCTCTTCGCCGAAGTGCGGGCTGTAACTCGAGACCATCGCCCTGTGTCCCGTCCGACAGAAGCCCATTTCCCCTTCCAGCCGATCGACTTCACAATGCCGCGGGCAGAGTCGGCAGTTTTCGAGAATGGATAGAGCGCTGTCAATCCGTTCCTGAAGAATGGAATCTTTGTGAGTTTTAAGGTAACTTGGTTCCATGATTAATCTTTTCGGCGCCAACCCTAAATTTTTAATTCTACCTTGCGGTGCCACCAAGGGCAAACTGATCAAGTCGTTCAAGTCGTTGAAATCGTTGAAGCCGTAAAAATCGTAGAAGCCGTTCAAATCGTTCGAAACGTAGAAGCCGTAGAAATCGTAAAAGTCGTAGAAGTCGGCAATTCAGCTTACAGCTCATGGCTCACAGCTCACAGGGGTAAAACTTCCGAATAACTAATACCGGATAACGGCACTGCCAGTTGCCAGCTGCCAGCTGTATTTCCCTATGCTCTATGCTCTATGTCTCCTCCCATCCCAAATTCGCAATCGGCAACTCGAAATTCGAAATTTTGTCGTCTGCCGTCTGTCCTCCGAGCTCTGACCTCCGACCTGTTGCCGCCGGCTGCCCGTTGCCTCCTGCCAGCTGTTTTCTTTCGTCTTTCCTCGTCTCGCCCGTCTCGCCCGACCTCCCGTCTCGCCTCATACTCCATGCTCTAGTGCCCGCTTCCGCGCCCTGACAAAGCCTGGCATGGCACTCTCTATTGTCTTCTTGCCGACACAGTAGGCAATCCTGAAATGTCCGGGAGAGCCAAAACCGCTGCCAGGCACAACCAAGATGTTTTCTTCCTGAAGCAAACGGACAAAGGATACGTCGTCGGCAACAGGGCTTTTGGGGAAGAGATAGAAAGCTCCCCGAGGTTTGACCAATTCATAGCCGGCATCGACCAGTCCCTGGAAAAAAAGATCCCTTCGGGCTTGATACTCCCTTACATCCACGCAGGCCCCCTGAAGATGAGTAACCACCCGCTGCATCAAAGCGGGCGCATTGACGAAGCCGAGAATACGGTTTGCCAGGACAAGACCACCCATCAAACCCTCCACCTCATCCGCCTGCGGATTTACTGCGAGATAGCCCAGACGCTCACCCGCCAAGGAAATGTCCTTGGAGTAGGAAGTAGCTACAATGCTATTGGCATAGGGTTCGAAAATACTAGGCACTTCGAAGCCGTCGTAGACAATTTTTCGATAGGGTTCGTCTGAGACCAGATATATTGTTCTCCCCATTTTCTTGCGACTGGCAGCCAAGAGGTCGCCGAGTTGTTGCAAAGAGTCGCGGTCATAAACCTGCCCCGAGGGATTATTGGGAGAATTGATTAAAATGACTTTGGTTTTTGAGTCGATTGCCCTTTCGATGGCGGCTGGATCGAGAGTGAAGTCCTCCCTGGTTGATACCACTTTTATCTGCCCGCCATGATTATCCGCATAAAAGCCGTACTCCACAAAGTATGGCGCTGAAACAATTACCTGGTCACCTGGATCGAGAAGGGTCTTAAAAACGCAATTCAGAGCCCCAGCAGCTCCACAGGTCATGACCACATGCTTGCTCTCAATCCTTACTCCCTGCTCCTGATTCACATAGTCGGCCACCGCAGCGCGAGTTTCTTCATAGCCGGCATTGGGCATATATCCGTGGGCTCCGGTTGGCGACTCAGCAGTGAGCGAACTAAGCACCTGACGGAACTTTTCTGGCGGCTCCAAGTCTGGATTCCCCAAGCTGAAATCGTAAACCCTGTCAGAACCGTGAAGAGCCTTCAGACGGGCTCCCTCCTCGAACATCTTGCGAATCCACGACGAGCGTTCTATGGCATCTTGTATCTTTACTGCTAAAGCCATGTCAGTGCCTCCTACAAAAACTGTGCCGCAACTATAACGAAAGCAACAGGTGCCTTCAAGGATATTTTCCGGAATTTAAATTACTTTGCAGTCCCAAACTCTTGACACTCACTCCCTAATGTGGAATAAGCCCTCGTTAGGAAAATTATCACTAATGGTAAGGGCTAACGCAAAATCCCCCCCTATCCCCCCTTGACAAAAGGGAGGATTACTACAAGGAATCTGAAGGAAATGTCATCTCACTTCCCCCTTTCTTAAAGGGGGACTGAGGGGGATTTTGATTGGTTTCAGGAAGTTATTATCATGATTCTGGTTACTGGAGGTGCCGGCTATATCGGCAGCCACACATTGCTGAGTTTAGTGGAGGCAGGCCATGAGCCGGTGACCTTAGACAACCTTTACTACGGTCATCGCGAGGCAGTCCTGGACGGTCATTTTGTTCAGGTGGACCTGGCTGATGAAACCGCCCTCAGCCGCTTGTTCGAGACTTTTCCGATTGAGGCGGTTATTCATTTTGCCGCTTTTTGCTATGTGGGCGAATCCATGGAGGCCCCCGAAAAATATTTCAACAACAATCTGGTCAATGGACTCAATCTGCTCAACACCATGCTCAAGTCTGGGGTGGACAAGATCATTTTTTCCTCCTCCTGTGCGGTTTACGGCGATCCTTCTGAGATTCCCATTCCCGAAACCCACGCCAAAAATCCGGTAAATCCTTACGGTCTCACCAAGCATTTCTTTGAGGAGATCCTCTCCACTTATGAAGCTGCTCACGGGATAAAACACGTCTCCTTGCGCTATTTCAATGCAGCCGGAGCTGATCCTCAAGCACGTATCGGGGAATCGCACGATCCCGAGACCCATTTGATCCCTCTGGTTTTGCACACCGCCTTAGGCCATCGATCTGAGATACAAATTTTTGGCACAGATTACCCCACCTCGGACGGCACCTGTATCCGCGATTACATCCACGTGTGTGACCTGGCGGAGGCCCACGTTTCAGCCCTTAGCTATCTTCTTTCGGGAGGCCAAAGTATCTCCCTGAATCTGGGCACCGGCAAAGGTCACTCCGTGCGAGAAGTATTTGAGCAGTGCCAGCAGGTTTGTCACCTTTCCATCCCATACAGAGATGTCGATCCACGGCCGGGCGACCCTCCAGAACTCGTGGCTTCAGGGGAAAGAGCCAGGGAAATCCTCAACTGGAGTCCTCAATATACTTTGGCTGAAATTATCTCCACAGCCTGGAACTGGCACCGAAACCAAAAATTTTGACCAGAACTTAATAAGCCTGCAAATGCTTCCGGGCATAACAATTGCTTGCCAAGGGAGAGCATGGGGCATGGAGTATGAGGCGAGACGGGAGGTCGGGCGAGACGGGCGAGACGGGGAAAGACGAAAGAAAACAGCTGGCAGGAGGCAGCGGGCAGCCGGCGGCAGCAGGTCGGAGGTCAGAGCTCGGAGGACAGACGGCAGACGACAAAATTTCGAATTTCGAGTTGCGGATTGCGAATTTGGGATGTGAGGAGGCATAGGGCATAGAGCATAGGGAAATACAGCTGGCAGCTGGCAACTGGCAGTGTCGTTATACGTTATTAGTTATTCGTTATTCGAGAGTTTTGCCCCTGTGAGCTGTGAGCCATGAGCCGTGAGCTGAATTGACGGCTTCTACGTTTTCTACGACTTTTACGACTTTTGCGGTCTGAACGATTTCTACGACTTCTACGACTTTAACGGTTTCAACGATTTAGTGCTTACGGAGTAAGGTATGGCAAAAAGGATTCTTATAACAGGCGGGGCCGGTTTCATTGGCAGCCATCTCTGTGAACGGTTGCTGGAGAAAGGTAATGAGGTGGTCTGTCTCGACAACTTTTTCACCGGCAACAAGGATAACATTAAAAATTTATTCAGCGACTATCGCTTTGAGCTAGTCCGCCACGATCTGGTAAACCCCATCCTTCTCGAGGTGGACCAGATTTACAACCTTGCCTGCCCTGCTTCTCCCGTTCATTATCAATACAACCCCGTTAAAACAGTGAAGACCAGTGTCGTGGGTAGTTTGAACATGCTCGGTCTCGCCAAAAGGGTAAAGGCCCGCATCCTTCAGGCCTCTACCTCAGAGGTATATGGTGATCCCACTGTGCATCCCCAACCGGAAACTTACTGGGGAAACGTTAACTGTATCGGCTTGCGGAGCTGTTATGACGAAGGCAAGCGGGTGGCCGAAACCTTGATGATGGACTATCACCGCCAGAATCAAGTTGACATCCGTATTATTCGCATTTTCAATACCTACGGGCCGCGCATGGCCCTGAACGACGGTCGAGTCATGAGCAACTTCATTACCCAGGCACTGCGAGGAAAACCTCTTACTATTTATGGAGACGGCAGTCATACCCGTTCCTTTTGCTACGTAAGCGACATGGTCAAGGGCATGATAGCAATGATGGAGCAGGAAGAGTTCACTGGGCCGGTCAATCTTGGAAATCCTCAAGAGCTTAGCATCGCCGAACTGGCAGAAAGCATAATCAAGTCCACCGGATCCCCTGGCGGAGTGGAATACAAGCCCTTGCCGCCAGATGACCCGGTTCGACGTTGTCCTGATATTAGTCTCGCCAAAGCCCAACTCAATTGGCAGCCCGAAATCGACTTCAAAACGGGGCTGAGCCAAACCATCGAGTATTTCAAAAACAAATTGGAAGCAATGGGCAAGGCATAAGTCAGGCGAGACGGGAGGTCGGGCGAGACGGGCGAGACGAGGAAAGACGACAGAGGACAGAATGCAGCGGGCAGGAGGCAGCTGGCAGCTTTTCAATCTCGAATTTCGAATAACGTATAACGAATAACGTCATACCGCTTACTGCTCACTACTCACCGTTTACTAGATTGCTTGACACGGGGCCCGGTTGGTGTTAGTTTTCAAACCTGTCGGGACGTAGCGCAGTCTGGCTAGCGCACCTGAATGGGGTTCAGGGGGTCGGAGGTTCAAATCCTCTCGTCCCGACCATTTATCTCGAAAGTTTCAGCGATCTCTATCGATCGCTTTTTTTATGTTTCGCTGGGGGCAGGCACATCCTTTCCTTGCATTAAGATTCAATGGCACACCTCTTGCTTGACAGACTCTGACATAATTGAAATTTTCTTGTTTTGACGAAGGAGGATATCATGCGGCGCACCACCCTTCAGCTGTTTCAGCTTCTTCTAGCAGTCTTTGCGTTGTATCTCGTGAGGGACGGCATTCTTTATCTCAATGTCGAGCTGATCTTACCTATGCTATGTTTGTTGTGCATCTTCCTGATTGGAAGGTACAAGGTAACCCTTACAAACAGAGTTCAAGAAGAAGCGGTGGCTGATTCCTAAGCCACAGGTCCACCCTGCCATGCTGGTGCAAATGAACAGGAACAGGGTTGGAATCATTAAAGTATACAAAAACCATTCTCCAAGTAACCTTGCAGTTACCCTGTTAATTAGGATACATCCGGAAACCAGGTTTCTGCACGTCATTCTGAGGAGTCCCGCCAAGAGCGGGACGACGAAGAATCTCGGAATCCTTCGCGGAGTTTATCCTGAGCTTGCCGAAGGGCTCAGAATGACATTAGGAAGTTTCCTGATGTATCCTGATTAATGAAGTACTTGAAAGAACTGGGCACTATTCGAGATAAGAAGAACCTCTTAAGAAATAACCCATTGCCCTCAGGACCTGGCCAAGCTGGCTAGCGCACCTGAATGGGCTTCAGGGGGTCGGAGTTCAGATCTACTCGTCGAGACCATTATCTGATCAAAAAAGCCGTTTATGTTTTGCATGAGCGGCTTTTCTTTGAGTTTGCAATGAAATCCACCTTACATCTCGCCCTCTGCCCATACTAAAATAATTTTTTTGACCTTAAAAATGCTCTCATTCGCCCATAAGCAGCCACATTAATGACGTGATAGCATAGAAAATTAACCGTCCAGCTTGGCCCGAGCAAAAGCGCAAAAGTGAAGAGCGTTCAAAAAGGTCCATGATTCCCTTGCCAACTCTTTGGTAAATGGTGTAAGTTACGGTGATTCCTTGGTTCCACCGTCCTTGATGTAAGAATGAGGTTTAACCGTGTTTAGGCAAGCGGGAGTAATTCCGTCCGAGAGAATATATATAAAGAAGGGCGTACCCTGAGGGGTTAACTTCGGGAGGGGGGCGAGAACGAGCAAGGGGTCTAGAATGGCTGAACTGGCACATTGGCGGGAAAAGGGTACCTGAGGCGGCACCGACACGGCGCAAGCTCACCAAAAATCTGCAAGACAACTTTTCCGGCAATTCGGACCTCTCTCTCCCAGGAAACAATCTCCACTTTTGATCGCCGTACTGGATATTACCTGCCCGAGCAGAACAGGAAACAAGTGGGTTTTTATAATTTCTGCGAGAGGTTTTTCCCAAGTTGAGGGTTCTTATCAGCCCGGACAATTGGAGAGTGGTCAATGGGTAGAGATATCCGTTTGGACAATTTTGGCTTGATTAAATCGAGAAAGGGGGCTCCATGGGTGACAAGATCTTGGTGGTGGACGACGAGTTGGAAATAAGGGATATGCTAAGCAGATTTCTAACAGAACAGGGATACAAAGTCATTATGGCCGCGAATGGAGAGGAGGCGATAGAGTTGGAGTAGCCGTCCAAGGGCTTATCCGCATAAAGTGGACTGGTATCAGGCTTCTCGCCGGGCCTG
>JARRNM010000109.1:0-23365 GCA_037384945.1 Deltaproteobacteria bacterium
AAAACAGCCCGGTGGACCTTCATCCTGAACAATTTGGTATTCTTCGTGTGGCCAATCACCCCAACTCCAAAAAGTTGCTACCGGACTCACTGGCAGATTCCCTCTGCCTAATGATAAAGACCTACACAGGCGATCGCACCAGGCAAAAGAAACTCTGGATGCCGGTAGCCAAGGTGCTCGACAGCTGGCAACAGCAGTATCATTCACTGCGCAAGGACCATTTCCCTGCACCTCTGCTTGGCTACCGTGACGGGAGAGATTTTCTCTTAGTCCGCCGGCGAAGCGAAAATTACCAGATGGAGACCTTCCGACTCAAAGGCTATTCCCGGGGGATTTATCGGTTTTGTGGGACCCGTAGAACTTTAGCCCAAATCCTCCATGAATTTCCGAGCGTCTCTCTAGAGAAGCTGAAGAGTTTCATTTCCCATATGGTTGACAAGGGGCTCATGTTTCGAGAGGGTGATCAGGTTCTGAGTCTTGCGGTAAATGAGGAAAAACACAAGGTATTGTGCGGCGCGGAGTGAAAGCAACGAACCGATCCGGCGACACGGTAAAACGGCGAGACGGGGAATTCAGCTAGCAGCGAGCAACTGGCAGCATGCAGGAAAACCGCATCCTGTAGACAGAATCATTACTGAGTGCTGTCTGCTGTCTGCTGACAGCTGCAAGCTGACTCCTGGCTCTACGCCCTATGCCCTTTGCCCCAAAATAGCGGGTTCGGCAATTTTAGTCACGTTAGTCCACCTTAGTCATTTTAACCATTTCAAACCCATGATCTGGTCTCAGCTCCCCCAATTCTTTGTATCGGGAATCACCAGCGGCAGTATTTATGCACTCATTGCCCTGGGGTTCGGGATTATTCATAACGCCACAGGCATTGTCAACTTCGCCCAGGGAGAGTTTGTCATGCTCGGCGCCATGACCATGATCAGCCTCTCCCAGGCGGTTGGACTGCCGCTGCCCATAGCTTTCCCACTGGCGGTCTTAATTGTAATGGCAGTGGGTTGTTTGATGGAGATTGGACCGATTCGCAGGGCTCGCTCTGACAACATCCTGATTCTGGTGATGATTACTGTGGGCGCTTCTATCACCATGCGGGAAACAGCCATGCTTATATGGGGTAAAACCCCGCGAACCTTGCCCTCTTTTTCTGGCGACGAACCATTGGTCCTGGGAAATGCCGCTATCCTACCCCAAACGCTTTGGATCCTGGGGATCACCTTGGTGGTAGTTGGGTTCCTCAGCTTCTTTTTCAGTCGCACCATGGCAGGCAAAGCCATGAGAGCAGTGGCTGAGAATCGCCGAGGGGCAGCTCTTATTGGTATAGGTGTATACCGCATGACATTGCTTTCTTTTGTTCTCAGTGGTGGGATCGGGGCGGTGGCCGGTATCATTATCACCCCAATTACCACCATGTCGTACAGCGCCGGAATCATGCTGGCATTGAAAGGCTTTGCTGCTGCAATATTGGGTGGTTACGGCAGCATGAAGGGTGCAGTGCTGGGGGGTCTTCTTCTCGGGGCTCTGGAAACGTTTGGTGCCGCCTTTATCTCATCTGCCTACAAGGATGCCTTTGCTTTTCTTATTTTGCTGCTGGTGCTCTTTATCAGACCTACAGGACTGTTTGGCAAGGAAGAGGTTAAGCGAGTATGAAAGAGCATGGAGCGCAGGGCATGGCGGAAAATCTAAGGTTTCAGTGTTCAGGTTTCAGGTTTCAGCTTTCTTGTTTTTCTTACCTGACACCTGAAACCTGACACCTTGAGACTTGGTGTCCAGTGTATAGCTGAAAATGCTGTCTGCTGGCCGCTGCTACCTGATTAATAAAACGGTCGGCGACTTATCGCGGCTAAAAACCGCTCCCACAAATCGATGATCTCAGAATTTTGTTTATGACTAAAATGCGGAAAAAATGGATTTACTTCTTGGGACTCGCCGTGGTGGTATCCCTGCTTCCTTTCGGAGTAAAAGGAGGTTACTACCTGTTGATCTTAAATATTATCGCCATAAACGGCCTGGTAGTCCTTGGCTTGAACCTGCTGATCGGCTTTGCTGGCCAAATCTCACTGGGCCATGCGGCTTTTTTCGGAATGGGAGCGTACTTCTCGGCCATATTTACCGCCATGTACAACACACCACCCTGGCCAACCCTTCTGGCGGTAATGTTCTTTACCGGAGGAGTCGCCTACGTGTTGGGCATACCAACTCTCAGGCTTGCGGGCCACTACCTGGTCATGGCAACCTTAGGGTTTAATATCATCCTCTACATTCTCATGGTTCATATGGAATATTGGACTGGTGGTCCATCGGGTTTCGCCGGGATTCCTCCTCTCCACCTAGGGTCCTTTCCCATCCAGGGCGACCTCCAATATTATTGGCTATTGTGGTCCTGTTTGCTCTTAGTTTTATTTGTCTCTCTTAACCTGGTGGATTCCCGTGTAGGCCGGGCACTTCGAGCTATTCATGAAAATGAACTTGTGGCTAATGCCCTGGGAGTTAACACCGAACGCTACAAAGTCATCATTTTTGCCATCAGCGCAGCCTATGCCTCCCTGGCTGGGAGCCTTTACGCCCACTACCTTTCATTTATCAGTCCCAAGACTTTTGATATCTTCTATTCTGTTCAGATTGTCACCATGGTGGTGGTGGGGGGCATTGGCAATCTCTGGGGAGGGTTGCTGGGCGCTGCCGTGCTCACAGCTTTGCCTGAAGTACTACATGGTATTCGTGATTACGCCCTCCTACTCTACGGAGTTATTCTCATGGGAGTCCTGGTGTTTTTTCCAGAAGGCTTGCTGCCCGGATTGATGAAGCTCTGGTCGAATAGACGAGCCGCGAAGATCGTGGCAACAGATTAAAGATTCTAGGCTAAAAGGGGCTACAGGATCGCAGGATCGAGTCTCCCCGGTTAGCGCCCAGCATTCAACTGTCTGCAGTAGAGTCTCTGAGAATATGAACCGCAGAACAGTAGAACAAGGAACCGGAGAATATCGAAGTGAACAACATGGGCTTATTCTGTCGAATACTTCTGCTGTTCGAAATTCCTTGTTCGACATTCGATATTCAACATAGAGAAGAACTATGAAAACTAATGGTGCCTTATTACAGCTCCGAGAAGTCAGCAAGCAGTTCGATGGGTTGCTGGCAATCGCGGACGTTTCCTTCTTTCTGGACGGAGGTGAGATAATATCGCTTATTGGCCCAAACGGCGCGGGGAAAACCACAATACTCAACCTGATCTCTGGGGTCTATGCCCCAACCAGTGGAGAGATTCTCCTCAATGGAGAAAGCGTTTCGGGGCGAAAGCCTTATCAGATTGCCCAGAAAAGAGTGGCAAGAACATTTCAGTCAGTCCAGATCTTTAAGGATATGACCGTAATGGAAAACGTCTTATTGGGGCTGCACCACTGCCTGCGCAGTGGTTTTGTCAAAGGGATGGTACACTTGCCCGCGGAACGGAAGGAGGAGAAAAGGGCGATAGATCAGGCCGGAGATACGCTGGAGAGGTTCGGCATCGGCCATTTAGCTCATCAAAAGGCAGACAGCCTTAGCCTGAAGGAACAAAGGTGTCTGGAAATTGCTCGCTCAGTAGTGTCTGACCCCTGTTTACTCCTCTTGGACGAACCTGCTGCGGGTCTCAACATCCGTGAAACAGAGGAGATGGCTGAGATTATCAAGGGATCGGGACAGGGGGGACTAACCATTCTGCTGGTTGAACATGACATGAATCTGGTGATGAGCATAGCTCAAAGGGTCATTGTCTTACATCACGGATTGAAAATCGCCGAAGGGCCGCCCGAGGAGATCCAAGAGAATCCCGATGTGATCAAGGCATATCTGGGAGGCAGTTCCACGCAGTTGGGGTCATAGGCAGCGTCCATCGTGGAAGGGGCATAGAGCATGGAGCATAAAGTTAATGGCGAAAGGCACAGGGCACAAGGCGCAAGGTAAAGGAGGCAGAATTCACGACTCAGGAGCCAGGTGAATGAAACAGAAATTTCAAGTCTCCGAATTATAAACTGACTGCTGACTAATTGAGTTTTTACGATTTGAACGAGTTGAACGATTTCAACGACTTGAACGCCTTGAGAAACGGAAAAAAGACAAAAATAAAGCGATGCTTCGTGTAAAGAATGTCTCAGCAAACTACGGCAACATTCAAGTACTCCGTCGAGTGACCTTCCATGTCAACAAAGGAGAGATAGTCTCTCTTATCGGGGGTAACGGTGCGGGGAAAAGCACCCTGCTCAACGTGATTAGTGGACTACACCGCCCGGACAAGATGGTTCGCCTTGGTCTCTTGCAGGTACCGGAGCAAAGACAGATCTTTAACTCAATGACTGTCACTGAGAATCTGGAATTGGGATCTTACAGCCTCCCTAAAAAAGGGCAAAAAAGGATGGCCCAATCTCAGCGCCAGGGAATTTATGCTCTCTTTCCCATACTGCAAGAACGAGCCCGGCAGAGAGCGGGTACTCTTAGTGGTGGTGAACAACAGATGCTGTCCATTGGCCGGGCTCTCATGGCCAGACCAAGAATGCTTCTCCTTGACGAGCCATCATTGGGTCTGGCACCTCTCGTGGCCCAGGAAATTCTGGAGGTTATCCGCAGGCTTCGAGACCAGGGTACTACCGTGCTCCTGGTTGAACAGAACGCTCAGGCTGCCCTGGAAATTTGCGATCGGGGTTACGTATTGGAGGCCGGGCGCATTGTCCTCGAAGGAAACCCTGAGGATCTTTCGGCAAATGCTGAGGTGCGGCGAGCTTTTCTTGGACGTGATTATAAAGAAAAATGGGAAAGATGATCACTAGGCACTGCACTCCAAGCACCAGGCACCACCCAGCAGGCGACTGGCAGCAGGCAGCGGACAGATTAAAAGCATAGGGCATGGAGCATAGAGTTAAAGATTAAATTTCGAAATTCGAAATTCGAAATTTTAAACCAAAATTCGAAATTGCCAGAGTGCTTAGTGCATACTGCATAGTGCCTGGTCGGCGGATGGTATCGCAAGCAATTCTTGGATACTAACTAAAGCGATGAGGTAGGAATGACCACATACTGGAACGAGAAAATTGAGACTCTGCCGCGGGAAGAAATCACTGACCTTCAGCTCGAGCGGTTACAGGTGACCCTCAACCGCGCCTATACCAAAGTCGATTTCTATCGACACCGGTTCGAGGAACTCGGCCTCCTGCCCGAGGACATCACTTCCTCGGAGGATCTCAAGAGAATACCTTGTACCACGGTGGCCGACTTGGCAGATTATTACCCCTATGGGTTGTTTTCCGTGCCGTTGAAATCCATTGTCCGGCTCAAGTTTTCTGCAGCCCCCAAAGGACTGCCCATGGTCATAGGCTATACCCAGAAGGATGTGCAAAATTGGTTGGAATTAATGGCGCGACATATGACCGCCGTGGGCATCTCTTTTAAAGATATTATTCAGGTTGCTTTTAATTACGGGCTTTTCACCGGCGCCTTTACCTTTAATCAGGCCGCGGAACTCGTGGGCGCCACCGTAGCCCCCACCTCAATTGCATCCGCCACCATCCAACTGCAAATCATGCAGGATTTTCATAGTACCGTACTAGCCACCTCGCCCTCTTTTGCCATGCACATTGCCGAGACCAGAGAACTTCAAAACATTAATATAAACCGGATCCATCTCAAAATTGGACTGTTTGGTCCCGAAGCCATGTCGCCCTCTGTCCGCCAGACTCTGGAAGGACGTCTGCGAATTCAGGCTTATTCGGTCTACGGCGTCAACGAAATGGTTGAACCTGGAGTGGCAGCGGAATGTCAGGAAAAATCTGGACTCCACCTGGCGGAAGACCACTTCTACCCCGAGGTTGTCGATCCCCACTCGTGCCAGCCATTGACTCGAGGGCAAAAAGGTGAACTGGTAATCACCACTCTCACCAACGAAGGTTATCCTTTAATCCGTTTCAGGACAGGGGATATTACCACTCTGGATTACACCCCTTGTCCGTGCGGTCGCAACAGTGTGCGAATGACTGCCCCCCTAACTCGCTCAGACAACTTGCTGATGATACGAGGCATAGCGATTTATCCGGAGCAGGTGGCACTATTACTTGGGGAGGTGGCTCCAGAGGTAGAAAGCTATCGACTAATAATTCGCCAGCGTGAAGGTCTAAATGACCAGTTGGAGGTCCAGGTCGCTTACCCAACCAACTTCGTCTCCGACTGGTACCGGACTCACGCTCTTGCCGACAATATTAGAGCTCACTTGAGAAGAGCAATAGGCCTCGGTGTCAAGGTCAAGTTGGTTGAGGAGAGTACGTTATCCAGTGGGAAGGGGCAAATCATCTTTGAGGAGTAAAGGGGATTTTAGATTGCGGATTGGGAAGGGCATAGAGCATGGATAAAGCGAGACGGGCGAGACGGGATGTCGAGCGAGACGGGCATATCTGATAAGCTACTGGCAGTAATTCAGTCATGTGGCTTCGCTGTCATTAGGTCATTATGCTTTGCTGTCATTGAGCATAGGGGAGCTAATTTCGGATTTCGAATCGCGGATTGCCAATTTAGAAGACTTTAGGCGCAATTGGACAAACCGGAAGAAGACTACTTTTTTTCTTGCGCCTTGGACCTTGCGCCGTGTGGTTCTCTGAATTCTGGAGTTTGGCCACCGTATGTGGGTAAGGGATGTGGGATGTGAGATGCGGCAAACTCTTATGATATAAGAACTGGAGAAGTTGCCATGACTCGTACGTTCATGCCGAGCTTTTCGACTTTAGGGGAATTGAAGGAACTGCAGCTAGACGGGCTAAAATGGACAGTTCGCCACGCATATGAAAACTCCCCCTTCTATCGCCGGCGGTTGCAGAAGGCTGGAATCACTCCTGAGCAGGTCACCTCTTTGGATGATTTGGTCAGACTGCCCTTTACCACGGCCGATGATTTGCAGGAGGATTATCCCTTTCCCTTGAGGGCCGTACCTTTCGACCGGATTGTCCGCATTCACGCCTCGTCCGGCACCACTGGTAAACGCAAAGTCCTTTGCTATACCCAGAAAGACATTGACGACTGGGCCGACATGTTTGCCCGTTGCTACGAAATGGCGGGCCTTTCGGCTGAGGACCGGGTCCAAATCGCAGTGGGCTACGGCCTCTGGACTGCCGGTGTTGGATTTCAATTAGGATGCGAGAGACTCGGTGCCATGGCCGTGCCTGTGGGCCCTGGAAATAGGGAGATGCATTGTGAGATGTTGGTGGACCTGCAAAGTACCGTATTCTGCGCCACCGCCTCCATGGCACTACTTATGGCAGAAGAGGTGCAACGGAGGAAACTCCGGCAACAAATAGCCCTCAAGAAGGTCATCTTGGGTGCAGAGAGACACAGTCAATCTATGGACCGGCGCATCAAGGAACTCCTCGGGGTTGAACACGTGTTCGACATACCCGGACTGACGGAGCTCTATGGTCCCGGCACCGGACTTGACTGTGGCAAACACGAAGGCATCCACTACTGGGCTGACTATTACATCTTGGAAATCATAGATCCTGAAACTCTCGAGCCGGTTGAACCGGGAGAGTCGGGCGGAATGGTTGTCACTACCTTGTGCAAGGAAGGAGCTCCACTAATCCGCTATAGAACTCGAGATTTGACGCGGCTGATCCCCAAACCATGCTCTTGTGGTTGCCCATTGCCCATGCATGATCGCATCCTCGGGCGCTCGGACGACATGTTCATTGTCAGGGCGGTGAATATCTACCCTGGACAGATTGACCATATCTTGTCACAGATTCCTGAAATAGGCAGCGAGTACCAGGTACATCTCGAACGAAGAGAAGACGGACGGGATTACCTGATCCTCAAGGTGGAACGGAGGCCAAGTTATAAACCTCAGGATAACGAAGCAATAGCCAGTCGTGTTTCCCGCGACATACGCAAACATATTTTGGTGAGTGCTGAAGTGGAAGTACTTGACCACGGTAATCTGCCAAGAACTGAGCGCAAGAGTGTGAGGGTATTTGATCATCGAAATTAATCATTTCACATTTCGCATTTATCATTATATTATTGCGGATATTTTTATCTTTCACTCACAACTTTTCCTTCCGGGTGTGGAAATAAAGACTCGGTTATTCCGGAATCTGAAGACAGTGCTTGCTTTCCTGGATGCAGGATCGGGGTATCGACGTGCCCGGCATGACGATTGTAGCTGCTTCAGGGCTCTTACAATGTCCTAAATTGAACGAGTCTAGTCGACCCATGAGTACAGGCAGCACCCTCCATGTCATTCTGAGTCCGCCGTGGGCGGGACCCCTCAGAATTACAGTGAACGGAGAATCGCTCAATTCATGAAGGTGAAATAGCCGGGTTAATAAACTCCCAGATGACAAATGCGAAATATACAATGAGAATTGTGAAATTTGCAGAGGAGGTGATACTGAACTGACCGGGGACGTGTAATTATAAGACTATAATATTTTGCAAAAAAGGGGGATTTTCGTATGAACACCTGGAGAAAGATTATGGTTTTGCTCTTTACCCTCATGGTTGCCTTTTCATTTGGATATGCTGTGGATCAGGCCACCGCTGAGGAACCGATCAAAATCGGCGCCTTTTTCGATCTCTCCGGCCCTGCGGCATTTATTGGTACGCCCACCAAGCTAGTGGCGGAGATGGTGGTTGAAAAGATAAACAAAGAAGGAGGGATCAATGGCCGCCCCCTAGCACTGGTTATTGGAGACACCGAAGGCGATCCTACCAGGGCATTGATGGTCGCCAAGCGGTTAGTTGAGCAAGAGAAGGTGGTGGCTCTAATCGGTCCCACCCGCACGGGCACGGGCATGGCTGTAAAAAAATACCTGGAAGAAAAGCAGATCCCTACGGTAATGACCGTGGGTGGTGATCCGGTAATTATGGAGGGCATGCACGGCGGCAAAAATTTCGGCACTGCCAAATGGATTTTTAAATCTCCCCAGCGAAGTTCCGTAGCGGTAGAGAAAGTCTACCAGTACCTAGAGGCCAAAAAAGTTAAGAAGATTGCGCTCATTACTGCATCTGACGGATTCGGCCGCGACGGCAAGCGCTGGCTTACCAAGTTAGCTCCCGATTACGGTCTAGAGGTCGTAGCTGATGAGTCCTTCGGGGTAAGGGATGCTGACATGACCACCCAACTTACCAAAATCAAGAATACCGACGCCCAGGCAATTATTTGTTGGACCATTGGCCCGGCTGGATCGATAGTGGCCAAGAATGTCAAGCAGTTGGCGATCAAACTACCCCTGATCCAGTGTCACGGCTTGCCGGGCCCCAAATACATCGAACTGGCGGGGAGCGCCTCAGAAGGAAACGTCATGCCGTCCACCAAGTTGATGGCATACAAGGAACTCCCCGATTCAGATCCTCAGAAAGCGATCATTACTGAATTCGTCCATCTGTACAACGATGTTTACGATTACGATAAACAGTTCCCCATCAACACTCACTCGGGATACGCTTGGGACGCCATCTACATCGTAGCCAATGCCATGAAAAAGGTGGGAACCAATAAGGTGATGCTACGTGATGCCATTGAACAGACCAAGAATTATGTGGGAATTAGTGGGATCTATAACATAACCCCGAAGGATCATAATGGGTTGGGTACGGATTCCATGGTAATGGTAATGATTTGGAAAGGGCAGTGGAACCTGGTGTATTAGAGCAAAGATTTCAGTTCCCGCCTGATCTCTACGCACATAGGCTGGCTCATCCGTAAAACGCATAACAGAAAACGGGCGCTCGAAACCTGCTGCCAAGCTGGTCTCAGCGCCCAAACATTTTCGCGCCACCGTAAGTTGCCTACTGTTCAGCCCAATCAATCAATAGAATTTTTCCCCGACCTCTTCGGTAAGGCGAGCCTATAGAGTCTATGGTTTGTTAAGCCCTTCTTATCTTATTAGGTTACCTTTTCCACCCTGGTCTTAATGTATTTGAGCAGGGGGGTGCCGCCCACATCCTCGGTGGTGTTGGGCTTCATTATGCCAGGCGTGTTTATCCCGCCGAACTGCGGATACTTGGGATCTCCCTCCAGCCCCCGGGTGTGGCCAAACCCTCCGGCCGAAGCCAGCACACCCGGCATAATAGACCAGGTGGGCTTGGCCGTCACCTCTACCTCGCCCCAGGGAGATTTGAGCCGGACCCTGTCACCTTCGCTTATCTCTAGCTTTTGAGCATCCAGCATGTTGATCCACAAGGAATTGCTGCCCTGCATCTTCATAAGCTGGTAGTTATTAAAAGTGGAGGAGTGCTCATGCTCGAAGATCCGGAAGTTCCCGAAGATAAAAGGGTAGTTCTCATCTGGCTGAAGTTCCTTGTCAGGCTCCTTATAGTCGGGAAGAGGGTCAATGCCCTTTTCTTGAGCTACGGGGTTTAAGAAATTGTACTTCCCGGTTTTGGTCTTTCCAGAGGAGCCGTATCCCTCTGGCGGATTCAAGGAGCCCCACTTCTTGTACTTGTAGTATTCTGCCTCATCGGTAATGACGAATCCCTTCTCCCTCAGCTCATCGTAAGACCACGGGGTCCCGGCCAGCTGGTTGCGCTCTGCTTCCTCAATGGATGTCCAGGGGAAATGCTGTCCAAGGCCCAGCCTCTTGGCCAGCTCCACTGTTATCCACCACATGGGCCTGGAGTCGTACATTGGCTTCACTACCTCGGCGTAGTAAGCTATGAAGGCTTCATAAAGCCAGTCATTCTTCACCTGGCTCTGCTCCATCCAGGTGGAGTCGGGAAGCACCACATCGCACAGTAAAGCAGTGTTGCACATGTAAGCCTCGATGGCCGCCTTGAACTGCATCGCTTCGATCGCCTTTGTAATGGCCGCCTGATTTCCCCAGGAAAGCACTGGGTCGCCGAAATAAACGATCATCCCTTTGAGTTTCCCTGCCTCGACGTCATCAAGGAGATGCGCCGGAGCCCAGCCGGCCCAAATGCCAAAATTGTTGAGTTTAGGAGCTCCAGCGGCGGCAGGCTTCTCCTGCCCCTCGCCCCAGGCAGACTTGAGCTTGCGCTTGAAAGGTAAAGATGGCCCGCCTGGAGCGTCGAAGGTGCCGCAAAGGCCGTTCAAGGCCTGGAGCGCGGCGGTGCCGTACATACCGTTGGGGCATTGGGCCACGCCCGTCCAGGATAGGGCTCCCTTGTTCTTGGCGAGGGCAAACTCCAGGGCTATCCTTTCGATAGTTTCAGCTGGAACACTGCTTATCTTGGCGGCCCACTCGGGGGTGCGGGCCACACCGTCCTCTTCGCCCATTAGCCTTTTTTTAAACTCCTCGAATCCATAGGTCCAGTTCTCTACAAACTCCTTATCATAGAGGTTATTCTTTACGATCACGTAACACATGGCCATGGCCACAGCGCCGTCGGTTGACGGCTTTATGGTGATCCACTCGGTTGCTGCGGCCGCTGTCTCGGACCTTCTGGGATCGAAGACGACGAGTTTGCTACCCTGCTTGAGGGCTGCTTTCAGTTGGGCAGTCTTGCGCTGACCGTAGGAGCTGGCAAACTCATTCATCCCAAAATGGACGATGTAATCGGAGTCCTGGTAATTGATCCACGGACGTTTATCATTAAGATTGTGCTCGTTGGCCATGCGATTGGAGTTGTCGCACATGGGCCGGTGGGTGGTCTTGGGGCAGCCCAAGTGGTCGAAGAGGGCCTCGTGAATCCAATTTGCAAAGTCATTACCTCTGAAGTAGCCGAGCTTGCCCTGTTCTGTGTTCTTTATTCCTTCAACGATCCTGTCTAAGGCTTCGTCCCAAGTGGCTTTGCGGAAACGGTGGTTCTCCTTTATGAGCGGCGCCTTGAGCCGGTAGGCGGAGTAGAGGTGTTTTACCGCAGAAGCTCCCTTGGGGCAGAGCCTGCCGCCTCCTTTGGGGTCTCCGGTGAGACCGGAAGTACCGGTGAGGATGCCATCCTTCACTTTGGCCGTCATTCCGCAGAGGGCCCCGCAAGTGTAACAGTGGGTGGGAACGGTCTTTTCCGGCTCCGGATCTAATGTACCTTCGGCCAGGGTGACATAAGCCGGATCAAGATCCAGCGCGTCTACAGCCCCCACCAACTTTCTCGTGGTCTCTTCGCCTCTGGTAAAGCCCTCAATCCTCATAGCCTCGCACATCATGGCCCCGCGAGTAAAATGGGCCAGGCCTTGGTAAAAGTCGGTCTGGGCAGATACTGCAAGCTGATCACAGAAGGAGGGCACCCAGCCCATATATTTGTTTTTGAAGAAGTCCTTATACAGGTCCGCCTTACCGTGTTCCAGGAGGTAGCGGAGCAACTCCAGCTGCACTGCGATGTGTTCCTCCAAATCCTTGTAGTCGGCAGACTTGCTCACGCCGGCCTTACGGAAAAACTCTCTCAATTCGAAGACCGGTTTCTGCATAACCACCGGTTCCTTGCTCACTTGGGCAGATTCGTAGGGGAAGACGGGATTGGCACCGGCGTTCAGGAAAAGATCGGCGTAATCGTACCTGAGCTCCCTGTAAAGCTTATCAGCAGTGCCGCTCTTAAGAAATGAAGACATCACCTCCGCCCCACTTATAAGGTCGATGAACCCGCACCCTTTTACTGATTCGTTGAACCCATTTAGGAACTCATCTGTCTGCATCGCAGAAATGAGCTCAAGGGGTATTTCGTCACGGAATAGGGTTGAAAGATAATGGTATCTTTTTGCCCTGGATTTCATGAATTCTATATCCATAAACCGTCTTCCTCCTTTCTCACCATCAGAAGAGAACCCCTCCCCTGTTTAGTAATCCCAATATTTTGCCGTACCGAAAAACCTAAGGTTACAGCCCCGCTCATCCACGCCTACGGGACCAATAATCTTGCTACCGCAACATCTGTGCCTAGTTTGGCCCTTGGGAGAAAACTAACTGAAATCATTGAGAAATGCAAATATTTAATTCAGTAAAAAGTAAAGCTAAGGTTTGCATTGGTGCAATATAAAAACTGCACTTTCCAGCAGAATCTAGCACTATTCTTGTTATTCAAAATAGTTATTATTAGGAACAAAAAACTTGCTAATGCAATTTTTTTATTGCTTCTGTCACCTCCAGATCGAGTCATCCTCTTGACATTATCCACTTATTCCATCTAAAGTTCATGGAATTAAGCGAGAGTATTCATCTGCCGAAAGGAGGGACCAATGGTGAGTGAAGTTTTGGCCATGGATTTGCGCGCTTCTTTGCAAGAAAATCTTTACGTGAAGCTTGACCGGTTGTTGGATGCTGCCGGTTTTGATGAAATCATCAAAGAAAGACACCTGGTTGCCGTCAAGCTCCATTTCGGAGAGACGGGCAACACCGGTTACATCCCCCCCACCTATCTGCGTCATCTGGTCAATCGAGTTCAGAGACTCGGAGGTAAACCTTTTTTAACAGATTCAAACACTCTTTACGTGGGTACCAGAACCAACAGCGTGGATCACCTCACCACGGCAATCCAGAACGGTTTTGCCTATGCGGTGGCAGGTGCACCTATTACCATAGCCGACGGCCTTAGAGGTAACTCTGACGTGGCCGTGCGAGTGAACTTACCCATCTATGAAGAGGTTTACATTGGCGCCGATGTGGTGCAGGCAGACGCTCTCATCAGTGCCGCTCACTTCAAGGGACACGAACTTTCGGGCTTTGGAGGTACTATAAAGAATCTCGGCATGGGCTGTGCCTCCAGAAGGGGAAAACTTGCCCAGCATTGCGAAATTTCACCGGAGTTCAATGCAAAAAACTGTATCGGCTGTGGTGAATGCGTGGTTCACTGTCCTGTCGGGGCAATCGAACTGTTTAAGAAAAAGGCCAAAAAGGATGAGGAGAAATGCATAGGCTGTGGTGAATGCGTAGCAGTGTGCCCGGAGGGGGCGGTATCCATCCCCTGGGACAGCGACACGGCCCGTTTTCAGAAAAAAATGGTAGAGTACACGGCGGGAGTCCTGAAAGGTAAGGAGGACCGGACCATCTATCTCAGTTTTGTGAGCCGAGTAACCCCACAGTGCGACTGCTATGGCTATAGCGATGTCCCTCTGGTCAAAGACCTTGGCATCCTGGCGAGCAGGGACCCGGTGGCGATCGATCAGGCCTCAGTGGATCTGGTCAATACGCAGCCAGCCCTGGCTGACTGTTGTCTTGAGAATAATAGAGGGCCCGGGGAGAGATTCTTCGGCTTACGCCTCAGAATGACGTTGTCGGACAGGTTCTAAATCCCCCTTATGAGAGGGGGACTCTCATTGCAGAGATGGAATTTTAGCTTTTGGATTGCAGACTGCAGGTTTGGTCAAGCTTAAATCTCAAATCTGAAATAAGGGGGGATTTAACGGTGCCGGTTGATTCTCCATCTGGATAACTGACCTTGGAGGTAGAATGATTTTCAAGTCTGGACGACAAAATACTATATGGGCCAAGATTTTTCTATTTTTCTGCTTCTTTATTTCATGGCCCAGAGCAGCCTGGGCCCTGCAAACTCACCCGGCGCCGGAGGGCCTCTTTGCCCATATGCTGGCTCATCTATTCTTTATTGCCACTTTGGCGATATTTACCTACTGGCTGCAGACCACCGGCCTCTCCAGGGAAAGGGGCTGGCGTCTGATCCAAATCTCCTGCCTAATGTTCATTTTGTGGAATCTGGATACTTTCGCAGTTCATTGGATTGAACACACCTTGACCAGAGAAATGCTCATTACCACCGGTCTCGACTGGGCCCAGCGGCTTTCAATGACTGGAGGCTGGCGGAGCTGGGTGTATTATTTTGGCAAATTTGATCATTTACTTTGTGTGCCCGCCATGCTTTTACTTTTATTCGGCCTCCGCGATCTTTATAGGCAAGCGGGTAATAAGGGGCTTCCACAACATGAGTAGTAGTCTCCCCCTCTTTCCAGTCTGGTTAGTTGACATGCTGGGCTCGGCCATGATGATCATCATCTCATTTGTCTGCGTCCGCTACGCTCAACTGCTCCGCCGCACTGACAAGGACAACGTTATCTGGACCTATCTACTCTGGCTCTCTTTGGCTCTGGCTCTCTTTTCAGTATCGCGATCAGTGGGGCACATTGCCAAACGGTTGCTCCTCCTTGCAGGGCATAGCGACATCTGGGTGGAATTGAGACCTTTCAGCGGCTCGATCAACAGCCTGACCTTCGTTATTGTGGGTAGCATAACTCTCTTTTTCCAGCGAGTTCACCGGATTAATGTCCAGATTCTGAGCGACAAAAGGGCCATTGAAAAGGCGAGCGAAGAGCTCAAGTGGCTCAACCGAAATTTAGAAGAAATGGTGCGTCAGCGTACCGCGGAACTCAGCAAATCCGAGGCGAAATATCGGCGCATATTCGAAGGATCTATGGATATTATTATGGTTTTCGATCTGGAAGGTAGGTTCTTGGACATAAATCAGGCTGGACTCAACATTCTCGGATATACTTCAAAGGATGAACTCCTTTCAAAGGCAACCTTTGCTGACTTGATTGTGCCGCCGCCGAATCCCCGCCAACTGATGGAAGAGGTAGCTGTAGCCGGCTTCTATAAAGATTTGGAGTGTAGAGTGCAAAACCGGGAGGGGGAGACTCTAACCTGGCTTTTAAGCCTGACGGTCAGTAGAAAAACCGATGGGGAGATAGGAGGGTTCGAGTCCATTGCCAAGGATATTACCCATAGAAAGAAAATGGAGCAGCAGCTCCTGCAGGCGGACCGCTTGGCCTCCCTGGGCGAACTCTCCGCCGGTGTGGCCCACGAGGTAAACAACCCTCTTGGCATGATACTTGGCTATACTCAGCTGTTACTTCGCAACGAGCCGGAAAACACTCAGGATTTTCAAGATCTAAAAATAATCGAAAAACACGCCCGTAACTGCAAAACCATTGTCGAGGATTTGCTCAAGTTTGCCCGCAACGCCGAGACAAAGAAAGGTGTGCTCCAGGTCAATGACCTAGTCCGTGAGGTCATATCAGTGGTTGAGCATCAGTTTACATTGGACAATGTCACTATCGAAACCAAGCTCGACAATTCAATCCCAGCGCTCTGTGCTGACGGTGAAAAATTGAAACAGGTGTTCATGAATCTATTGATGAATGCTAGACAGGCAATGACAGGCCAGGGACGAATCAACATCGGTACCGATTACCATTCTTCCCGTAACCAGGTGAACGTTACTGTGGCAGATAGTGGCTCCGGCATACCTCCCAAAATTTTAGAAAAAATTTTCGATCCCTTTTTCACTACCAAACCCACCGGCGAGGGCACTGGTTTAGGGTTGTCAGTGAGCTATGGTATCATCAAAGAGCACCACGGAGAGATCAATGTTCAGAGTACACCTGGAAAGGGGAGCACCTTTATCATTTCCTTTCCACTCACTTTGGATGAACAGGAACATTGTTATTAAGGAGTGGTTGGAGCGACCCACATTACTCGGATGGGTGTATCTGTCCGATTGGCTTGCTTGAATGGTCTATGGCAAAAGAAATGAAAGACAGACTGCTAATTGTTGATGATGAGACTGACATGCTGCGTTTGCTGGAGCGAGCTATCAGTAAAGAACTAGATTGTGAGATAGACACTGCAGCTTCCGGCACAGAAGCCCTTAAACTGCTGGATACCCGGAACTATGATCTGGCCCTGGTCGATATCCGCATGCCAGGAATGGATGGCCTTGAACTGCTGGAGCGGATTAAGCAGATCAACCCTTGGATGACCGTAGTAATAATGACCGCTCACGGGGTGGTGGAATTGGCGGTGAGATCTATCAAAAAAGGGGCCTACGATTTTATTACCAAGCCATTCGATCATGAGGAGCTCATTCACCTGCTGCGGAAAGCCCTGGAACGCAGCCAGCTTCTCCGAGAAAACTTGAATCTCCAGCGCAGGATCAGGGAGAAAGAACCCTTTGAGAACCTGGTAGGTCGCAGCCCGGCCATGCAGCGAGTCTACCAGACCATCCAGATGATAGCCAAAACCGATGTTACTGTTCTTATCACCGGTGAGTCCGGTACCGGCAAGGATCTGGCGGCTCGGGCAATCCATGGGCTCAGCCATCGATGTGACCAGCCCTATGTAACGGTGAACTGTCCTACCCTGCCGGAGAATATTTTGGAAAGCGAGCTTTTCGGTTACAGGAAAGGGGCCTTCACCGATGCCAGCAGTGACAAGATAGGACTATTTGAGGAAGCCCGGGGTGGAACCATTTATCTTGATGAGATAGGGGATATTGCTCCAACTATTCAGACTAAATTGCTGCGTGTATTACAGGACAAAGATATCAAACCCTTGGGACAGACCAAATCAATCAGGGTAGATGTAAGGGTTATTGCCTCCACTAATCGTGATCTCAAAGAGAAAATTCGCCAGCAGGATTTCCGGGAAGATCTTTTTTACCGATTAAACGTGCTCACCGTGGAAATGCCTCCCTTAAGAGAACGCAAAGAAGACATTCCCCTCTTAGCCGAACACTTCCTTAACCACTACTGCAAGGAGTTCGGCAGACCACTCAAATCTCTCTCCCCCGAGTTAATGGATTTAATTTTGAGGAGAAACTGGGAGGGCAACGTTAGAGAATTGGAAAACATAATCAACCGAGCAATTCTTCTTTCAGCCGGGGATGTTATTAAACCTTACGAAATTGGCTGGACTCCTGAGCCCACTGATAGCTGTGTAGTGGGGCAGGAGATTCACGGGATGGATTACAAGGAGGCGAAGGAAAAGGTACTTCATCGCTTTCACGCCGAGTATTTGGGAGAATTACTGCGCCGTAATAACGGCAATGTTACCCACTCAGCCCGTGAGTGTGGACTGGAACGACAGGCTTTGCAGCAAATACTTAGGCGATACGGTCTCAGATCTCAAGATTTTCGCAGCTAGATTTTTAGAATTCGGCCGGGCACTGGTCGCAGTGATCGGGAGGTTAACCACAGAGAGCACAAAAAGATATTTGAGATTTTAGATTGACACAATATGCCAATAGAAAATTTCGCCACCCGCAATCTGCAATCGACAATCCGAAATCCCACCGTGCTGTGTTATAACATCTGCCTGCGAAAACATATTCCCAGCCTTTATTCCCTTTAGGAGACTATCTAGATGTACCAGTATGATACGGTGATCCTCGGGGCTGGACCCGGTGGTTATGTGGCAGCTATTAGGGCCGGGCAACTGGGAGCCAAAGTCTGCATTATTGAAAAGGAATTGGTGGGTGGGACCTGTCTCAACTGGGGTTGCATTCCTACCAAAGCCATGTACAAATGCGCCGTCCTCTTTGAACAAATGCGCCATGCGGAGGCTTTTGGTTTGAGCTGCCAACACCCGGTGGCTCATCTGGACAAGATTGTCGGGAGAAACCAGCGGATCGTGGCAGAGCTCAGAGAGGGAGTTGAACGTTTGTTCGAGAATCACAAGGTCAACCTCATCATGGGGGAGGGACACGTAAAAGAACCGGGCGTGGTCGAGGTGGCCAGGAAAAACCAAGGCAAAGAGTTCATTCGCGGCAAGCAGATCATCATAGCTACCGGATCAGAACCCCGACCCCTGGATCTCTTGCCCTGGGACCATAAGAAAGTTTTCACCACCAGAAGCATACTGGAATTGACCAAGATTCCCGAAAGCCTGTTTATTGTGGGAGGTGGGGTATCTGGATGTGAATTCGCCCTGCTCTTCAGTGCTCTTGGCTCTACCATTCACATAACCAAGCGCAGCAAAGAAGCCATAAAGGATATGGACCCGGACATCAACAAGGGACTCATCCGAGCACTGAAAAAACGCAAAGCAAAATTGCATTTTGGCGACCCTCCCGTTGCTGCCAATCCCACCGCATCGGGAGTGGAGATCACCCTTGCCTCAGGCAAAAGGATCGAGACGGAAGCAGTTCTGGTCACCGTGGGAAGATCTCCTGTTTCATACCATATGGGCTTCGAGGAGATCGGCCTTAATTTGCGTAAGGGTTATGTCCAGGTCGATGAGCACTGCCGGACAAATGTGCCCGGCGTGTATGCCATTGGCGACGTTACCGGCAAAAAAGAGTTGGCCCACTTTGCCTCTCACCAAGGGATTGTCGCCGTGGAGCATGGATTGGGAAACCAGCAAGCACGGGTCGACGAATACGCTGTACCTGTGGCCATTTTTACGAGTCCGGAGATTGCCTCAGTTGGACTTACCGGCCAACAGTGCGATGAACAGGGTATCGGCTACCTTGAGGGATCTTTCCCTTTTCGCGCCCTGGGCAAATCACACGCCATCGGCGAAATAGACGGTTTTGTCAAAGTAATAGCCCGCCAGCAGGATGAAAGGATAATAAGCATCCACATAATAGGCCCGGATGCCAGCACTCTGATTGCTGAATGTACTGTGGCGGTGAACCAGGGCGTGACCCTCAAAGAGATGGCCAGAACTATTCATGCCCACCCGACCGTTGCCGAGGCCCTGTGGGAGGCGGTGGAGGATGCGCGGGGGCTCTCTATTCACAAGCTGGACCTCGGGTTGTGAGTCAGCAGGCAGCAGACACCAGGCAGCTGACAGCAGGGGGAATTGTAGAATTAGACCATTTGAACACCTGCCAGCTGCTAGCTGCACGCTGCCAGCTGAGAAGTGCTCCGTGCTGATCTGGAAGCGGAGCGAGACGAATTGATGACAGACATCGATGGTTGGATCGTCAACCTAGGTCACGCCAGATACATCGAGGTACTAGACCTCCAGCGGAAGTTGGTTGACCTCCGGCAGAGAAACACCGTACCAGACACTCTGCTACTGGTAGAGCACGAATCGGTCATAACCCTCGGCCGGCGCGGCAGCATTGATAACATCTTGTCAAGTGCTGAAGACTTAGCGTCCCAGGGAATACACATTCAAAGAGTTGAGCGGGGAGGAGATGTAACCTACCACGGCCCCGGGCAGTTGGTAGTCTACCCCATAGTTCATCTGACTCAGAGGAACCTCTCCGTCCGTGGGTTCGTCGATTTGCTCGAGGAAGCCTTAATCAAGGCTCTGGCCGACTTTAGTATTCGTGCCGGTCGCAACCCGCAGCACCGAGGCGTCTGGGTCTCCCACCGAAAGGTGGCCGCCCTTGGCGTTGCCATCAGACGATGGGTCAGCTTTCATGGCATTGCTCTGAACGTCTCCCCCAACATGGACCATTTTTGTTACATTAACCCCTGTGCCCTGAGAAGCGACCAGGTGACTTCAATGTCTGAGTTGCTGGGTGGGACTCCCGGCATGAAAGAGGTGGCACAGAGGGTTGTGGCAAAATTTATTGAGCTTTTTCCAGGAAAGTGGCATGAGATTTCACCTACCGAACTCTTCACAGAAGTCCGGAAGGAAAATGTGAGTGCTCGGGCGGGGATAAATCCCGCCCCTACCACCCTTTCTAAATAATGTGGGCAAAACGCTATGCGCCATGCGCTCTGCGCTATGCCCTCCTGGCAACGGACCACGGACTACGAACTACGGACAATAAAAGGAGGTGTTATGGCAAAGGGAGCTTTGAAGATCAGTCAAGATCACGTCTACGTGCAAACCTCGGATGAAGAGGCACAGGTGGGAATTTCCGACTTTGCCGCCGAGGCCCTTGGCACTATTATCTATGTGGAACTTCCAGAGGTTGGCGATGACGTCATTAAGAACGAACCTTTTGCCACTGTGGAATCCGGAAAAGCCAGTGTTGAGCTCCCCGCACCCATATCGGGGAAAGTTCTTAGAGTGAACCAGGAGCTTGAAGAAGCTCCCGACCTGATCAATCAGGACACCTATGGCAAGGGCTGGATCGCTGTCCTTGCCATTAAAGAGACCGGTGATCTCGCGGAACTTATGAGCAAACCTGACTACGACATGTTCTTGGCCGCCGCCGAAGAAGAGTAGTTTGCGGAGTAGACGCCATGGGCTCCCCGGTGATCCAGGGAACAATTCTCATCGTGGAAGACGACAAAAAGACCGCTTCCCTAGTAGAGCTCTACCTTCAGCGAGAGGGCTTCCGGACTGTTGTCGCTCCTGATGGCAGGGAAGCCCTGGAATTGGCTCGCCTTCATAACCCAATTCTTGTGGTTCTCGATCTCATGCTGCCCTTTGTTGATGGCTGGGAAGTCTGTCGGCAGCTCAGGAGCTGGTCTGATGTTCCTATCATCATGCTCACCGCCAGAGGGGAAGAGGTGGACCGCATTTCAGGGCTGACATTGGGGGCTGACGATTACGTGGTAAAACCCTTTAGTCCTCGGGAATTGGTGGCCAGAGTGAAAGCCATTCTCAGGAGAGGCCGTTTGGACACCAGTAGCAAGAGAACTGTCTGGTCACATAAAGATTTAGTTCTGGATCTGGATAAACGTAGGGTGAGCCTGAGAGGGCAGGCTATTTCTCTCACAGCTCATGAGTACAACCTCCTCAAAGCTTTGATGACCAGGCCTGGAAGGGTGTTTTCTCGGGCCGAACTCTTGGACCGGCTCTATCCAGAGGGTGAAGCAGTAATAGACCGCGTCATCGACGTCCACATCGGAAAACTTAGGCAGAAGATAGAAGAGGACTCCTCTCAGCCTCGTCACATTCTCACCGTCAGAGGCATAGGATATCGGTTTGCCGAGGAGAGTGACCGATGAGCGAGGGGGATTGGACCTTGAGAAATCGACTTCTTTGGAAACTCCTTGGGATTAATATCCTTGTCATCGGATTCGTTATCATTATGGTGTGGCTCGCGGTTGACTATCTCGCCGCCGGCTACTTCATGACTCTCATGGAGAAGTACAACATCTCTCCAACATCGAGTCATCATATGTTCTTGAGCTCCGTGCATCGCTATCTTATCTGGGCAAGTCTTGGGGCTCTTGTTCTATCTGTTGCTTTCAGCTTTTTGCTCATGCGAAGAATCCTGCAGCCACTCACTCAGATGACTGAGATCACCAGCAAGATCGCCTCCGGCGACTATTCAGCCAGCGTCCCAGTTAAATCTAAAGATGAAGTTGGTCAGTTGGCTCTGGCCTTTAACCACATGGCTGAAAGCCTGCAAAAGATCGAAGAACTGCGGAAGACAATGATGATCGACGTGGCCCACGAGCTCAGGACTCCCCTGACCAACATAAAAGGGTATCTCGAGGCCCTGACCGATGGAGTAATCAGCCCCTCTGAGGAGACTTTCAAGTTGCTTGAAGGCGAGACCTTACGGTTAGTGCAATTGGTGGAAGACATCCTGCGGCTGGCCAAAGCTGACGCCGCCAAGGCCAGTCTTCGCAGAGTCGAGATTCCTCTTGACCATTTGATTAATCAAATGCTCGAATCTTTTCGTTCCCAGCTTGAGCAGAAAGAGCTCAAGGTGGAGACTCATTTTAACGATGGGGACATAAGCCTTTGGGCTGATCCCCATCATCTGTCTCAGGTGCTCAACAATCTTCTGCAAAACTCCTGGCAGTATAGCCCTCCAGGTGGAGCGGTGACGGTTTCAACTGAACTCAAGCCACGAGTGATCAAGGTTGTTTTCAGCAATACCGTCGGGGAAATTGCCGAAAGAGATCTTCCCTTTCTCTTTGAGCGTTTTTACCGAGGGGAAAAGTCCCGCTCTCGGGAGCACGGCGGAGCCGGAATCGGCTTGGCCATCGTCAAGGAACTGGTTGAGGCCCATGGAGGCTCGGTGGGCGCTGAACTCCTCGACGGCAGCATCCATATCTGGTTCGAGCTTCCCACGGAACCGCCCCCACGGGTAGACTGACCTATTTATCCCACCAGTGCAGTCCCACTCCAAATCTTTACCAAATCTTTACAGTTTCTTTACACCAGCTTTAATTATCAGTCTTATTATCTATCTAGAAAAAACAAACCCCGGTCTCTTTGGACCGGACCGTAGTATATGAGTAAAATATATTAAGGAGATATCTGATGAAAAGTTTATATATAGCAATGATCGCCCTGGTGTTGGTCCTTTTAGGCTACCATCAGGTGACAGGAAACATGGAGAAAAAGATGCACGATGAACCCCCAAATACCAAGGAGGCCTATTTTGCCGGCGGTTGCTTCTGGTGCACGGAAGCCGATTTCGAGAAGGTCAACGGAGTGATCGACGCTATCTCGGGCTACACCGGTGGTCACGTTGCCAATCCCACCTACGAACAGGTCTCCGCAGGCGGGACCGGCCACGTGGAGGCGGTAAAGGTGATTTACGACCCGGCCAAAGTCAGCTATGAGCAACTCCTGCAATATTTCTGGAGGCATATAGATCCCACCGATGCGGGGGGCCAGTTCGTGGACCGGGGACCCCAGTATCGCAGCGTTATCTTCTACAGCAACGAGCAAGAGCACCGTTTGGCTGAAGCCTCCAAGAAAAGATTGGCCGCATCGGGTCGCTTTGACAAACCTATAGTAACCGAAATCCTTCCCTTGGGGCATTTTTACCCAGCAGAGGAATATCACCAGGATTACTA
>JARRNM010000110.1:0-9831 GCA_037384945.1 Deltaproteobacteria bacterium
TGGCATCCAAGTCTTGAGCAAAAAGATTGCGCGCTTGCAGGGTCTCGGTAGGATTTAAAAAAAGGACGACAATTTCCTTGACCAATTCAGAGAAGTCCTTCTCCAAACCAAAGAAATCATCTAAACTTCCGGTCATATCGATGGGGCCAAGCTTGTCTTGGCTCGAACTATCAAGAAGATCAGCTCGCACGTTGAGAGTTTCATCATTGACCACTTTATATTCACCAGTGACTATCAAGTCAGCATTCAGATTTTCTAATAATTCGTCTAAGGTCTCATCACATAAACTTTTTGTCTCTGTCCACCGTGCGACTTGCACCATTTCGATTTCTTGGCATGCCAGACTCAGGTCCTTTGCGAATTGTTGTCTCATCCAAGCATAGGCAACATCTGCATCTGATTGATCGGCGCTACGAACATTAAGCGAATCGAAGCATGGTACTGCCAAGATTAGCTTTTTGCCCTCAGCTGGCTTTAAAATAAAGTCTCCCATCTTTTTTTCCAACTTTTTGCCCAAGGACTCAATTCCCTGCAATAAATCCCGTTTATCAAACTTCATGTCGACAGGTATCTTTTCTCCTGATTTGGTATGTTCAATATACGTTTCAATAATAACGATCCCCTTGGACTCGTAAAAGGATCCCCTTATGCTGAAATCGGGTCCGGCCACCTGAGTCTCAGGTGCTCTCTGGGTGTTGCGTAAGGGAACCCGTTCCTTTCCCTTTGGAAGAAACTCTCCTACTTCTCCCGCACCCAATTCGCTGATTATGGTGGCATGCCAGCCATGGCCTAAAAAATATGCCTTGAGAACTTCGGGAAGAAGACTTTCCAGTGTACTTAAAGAACCAGAACCTCCTTCCATATTAAATTTGTGGATTACAATATATCTATTCACCTTAGAATCATCATCTATTTTAATAGCAGCATAGATATCGCTTACATAAATGAAAAAAAGGAAAAAAACCACGAGATAAAAAAGTTTTTCTGTATCGATCCTACGATAAATACTCACTTTATACTATTCCTCATTACAAAATATCTCTATTATCGTGATAATTAATGTAACGCTTTATCTAATTTTTGCGCGATATTTATTGCCACAGCAATCGGCGCAATGGGAAATTCAATCTTTTCATCTATTGAATCTAAAATGTTTCCTTCCTTGTCGTATAAGTCTACATTAGCTACGAGAGCATCTTCAGATTTGACAAAATAACCCAAAATTTTTATGTCTAGACCTACTGATTCCGGCCTTACTTCGAAGTTTTTGTCTCCTTTTAATAAGTGACCCAGCTTTGATCGAATAAACTTAACAAGAGAACTGAGTTCCCGATCATACTTTGTGTGTACATTATTCTCGAACTTTCCAAAGCCAATCTTACGCACTTTAGCACAGTCGGGAATGCTTCTTTTCTCTTTTTTGAGTAGTTCCTCTGCCAGATGGCAGGCTAAATTTGCTATGCCCGCCTCATACTTATCGTGCATAAAACTGCTACTGGGTATGTCAATAATACCTTGCAGACGAACATTAATGGCTTCGACCGTAGCCGTTATGATATCGTTTTTTCCATAAAAAGATGGTTTAAGTATATAATCCGCCCTCTGGGGTTGGGTTATTTCATTGTCTGCCGGTTTCGAATTCCCACTTCCTTCATATTCATCGACTAGGTGGTAGAGCAAAGCTTTTTCTTCATCTCTTATCATTATTGAAAATTTCTTCGAACACGTTTCATTGAGATCTACCAGCGCATGACTAAGAATATTGTGACCATTTTTCTGTATAATTTGTACAATTGTACTATCACCTCCAGTAGTATGCTCAAATTTATAGGTATAAATATTCCAGTGTTCCATTCTTAGCAAATCTGATGTATTATCTTGTGCATAAGAATTTACTAATAATTCACAAAATACGCAACTGATTACAGTAAAAATAATTAATAACTTTTTGGAAATATCACGATTTGATATCATTATTCTTATTAATCCCAATTATATTTGCCAAGATTTGCTATGAGTCTATCACCCATGAGATCCTTTTGTCTTCTGGTATACTCACCTTGTAATTTTTCTGTTTGTTCCCTTTTTTCAAGACGATATCATAAGTTTCACACGGTAATTGAATGTTTGTATTTGTGGTCCCATAAGGAATGCCGTTCAGGAAAACCTTCGCTCCTAACGGAGAAGAATAGATCTCCAATCTGTATCGGGGTTGATCATCCTGGGTCATCTCCACACGAAGAGGTGTTTTACCATTGGGCTCTATCATGACTTCATTGGAAAAGGAGTCATCGTAACAGTCCTTTTGCAGAACAACCGTGAGAAAACCTGCCGGCAGTCCGTCTAACACGAGAGGAGTGCGCCCCCTACTTTCTGTCTCTTCATTTATGTAAACGTCGGCGCCCTCAGGTTTAGATGATACGGCCAAAGAACCCCTCTGCCTTTCCAGGACCACTGTAATTGTTCGGTGTCTCAGCACTTCCATTAACGATACCGTCCTCGTTTGCGGCTCAAATCCTTCTTTTTTGAAAGTGAGATCATACATACGAGCATAAAGGCCGGCAACGGTTTGCGGCGTGTTCCCCTTATCGCCCCTTTCACCCTCGAGGTGGACAGCTGCGCCCTCTGGATCCGATTCTACTTTGATGCTGTGTAGAGGTATCAATAATAACAGAGAGAGAAGCACCCCAAGCCCCACAAGAACCCGAACCGGCCACAAGGCAAAGACGCGACTGGGAGCACCTTTGACTTTCAGCAACTTCTCCGCACCCAGATATGCGACAATTGCTGTAAACCAACCTCCAATAACTGAAAGCCTCTTTTTCAGGACATCGAAGTGGGATTCCGGAAGGCCCAGCAAATACCAGGTGAGGGCAAGAAGAACCAAGCAGGCGAGAGCAAAAAAGATCACACTCCCAATAGTCCATTTTTCATCATTCCTGTCTTTGCGGCTCATGTCTTCTTCCATTGGCCTGTTGCTATTAACTCAACTTAGGTCTCAGTCGACCAATTCGAACCTTGACCTCCACCGAATAAACAAGGATGCGAACTTTCGCAAAATTTGCCAATAATTACTGGTCATCAGCCACAGCTGGATGTCACTTCCAGGTCTAGAGGCCTTGTTCGATATCAAGAAAAGAGAAAACGTCGGAGTCAGAGTGCTGTTTCCAGAATACGCCTGAACAGATCATTTAATTATTGAATTTTATAATAATGTTCATACTTACTTCAAGAAAAATCTTATTTCACTCTTGGAAATTGCAGGTCTAGTTAGAGACGTTGCCTTGCGCCAATGGGTCTTTGTTTGGATCACGAATACTTTCCAACGAGACGTTTCAGCCCTGTCTATTGAGACAATATCGACAACACACGCGGCTAGCCTTTTCATTTTATCTGTATTTCTTCTTCCATTCAGCGAAATTCCAAGTTGCAAGAAATTCCTTGGCGACTTCAACACCGTTGTCATACAGTGCCTGGCTTTCTTTCTGAGTTATACCGAAATCCGTGGTTCCTATTTCTTTGTCCATGCCGTTTAGGGTTATGACCGTTGGAATGCCAATAGTCCTGTCGAAGTCTCCCTTTGATTTAGAGATATGGTAGCTGTCGTGGGCGTCCAGCATGGTACCCACAATGGCCTTGAGAAAACTTATGGGATTGTTGATGGGGTTTCTTCTGGCTTCCTTTAATTGTCTCTTGTCCGGTTCCATGAGTTTGAACCCGAATGTGGGCCAGGATGGATCCTCGGTACCGTCATCCAGAAGCCAAACGGGATAATTGCTCAACAGCCCGCCATCCACGATGAAATGTTTCCTGCCGCTGGTGTCTCGCAGCCCAACCGGTTCGAAAAAGAATGGTATGCTCATGCTCATTCTCACGGCCCGGGAGATGCTGAACTCATCTGGATTAATGCCAAAGAGTTTCAGATCACCAGGAAGAACCAGGAGTTTCCTGTCAGTAATATCAGCTGCAATGGCCTGGAATTTATATCGATATCTCTCCTCTTCATATTCTGTTCTGATATCCCCGAAGATCCTCTTGCCTTTGGCTGATAACAATCTCTCCAGCCAGTCTTCGAAAAATTCTCCTTCGTAGATCCCATACTCGAAACCAATGCTCAAGCCCTTGCCCACAAAACCGAATTTATCCAGCAAGCCTTCGTCCTTGAAATCGTTGTAATCGAGTTTTTCCAGTTCTTGTTTCAGTTCGGCAGCACTGTAGCCTACGGCCAGTAGTGAGGCAACAATGGCTCCGGCCGAGGTGCCTGCCAGGTTTTCAAACTCATACCCAGCCTTTTCGATTTCAGAGACCGCTCCCACCAAACCTATGCCCTTGACCCCACCACCTTCAAAAACCGCATCGGCCTTGTTTTGCATATCCCTTACCCCCCTTCTTCTTTCTCGAATTATCTCGAGTCAGTATCCACCCCGAAACCATTCTTGAGGATGCCATTCTGAGGAGTCCCGTCGTGCGGAACGACGAAGAATCTCTCGGTTAGAAGGACCTGCAGAGATTCTTAGCGGAGTTCGTCCTCAGGGAGGTCGACCCCGGCTCGTCGACAAGTCTTGCCGAGGGGCTCAGAATAATATCTGCCGGTTTCCGTACGGACACTGGCTCAACTCCTGTAGGCCACCCCTACTACTAATCCTCCGTTGAGGAAATAGTTTTGTCCATGTCGCCTGTGGTCATCCGGTGCCGTCCGTGAGGTGCATGCCCGCTGGAGAAAAGCTTATGTCTTGATGATACCGGTAGCAGATTAGAGTCAGCCCTTTAAGAACCGGGGTAAGATCCTGTGGTCGCATTCCCGCTCAGCAAGGTCCGTAGAGAAGGTTATTCAGTGGTGTGCATGAAGGCGCGCGCGCCTTAGAAATGTGAATCTTTTCCACTTTACCGGAGAATGATGGATCTTTCAAGATAAAACCGAAAGGCCAAGACTTACGTTCTGGTTGGAATCATTATGGGTCGTTAATCGTTCTTTCCTACTCTAGCTTGACCGACTTGGGCCCTCGTGATTCCATCTCTATAAATCGATGTTTCTAGTTAAAATTTTTATGGCCTTGAGACAGAAAGTTGTGATAGGGGTGAGGTGCAAAATCCTAATTGATATGATAAACTGTTTCCTAACCCTTTCTGAGAGCAAACTAATTGGAATCAGCTTTTTTGACATAAATCGCGCAGTAACTGAGAGGACCAATGAGAAAAATTATTTTTGTCTTTGGCTTGCTCCTGCTGGCGACTACTTTCCTGATTGGCCTGCCTGCTCACTACCAGGCCTACGCCTTGTCGGGCTGTTGCAAACAAAGAGACTCATATAGATCTCGTTGGTACAAAAACGGGATGAGTTTCGACGAGTGCAGGAAGTCGAATGAGCGCGACAAGGATGAGCTTTTCGACGAGAGTGGATTTTTCTGGTGGGATGTGGAATGTCGATAGGGAATACTTCATTAGGTGGGAATTAGCTTCTCGACTCGGCGAAACAACTCCTGTTGTTCCTGATTTTGCCCTTTAAAAAACTCCTCCAGTCTCGATAAATCAATTTTCTTAACAACAGCTTTTCTTTTTTGGCTCTTGGAATAATCTGCAAAACTATCGAATAGTTCTTCAAATGTCTTGCCTAGAGTCCCCTTCGTGCCTGAGGGATCTTCAGGATATAACAGGATCATGTTTGCCAAGAGGAGATAGTACGATCTAAATTTCAGCTCGGGTGTGTCAGCATCCTCGACGATAAGCTCCAACAGACCAGTATAGTCCTCCGGACCTTGTTCTGACGGAGTGGTGATGTCCACTTCGACAAGAGTCAAAAGCTGCAGGTTGACAGGCCGATTGTCACGTCCAAGTTTCTCAAGCTCCTGGTACAGGCCCCTAGCTTTAATGGGTTCTTGTTTCCGTATTGCCTCTCGGAGTCCGGGGATGAGAACATTTTGAGCAAGATACTCTTTTGAGGTATCAATTCTCTGATAAAGACCGCCCAATTCGTCATTTAGTTGGGTACTGAGTTGCTCCACTTCAGTTTTCGTCTTTTCTATTTCCGTTTGGGACTGTTCAATTTTTGCAACATGTTTTTCCACCTTTTCAGACAAATCACTCAGATCCATCAGCTGTTTGACCCCCAAAAATCCGAAGATCGCGATTAGCACGGTGACGAAACCTCCGATAGCGGACGCCGCCACCGTTAGCCTGCTCCGGCTTCGCTCGGCGCTATTAATCACCTCGTCCGTTCTTACCTTCGTTTGTTCGAAGACGGTCTGGGAAGCCTTTAAAGAGGCATCGATAACCTTGAGTTCCGCTTCGAGTCTGGTGTTGAATAGCTGAAGTTTTTCATCCACGTTCTTCAGCTTCATCGCCAAGAAACGCTCATTTGTATATCTTAATCTCTCCGATAATTTCAGCAGGATCTTTAACTCAATCTCGGGATGTTTCTCCGTCAATTTGAGAAACTCTTGCCCCTTCACCTCCAGTATAGTGCTCTCTTCATCGGCAATGATCGTCGCCGCTCTTGGTTTTGCTTCGAACAGGGCCATCTCTCCAAAAAAATCTCCACCTTTAAGCCGCGAGAGGATAGCCGACTCTCTGCCATCTACATCCAGTAATACGGCTCGCACAGACCCCGAGCCGATTAAGAAAATAGAATCTCCCAAGTCTCCCTCGGTTATGATAATGCTGCCTTTCGCATACTCCTCCTCTTCAGACACTTCTGCGCTGAGGAACCATTCAATCAACTGGTTCTTCTCCGCCTCGTCCAGATTGGAAAAAAGTGGATGCCGCCTTAACAGCTTCTCCCAGTTGAATTTTTTCTCACTCGTCATAGCTGATTTCCCTTTCAGAATCCCGAAATTACAACTCGTTTTTCATCAGCAGAAATATACCTGCGCCTGTGAACATCTCTTTGTCGCAATCTGGTGATAAGACTTATCCGAGTTCAGGTATGAGATTCTTTACGTACGTTTCCCACAGCTCACCAAAGAAGAAAGAGGTAAACATTTTCATAGTACGCAACTTCGCAGAACCGTCGGCCGCGTTGCGGACCCGAAAGGTAGTCAACTGCTTGAGAAAGTCTTGCAAATGTACACGAATTATACCCTGGCCTACCACGCTATCTGACACTGTCTTGCCTTCATAAAGCGTTGAGTAAAGGGTGGTGGAGTCCTGCCATATCTCCCAGACATCAAATTGCGGGTCATCCCTGATCTCTTTGTAGCCTGCCAACAGGTAGTCCTGGTCCTCATCGGTCTTGAACTGAAGTGAGTAGAGCATCCGCTTGGTGTGCTTCTCCGGATCTTCGATGAAGAGGTTGAATCGACCTCGTTCAACCGTGTATTTCCCAGATCCCCTCGAAACATATCCTTCTGCACGGGCCTCGTGGGCGGATTCGGTGACAAAGCTATTGACGTTATCAATGTAGATGGTGAGTTTGAAACTAAGGTTATTGCCCTCTTTTTTTCCCCTCTCTTCGGCTTCTTTGAATTCCTCCGGGGTTTTGGCATTCTTCATACTTTCGGTGAAATAGCCTTTCATTTCTTCGGTGAATTCCAGACCGACGGGAGGTGGAATCTCGACCACCGTCGGCAGGCTTCCTTCTCTGGGCTGCTTGTTCACCTTTGTATCTTCGATGAGCAGATCGGCTATGCGCTCGGCTAGGGCTGAGATAGTGAACAAGGGGTTGACCCCAACCGAGGCGGGGAGAATGGAACCGTCGGCCACAAAGAGACCGGTATGCACCGCTCTCAATTGATCCTGCGACGGATCAAAAACCCGTCCCCGATGATCAACAACGCCTTCATCAGCGTTTCCGCCCATAGAGCAGCCACCAAGAGGGTGCACAGTGATCAGATTCCGACCAAAAAAAGAAGTCCATCTGGGGTTCTTGACGTAGGTTCCTCCCAGGGCTGCGGTGAGCCTTTTCATTTCATCACTTATCTTCTGGTGGATAGCTTCAGAGGGCGCAGCCTCCCAGTGAATGCGGATGTTGCCCTCGGGATCCAGGGCCAGCACCCCACCTGCCCCGTCATGCCCCATGCCCAGGTACACCATGGTGTGGTTGAGGGCACCCTTTACATCGTAGTGGGCCAGGTCTCTGACGATGCGACCAGCTTCGGATAACTCGTCCAGCACCCCGAAATCGGTGTCGTAGCCGGCAACCGCACTCACCTTCGGCAGGATGTAACGCAGCACGTCCACCAAGGCTCTGGGAAAAGCTCCTTCTTCAATGACGATCCGCTCCTTCAGCTCCGGCCGATTCCGGTAATCGATTGAAGAGAGAATGGTGGGACCAACGCGAATTTTTGAGCGGTTGTCCCTGATATTGCCGAATCCGAGGACATCGGTTCTCAGGTCGTTGTTGTATCCCACCCCAAGTATATCTCCGTTGCCGGAGAAATGGTGTCCGAGTTTTTCAGATACCGCCAGACCTCGGTCACGAGAATTCAACAGGATTTGAGTTGACCCCAGGGTTCCCGCAGCGAGGATGACCGCGTTGGTATGGAGCACTATGGATTCAGCTCCCTGTTTATCATCCGCATACGATGTGCTGTGGACAAAATAGCCCCCGCCGGGAGCTTTACTGATGTAGTTCACCTCAATTCCGGTGAAAATAAAAGCTCCGTGGTTCCTGGCGAAGGGAAGATAATTCATATACAGGGTGTTTTTGGCACGGACGTTACAGCCGGTTACGCAATCGCCACAGAGAATACAGCTTCTCTGATACACGCCGACATGATTGGGTTCGTTATCATATCTGTTGAAATTCACCGCCAGGTTCAACTTGGTGAATTGGCCGGTCCGGTCCTCTGCTGATCTTTCGTGAGCCTTCATCTTCCTTACCGGCGGCTCGTCGTCGGGTATGGGCGAACCTTGTAACATGTAGTTCACTCGCTCGTAGTATTCATCAAGCCTGCCACTCTCCCGCTCGGCCCGGATCTCATCCGGCCAACCGAGACAATCGAAAATATCCTGGTCAGGTTTATACAAGACATTGGCATTGATCAGAGATGTACCGCCAAGACCACATCCGACGAGAACATCAACGTCATCGGTGATCCGGTAGTCGTAGAGCCCGAGAGGATTGGCAGCAGTCCTGACCCGTTCGACCACTTCTTCCGGTTCATCAGGAAACTCGCCGGGTATCCACTCTCTGCCCCGTTCGAGAATACAGACCTCATGCCCTGCCGCCGCCAACCTTGCCGCGGTTATGGAGCCGCCGTATCCTGAACCGATGACGATAATTCCATAGCGATCTCTCAATTCAGCTCTTGAATTCGCTAACTTCACATTCATCCTCCTGCTCCTTGTGTTCCCGGGACCCGTCGAGCACTCATGGTCCAGCGGCTAAATCCGACCTCATATTTTTTTCAATGTCCCGGTCCAGGTCTCGAAGGTGGGTACATCCGTTTGCCGCTCCTCTTTTGTGTAAAAGACAGTGTAAGTGAGGTTTTTCCAGCCGATAAAGCTCATGTCCTCTCTGCTCTTATGGAAACGTGTACGCCAGGTTCCGGTATTGAGATAAACCTGCTCTTTGGGTAAAGCGGGATCTCCCGCCACCCTTATCGCCACTTGTTTGGGTTCATGGGTGTGCCCATAGACCACATAGCGGATCCGATTGTCCAGGTGAGCATATTCCTTTGCCGCCGCTTCCTGGTACTCATCCTTGGCTACGAGTTTCATTACCTTATCAATGAGGGGCATGAGTTTTTCGAGAGGAAAAATCTTGAACTTCTCCAGCAGGAACAATACTGTCTGTATCTTGTCCGCCTCATCTAAGAAATCGTACCATTTGTCATGGTGGTCGTACCACATTTTCACAAAAGACAGTTTATTGAACTCCCGAATCACTTCGTC
>JARRNM010000110.1:9867-15145 GCA_037384945.1 Deltaproteobacteria bacterium
ACGGCTGCAAAGGGACGGACATTTTCGATCTCCTGGAAATTCCTCTTGAGGTTTGCCTGCTCTTGCTTTGAGAGTCCTCTTATTGCTTTCTTCTTCATCAGCTTCCAGGGGATTTTTGCCACCAGTTCTGTGGTGATTGGATCGCCAATAGGCACTCTCATATAGTCGTGGTATTCGTAGGAAATGCTACCCTCGTAATTAAACTTGTCGTATTCCTGCCCGTGTCTGGCAAAAACCCCGTAGTTTACATCTTGAAAGAAGTGGTCAAAGGGAGTCGTCCGAGAGGATAAACCCAAGCATTGACAGACCTTATCCCTAAGACTCTCGTACTTGTTACATAACCGATCGTGGTTTCCCGGCACATAGATTCTCTCCGGCTCGACCGGAAGGCCAAATTCCTTTTTCAGGTCGCTGCTCAATAAATCAAAAGTCGTTTTGTTCTTTTTGCGGATGGCAGTGAAAATGGTGTTGGCGTTCGCTTCTATTTTCTCCTCGTCCTTTCCCCAGGGCCGTTCGCTCTCAGGATAAGCAAACCACATCTCCGTTCTGAGCAAATCAAAAATATCACCCAAAAAGACGAGTTTAATCTCGTCAATCACTCGCCCTTCTTTGGTCAGCCAGTCTGCCGCCCCGGCGATGTCCTCAAAAAAGATTTTAAAAGCATCAGTAGGGACGTTGTGTTCCCCCGCTGAACCATCATCAAAATGTAAATCGCTTATGAATATCAGCATCTCTGCAATCCCCTCCTTATCTGGTGATCCTGAAATTTCCTGGTGGCTCTGTGATCCTGGTTCTCACAGAACTACTATACGCCTTTATCGAATTCGGTCATTTCCGTCCGCGGCTCAATTTCTAGCGCTCGGCGCCACTTGAGGTCTTGTACAGTTACCTGATCGCTGAAGGCTAGCGGCCTTTGCCAAATACATCCTTGACCTTGCTCACAAGATCAACACCGGCCTCCAGAGCTTTGGAGAATACCCCGACCGGCCCAGCTCCCGGGGTTGCTGTGGTTGGACCGAGCCCCACATCACCGCTTGTCCCTTTCACCTTGCCGTATTCCCTAAGGCCCATGTAGGCCACAATGATGCCTACCACCCAAGGGATGGACTGGATATACATCTGGCCTGCCAGCGTCCTGGGTGCATTATTTTGGAATAATCCCACCAGCTTATCCAAAACACCGGGGTCGATTCCTTTGAGGTCCTCGGGGGTGGTTGCCCCAAACACATAATCAAAGGTTTTGAAGACCTTAATGTTGGTCCAGAAGAGAAACCACGTCTTGATCAGTTGCTGCACCAGGTCAATTATAATCAGATAGAAGGGGAAAAACACGTAGTGGACCATCATCCGTACCGCCCAGGGGCGGGTGGTCTGTCGCATGAGGGCGATTTTTGAGGCAGCCTCGGGAGAGACTTTGGAGGTGATCGTCTCATCAACCAGGCCGATCTCGATGGCGAGCCGCTGGTTCTCTTGGGCGTAAAGGTCGATCTCCTTTTGCATGATGTCGACCCAACGGACCTTTTGCTCGTCAGGCAGTGCGCTAATCTCCTCCTGGAGCTCCTCGGGCGTGGAGGCGACGGATGGCGTTCCGCTAACCTTCTCTTTTGCCTTCTGACCCTTTCTGAAGAGTTCTGTTACCTTAGAGACGGCAGATATGATGGTGGGGATTGCCGCAAGTAACTGTAACATGGTTGGCCTCCTTCTTGGTGGAAGGTCCACCGTATCGCTAGGTCTGCAAAAGGTTATGTTCCGTCAGCATTTCGTGGATCCGATCGGGATCGTTTTGTTTGAGTGGATTTCCTCCCGCCCGCAACTGGGCATGGGGGTACTCTCGAAAGTTCATCCAGTCTCCGGCCCAGATCATGCCCAGCTGACGGACACATTCGCCATAACCATCCCAGTAAGGTTTCGCCCTGAGATAGTTCCACCCGGGCTTGCCACCTATGAGAGGCACCGCATCCCAGGCTTGCCCGTAATTGTGATACGATTCGCCTGGGCCAGCATTGGTCACGTGGTCGCCGTAACATGGGCCAACCTCTTCGATGATGTCGGCCAGGAAACCAAGCCCCCTGCTTCTCAGTTTGAGGATCTTGTCCTTGATCTCTGCCCACGATCTCGACTGTCGGAATAGTCTTGCCTGTTCCTCGAGGGTCCGAAGGGTGCAGTAGATCAGCAGATCGATGCCGACTTCTTGGCATACTTCCAGGGCCTTCTCGGCCTTTTCTCGAGCATCAGGGATCAGATCCTCGAGTTTTCGCGATGCCATGGGATTTCCCTCCTGCTTGCGGATGAAGACATCTTGTGGATAAAAGTTGAGGGGGCGGGAATCAACGGTCCGGCTGCCTTTGTCGAAATCCTCGCCCCTACCAATGAAGGGCCATTACAGAGCGCTTTATCCTAACTGCACAACTTCATTTGAAAAGAGATTAGATAATAATCTTAGTTTGATTGAAGAAGACGGACGATGTGGAGAAGAACGACCTATTAGCGCGCGCGCCCGAATGGGAGTATAAGACTAGGTAAATTCTACAAAATACGGGTGTATTAATCAAGGAGAAAAAGTTTTAATTTACGGTGATTTAACTTTCACCACCTCTAAAAACCATCTCCACCCAAGCTAACAAAACTTTTTCTACCCTCTCAAGACAACAGATTGATCCGACCTCCTGCCCGTGACCCTACATCTCCGGTACTTCACCTCGATAGGTAGCCACAAGTTCATCTTGCTCAAACCCGCGAAGTTGCAGGGTGATATGGCCAGGTGCTTCGCCGTTGATGATCTCATCGAGGTCGATTACCATAACCGCATCTTCCTCCACATCAAATGATCTCTGCGGTCGGTCGTTTATCAGAACGTCCAATCGAGTCACGTTGAGAACCTTCACTTGCACTTCCGGCAGTTGTCCCTCCTTCGGGGAAAAAGTTACCCAAAGGCCATAGTTCTTGAGCGACGCCAAGATTTCCCCTGCCTTTTCCAGGAGGTCCCGGTTCCCCTCCAAGAGATCCCGGCGTGTAATCAAGTGCAGGTAGTTGGGAATAATGCCTAGATCCTCCACCGGAGTACCCGCATTCGGGCCGACTCGCAGAGTTCGGCGCACTGCCACGCGCAGGTCACTACCCTTTGGCAGGGATACGTAGGGTGAATGGACTGCCCCGCCACCTTCGGCAAGTCCGCGCAGCAAATGGTGAGACCAGACGTTGGCACCACCGGCGCCGGTATTTGTGCTGGTACCCAGGATAGGGCCGATCTTGTGGTCCTGGAATCCAGAGGCCATGATGTCTGTAGCGCTGTAACAGAGGGCGTCGACGATAAGCAGCACCGGTCCATAGTACTTTTGTCCAATGTCATTGCATGCTTCCACCGGCGTTATAGGGTAGCCCAGCGAGTACACCGCCCCAGTTTCCACGGACTGTTCAATCGATTGGATCCAGGGCTCCAGGTTAAGCCCGGGAAATAGTTTGGAAGGTGCATGCCGTCGGCATAGCTGTAGATTCATCGGCGTGTTGATAAACTGGGCTTTTTGGGGCTGAACAGGGTGAGGTGTGAGTAGCTGCAGTAAGCGCTCGGCCGCGTGGATGTGTCCACCCGGATTGCCCCTTACGTCAATAATAAGTCCGGTCTGGGGCAGCTTTCCCATTAGGCGAACGAACTCATCAACGAATCCCTCCGGTTCTCGCACATTGAAAGAGAAGATCCGCAGATAACCAAACGCACCATGGGTGGTGCGCACCGGTTTTGCCCGAAATATCGTGGGCAAGTAAGTGGCGATGCCATCGCTCGTGTTTATAACCGCTTCCTGTAAGCCCATTTCGCCGGCCTTTTGCTCCAAGAGGCAGACTTCCCCGGCATAGAGCACTTTCTTCGCTTCCCGAACCGTATCCGACTGCCCGTCGATTCCGATGAGGGCTGCCTCTGCCACAAGTTGCTCCGGATTAAGACTGGCGACTCCGAGTCCCGGCTCGAATATAAGCCACTCCTGCGTCCACTCATGGACTTCGCCGTCAAGATCAGCATAGCGTAGACTCACCCACTCCTCATCGGGTGGAAGTCCATAAGCAAGCGGTCTGATGGTCAAAGCATCGAGACCCCGGGCATGGCGTGCCGCCCGGTTGCTTCCCGCCCGCCGAGCCGCATTCTGGGTAACCGCCTGGTGGATCGGCATACCATTCCAGTACAGTACTTCTACGCCAGGTTGAAAAGTGTCGGGACCGGCATCACCGATCACTTTGGACACCAGGTACTTGCGCTGATCCCTCTCCCAATATTCTTCAATCATGAAGGGCAGCCACGCCGTCTTTTCTTTGAAGGGCAAAGGCAGTCGGTACGCCGTATGCAAGTCGCGAAGTGAATTGAAGATCTCCGTCAACTCCTGGTGGAACTCGATTTCTGGCTCCAGCCTTCCCTCATCAACCTCCTCCAGACGATGACGCAACAGTTTGAGCGCCTGCACGGGTTCAACGGCGTGCATGGCACGCTTGAGTGGCAAATGTACATAATTTTCATTGATCACTAACTGGGCCTGGTCCACGATAGTTCTGCGATCTTCCAAGGAGAGCTCACCCCAGGTACGTAAAAAGGTCTTGAGTTCCCGGGTGGTCGAAACAAGTTGGGGAGGCATGGGATCGGATGTCTTCTGCAGAAAATCCGCACTTTCAGGAAGGGGAATATGTGTCCCATAAAGGGGCGGGAGACCCGTTTTTAAGAATTCCGGTAGGTTGCGAGCTGCAACGAGTTTAGGTAAAAAACTGCGGTCATCGGCAACGGTGATAGCTTCGAGTTCCATGGGCTGAACATAGGGCGCCAATGGCTGGGCCGCCAGCGCCGTCTCGTCAATGTCCTCCTCGTCGATATCCATGACGATGCGCCATGGTGTGCCATGGTCATCGGCGCTGCCTCCCAATATGCCCTGTTGACCTGCACTGTCCAAATTCTCAGCCAGTCCGGGTAGGTCTCGCAACGCGTCGCGCAACCGTTTCGTAGCCTCCTTTAAGGTCAGATCCCGCACCAGGGGATGGGTCGTCTCCTGGGCAAGATTGAGGATGCGTCTGGACCGCCCCACCATTATCTCTTCGGTACCGGGGCCGAACTGCTCCATCAACCGCACCTGCCCGAGGCGGGGGATGCCGTTGATAACCACCAGAGTGATCGAGGTTTCGCGGCCCTCAATAAGCCGCATGAAGTTGTCTCCCTTTTGGCCGTTCACGGCGATAAGGTCGGCCCGCTTGCCGGGTTCTATGGAACCCAACAGTGAATCCCACTTGAGGATTTTTGCTGCGT
>JARRNM010000111.1:0-16953 GCA_037384945.1 Deltaproteobacteria bacterium
GTATGTTGTGGCGGTGGAAGAGGATGGGATTATGAGACAAATTCAGCAGCGAAGCAATCTCTTTGGAGGTTCTGCCGTCCCTGATGAGATCGGCAACTTTCAGCTCTGTCGGGGTGAGGTTGACAAATTGCGATGAAAGCCTGGTTACGAAAGGAGAGACTATTTCCCGCAGATTCGAGTCCAAAATGGTGGCAAGGGTCGTCTGCTGGGGATTGAGGCCGCTTTGCTTCAGTCTCTGCAAGTAGGGCAAGACTAGCTCCTTGACGTTGGCCACGACCTTTTCTTCGAGCTCCTGTTTGTCTTCATCCCTTCGTTTCAGCAGTACATTGAGTGCCGCATTGACCTCCTCCAGATGCTCCGACTGGCGTCTCAACTTAGCTTCACTCTCCCGGATAATCTCCTCTCCCCTGACCCTTTCAGTGACATCGTAAGAAACGCCGATGATCATTGTGACCTTGCCGTCTTTCTCAATGGGCCTCAGCCTGGTTTCGTAGTACCGGGTCACTCTCTCTCGATCCCTGACTATCTCCGTGTACCGAGCGGGCCACCCCGATTCAATCACCTGGGTTTCCACCTCGTGCCAGAATTTTCTGGTCTCTGGCGAAACTCCTCTACGCTCCAGGGCTCTGAGGCCAATATCATCTCCAAGCAGGGATTGGCGCACTTTATTGGCTGCAATTACCCTGGTGTCCCGGTCGATGACGAAGGCGATGCCCGGGGTGTGGTCGAAGAGGGCGCGAAACTTCTCCTCACTTTGCTTGAGGGCGCTTTCGGTGCCTTTGCGCTCGCTGATGTCTTCAACTACAGCCATGATGCTCTTGATCTGGCCGTCAGAACCATAGACTGGCGCCGTGGACAGGCTGACATCGATTAGCCCATGGTCTTTTCTCCGGCGCACTACCTCAACACCGGTAAAACCGTCACCACTGGATGCTCGGACTCGCAGCTTGTCGTGTTCCGCCGATTTGCCCGGAGGAACGATCGGAATGTATTGGCCCAAAACCTCGCTTTCGGTCCAACCGAAGATTCTCTCAGCAGCTGGATTCCACATGGTCACCTTGCTTTCAGGATCGATGGCCATAATCGCCAGTGGCGAGGCATTGATCAGTGCTCTCAAGGTTTCATTGCTTTCCCGTAGGGCTTCCTCTGCCCGTTTGCGCTCTGTGTGATCCCGTACAAATGCGAAGACGGCGGGACTGCCTTGATACGTGATCGCGCCAGCATTGACTTCGACCGGTATTTCGCGTCCATCCTTATGGAGAAGGACTGTCTCGTAGACTTGTTCAACCTCTTCTCCTGCCATACGGCGTTGATAGCGGTTCGCTACGCGAGGGACCTCGTCGGGGCGAACGTAATCCAGAAAATTTGTATTGATTAGCTCTTCAACGGTGCGACCATTTGCTTCCGCCAAACGGCGGTTGGCAAATTTAATCATGCCGTCTTGAACAATGAGGATGCCATCATTGGCCTGTTCCACAAGGATTCGATATTTCTCTTCGCTCTCGCCCAACGCTTCTTGGGCCCGCTCGTGCTCGGCGTCCAGCGCGTCAAACTCAGCCATGTGCTGACGCAACTCCACCACTTCCTTGATTAATTGTTTCTTTGATTTTTCTGCGTCCTCCATTTTTTGCCTCAATAGAGAGTGAGGAAGCCCTCCTCCGATTCCTGCTCTCCAGTGGAAATTTCGTTTCCAGTGATCATCCATTCATGGTTGCTGCAAACTGTTGTGGTGAAAAAGCACTCTGACAGGGGAAGTCTTTTGAGATAGTAACATTAGCAAGCACACTAAAGAGTTGCAAGAGAAACCGGTTTCTCTTTGCATGGGGAACCATTTTCCGATTGCGGATGACGGATTGGGGATTGGGAATTAGGAAATTAGAGAATCAGGGAATTCGTAAAAATCGTCATTGTCGTGAATGGTGAAGAGTAAACGGTAGAAAAATCCCTTCTTTGACTGAACTGTTTGAAATGGTTCTCACGTTTCGCCGTCAACCGTTTACGGCTTACGGTTTACTTTTTACCTTTTACCGTTTACTTCTAACCCTTTACTCCTCACTCCTTGCCTTGTTCACCTGTCCGTTCTGCAGAGGGAAAGGAAGTACTGGTGCAGCGCCGGCGATTCGGCGAGTTCGGGATGGAAGGTCGTTATAAGGTGCTGGCGGTACTGGAGAGCCACCGGTTTGTCTTGATGTTTCGCTAGTACCGCAACGTCTTCTTCCCATTTCATCACTTGTGGTGCCCGGATAAAAACGCCCTCTTGGCTAATCGTTGGCCCGCCAGGCAGGGTGAGTTCAAATAGAGCTATGAAACTCTCGTTTTGCCGGCCGTAGGCATTGCGACGGACCCGGATAGGCACAAGGCGAAAGCTTTCCTGTGTCGGATTTTCCACCTCCTTGGCCATGAGGATGGAGCCGGCGCACACACCCCAGACGGATTGTCTCCTGGCGAATGTCAGGATAGGCTCCCACAGATTGTTTTCATGAATGAGCTTCAGAAAAGTCGTGCTTTCTCCGCCGGGGATGATCAGGCCGTGACATATTCGAAGTTCCTCGGCAGTGCGGACACTCACCGTTTCCGCGCCGATGGTTCTCAGCTTGTGGTGGTGGGGATCCACGGCCCCCTGTAGTGCCAGAATGCCGATGGGCACGATTACCACCCCCTTACCGCCAGACGTTGCTCTTCTGCCAGCTCACCCACCGACACACCGGACATGGCCGAGCCCAGTCCGGTAGAGATTTTAAGCAGCTCGGCCGGCTTGTCGTAGTAGGTCACCGCCTTAACTATCGCCTTAGCCCTTCCGGCGGGGTCTTCGGACTTGAAGATACCTGATCCGACAAAAACCGACTCAGCCCCCATCTGCATGAGCATAGATGCATCCGCCGGGGTGGCGATGCCCCCTGCGGTGAATTTGGGAACTGGCAGTTTACCGTGCTCATGGACGTAGCGCACCAGTTCGTAGGGTGCCTGGAGAACCTTGGCCTCGGCCATCAACTCCATCTCTCCAAGCTGAGTAATCATCGCCATCTCCTGGTTAATGGCGCGCAGGTGCCGCACTGCCTCAATGACGTCGCCAGTGCCGGCCTCACCCTTGGTACGGATCAGAGCGGCGCCTTCACCAATGCGGCGCAACGCCTCACCCAGGTTCGTAGCGCCACAGACGAAGGGAGTCTTAAAGGCGAACTTGTACACGTGATTGTCAGGATCGGCAGGGGTGAGAACCTCACTCTCGTCGATATAATCCACCCCTAACTCCTGGAGGATCTGGGCTTCAGCGAAGTGGCCGATACGCACCTTCGCCATCACCGGTATGGAAACCGCCTTCATGATGCGATCGATCATCTCGGGATCGGACATGCGGGCCACACCGCCGTCTCGGCGGATGTCAGCCGGTACTCGCTCCAGAGCCATTACCGCGCAGGCGCCGCTATCCTCGGCAATCTTCGCCTGCTCTGCATCGACCACATCCATGATAACTCCACCCTTCAACATCTCGGCCAGTCCCACCTTCAGCCGGAAGCTCTCACTTTGCCAGTATTTCTCTTCTTCCATGACTTCCTCCTGTAATGACCTTGTCCCAATCAGAGGACATTTGATGAAGATCTGCACGGACAGACCGCTATACGTTCTTATATACTTTCAGTCCCCCTGTTCTAAATCTTCCAGTCTCTCGAAACTCAACTAACCCGGATTTTTCATGAATTGCTGTCGCGAGCCCGTGAAGATGGGCGTGCCTGCTCGCTCAGGCGAGGCGACTGAGCCACCGGGCTACCGTCCCGCGGTACCGCGGGATTGGACCCGAACCGTACCTGAACTGTGCGTCGCAGGGTGCGCTTGTCCTGAGCGACTCGACCTGAGGACTTCGAGTGAGCCTCAGTCGAACTCCTCGTCGACAGGTCCTCCCGAAGGAACACCCGAGGACGCCCGGCTTCCTGCTCGGAGAGCTTACAGCTCAGAGAGAAAGACGGCCATATCCATGGTCGCGGTCACGCCAAGGCGTGAATTCATGAAACTTCCGGGTTAATGCATGGACTGATACTCCTGTTCCTGGGGGGTCGGAGGTGGCTGGCGAAGCTCCAACTCCAGCTCGGTCCCCAGGATACGGAAGCCCTCGGCCAGCCGCGACTCGCTTTCGTTGGCGATGCAAAGGCGCAAGCCATTGCGGGTCTGGCGCACGGGTTGGCAGAGAGCCCCAGGTGAAACCAGGACCCCCTTTGTCCGAAGATTCTCGAACAACCGAATGGAATCAATGTGCTCCGGTAGATCCACCCAGACGCACATGCCCCCGTAGGGTCTGGTAAAGGGTGTATCCGAGGGCAAGGAAGCGGCCAGCATTTCCAAAACCCGTTCCATCCTTTTCTGGTAAAATTTCCGTACTCGCTCAACGTGCTGGTCAAAAAGGCCCCGTTCCATAAACTCCGCAATGGCGGCCTGAATTATCAGAGAGTGAGAGAGATCGGTCATCTCTTTCAACTCAGTGATCTTGCCTGTGAGAACCCTTGGCAAGCAGACATAGCCAACTCGCACCGAGGGCACCAGGGTTTTGCTAAAGGTATTGAGGTAAATGACCCGCTCCGCGCGGTCCAGCGCTGCCAGTGACGGCCGTTCGGCGCCGGCTTCCTTGTGCAACTCGGCGTCAGAGGCGTCCTCGATCAATACGCTGTCCAGCCGGTAGACCTGCTGCAGCAGGTTTCTCCTTTCTTCCAGAGTGTAGCTGTGGGTGGTGGGATTCTGAAAGTTAGGGACAGCATAAAAGATCTTGATGGAATACCCTGGCGGCAAGTTTTCCAAAGACTCGAAGCTGACGCCATTTGGTCCTACCAGATAAGGGTAGACCCGGACGCCGTGGAATTCCAGAATCTTTAAGGCGATTGAGTACATGGGTGATTCAACCACCACCTCATCACCTTCGTCCAGGAAGGCCCGTGCCAGCAGATCGATGCCCTGCTGACTACCGCTAAAAATTAGGATCCGGTTGGGGTCGGAAGGAATGCAAGAGGCCTGCAAACGGCTGGCGATCTGTTCGCGCAGAGGCAGGTAGCCGGCTGGACTTCCGTAGTTCAGCAACCGGTGACCGGAGCGGCGCAAAACCGTGTTGAGGCATTGGCGGAAACGGTCGAGGGGAAACAGATCTGTGTTCGGGCGCATCTGCAACAGGTTGATGGGCTTCCTCTGACCGCTTCGAGCCTGGGGCACGATTCGTTGGGAGAGAAAGATCTTCAACCGCCGAGACAACCGCCTCTCCCAATCAACTGCAGTGAGCATCGGCGAGCGCGTTTTGGGCCAGCCCGGGTCCGAGGCAGAAACCATTAGGGTTGCCACCTGGCTGCTGACCACGGTTCCTCCACCATAACGGGTTGTGACGTAGCCTTTTTCTGCAAGTTCCTGATAGGCGTGGGCTATGGTGTTGCGGTTCACTCCGAGCTGGACGGCAAGGGCGCGGATAGATGGCAAACGCATCCCCCTGGACAGTTCACCTGATTCAATAGCCTCGATCAGATGGTACAAAATCTGATCATTAAGGGGCTTGGATCGATCCAACTGAAACATTTATAGCTTCCTCATAATCGCGCCACTCTTCAAGGACAAAATCGACCAATCTCCCGTAATCGCACATAAAGTTAGGCTTCGGGAGGCAAACATCTTAAAGAGTCCAACAAGCATTTCCTCTCACGCCTGAAAAACATGCTCTACTTTGTATCCCTTTTACTAGGACAAGTCGAGGACATAATAGTATGACAATGAAGAAAAAGCCAAGACAAGTGAGGAAATTCATAACAAGAGGACAGAGGTCGGAGGGCAGCAGACAGACTGGAATTGATGAATTTTTAGAAACGGAATGATATTCCATTCAAGAAATAATCTGTATCCAGGGGAGTCTCCACTTTCACCCTGGTGCGGGGTTCAAACCCCAGAATCCAGTCCGCAGTCTTATCTTTATAATTTATCTTATAGTGGGTATAGCGATACTCGCCGAATACGCCAAAATTTCCGTGGAACTGCCACAGGAGACCCGCCCGAAAGTCCCATCCGGTGTCGAAACCCCAACCGGAAACTTTCTCCGAAACTGCCGGTCGCAAATCTACGCTCATATCGTAGTAGATTGCGCTCGGACCGCCACCCAGGTAAGGCTGAATTTTGCCGTGAGGATAATCCTTACTAATCAGTAAAGGCCATCGGAGCATGAACAAGAGCGAAAGGGGAACTACGGAAAAATCCACTTTTCCGGAATCTGCTTGGAAATAAGACAAGTCCCCTGCCACGCCAAGATAGGGAAAAAGATCTGGATAGTAGCCAATCCGACCTCCAAAGGTAAATGAGGTGTCATAGCTAGATTTTTCAGAAGCGCTTTCGTCAGGAAAGTGACTCTCAACCTTTACCTCAGAGCCATCAGTGATCGCTGCCCCGAGGTAAAGGTCCGCAAACCCTTCGGCTCGAATAAGAGTGGGAGTCCCACATATCAAGGCAACCACAGTAACCAACAAAAACAGTCTATATTTCAACGGTTACCCTCCGTTGCTCCGTTTCTCCTCCGTGGCAAGTGACCATCTGCCTGGAGTCGAGGTCGAATGATGTTAAGCTCCTCTTTATAAACCACCATAAGAGAGCAGTAACATTATGGTGAAGGGGGCAATAAATATTAACACGATTTTCGCTTGTTCTGAGATAACCAATTCAATGAGAAGTTCACAGCATGGCAAAGGACTTTGACAGCGAAAGAAAAGTTGCATGGTCCATTGGCATGGAGAGGGAAGCGAGACGGGAGGTCTGGCGAGACAGGCGAGGCGGGGTCAGAGATTGCAGATTGCAGATCGGAGGTCGAAGGTCAGAGGGCAGACGACAGACGACAGACGGCAGCCTTTCAACTAACCACTAAGCAGTAAGCACTAACCACTTTTTGATTGGAAATTGGAAACCTGGGAAATTAGTAAATTGGTAGAAATCGTAGAAACATTCCGGTACAGAGGTCAGAAGTCAGAGATCGGAGATCAGAGGCCAGGGGCCAGAGGGCAGACGACAGGAGGCAGCGGGTTAATTTCTGCCTGGTGGAATGGGTTTGACTGCCAGAGGGGAGAATAAAGATCCCTCAAAAAAAGCTCAATCGATCAACGTTGCTCCCGACTGGCATGATGCCAGCCAAGGTCTGCGCGGTAGATCGATTGAGCCGGGGCCGTTGGCAGGATCAAGACAAGGAGGTATCTTTTTCCTACCACTATATATTTTATCTCATCTATTGTGAATTTCAATATGTAGTATTATTCTCTTCCTAACTGGCTTTTCCGGAATATTGATGGGTCTGCTGTTCTGCTTCGCTCAAGCTTTTTTATCACGGAAACTTCTATGGTATAATTGCTCTCCATCTGGAAAACCGAGGCTCCAGGATCGACAGGAATTGGCTTATAGAGGTGTAATTTAGTGCTAACAGGAGCTGACATGGTCAGGCGGAGAACTTTTTACCTGTTGGGCATGGTATGCATTCTGCTCGCTGCTGCCTGCACGAAAGGAATTACCAAGCAGGCACGTTCGCGGGTCACTTACTCGGGAACTTTTTCCGCACTCCAGGAAAAACCGGACGACCACCTGGGTGAGGTGGCGCTGTTGGGCGGGAAAATCATAGAAACCAAGGTCAGTTCAAAGTATTCAGAAATCGCTGTCCTTCAGCTGCCTCTGGATGGAGGCGATCGCCCCCGGATTGAAGACCAATCCGAGGGCCGCTTTCTGATCCGGTCCGAAGAGCTCCTCGATCCTGCTGTGTATACCGAAGGAACGGCTATTACAGTGGTAGGCAAAATTATCGGCAGTGAGGCTCGAAAAGTTGGTGAGTATAACTATATTTATCCAGTCTTGAAACCTATCGAAATCAAACTGTGGCATAAAGACAAAGGTGGAGGCCCGGGTGTCCATTTCGGTATTGGTGTGTTCAAGACCTTTTAGGTGGCTCGCCGCAGTGATGTCTTCCGGTCAAAAATGTCTGCTTGCCTGCAGACGTTATTTCCTATTGCTAATAGCTGCGGGAGTGTTCACCGGCTGTGCTCCAGCCCTGTCCAGGCACCTCCGTGACCAGGCCAAGCCGCCAATTCCTTTTCCCGGACTCCAAAAATCGGTGAAAAAATATGAGGGCCGAGTCGTCATCTACGGAGGCTATATCCTGGACACAGCAAACAATCCGAACGGCACGGTCCTGACCATACTACAGGCGCCGTTGGACTCCTCCAATGAGCCGATCTCACAGGATTTGAGCCAAGGGCGTTTTTTGGTGTTGTCCAAGAAATTCCTCGATCCCGAGATCTACAGCAAGGGTCGCAAGATTACCGTTGGCGGCAAGGTCACCGGCGCTCTCTCCAAAACCCTAGGCAATCGGTTCTATGATTATCCGGAGATTGAAGCCCTGGAACTACATCTTTGGCCCAAGGAAAGCAGGTATGCCAGTCCTTACTACCCTTACTACTACGATCCCTGGTACTCTCCCTGGTACTATCCTTAACTACCGCCCGTATCGCTACCGGTAGGTGACTCTGGCCCTAATGATCAAATGATACAGGACTCCCAAGGAACATATAGGTTTCCCAGGAGTTTCCCCAAAAAATATTTTAGAGACCTAGGCCACGGGGAAGCTACTCCACAACGCGCATGATTCGCAGCATCTATTGGCAGGCTTCCTGTTTAGTGAGCACCATATCTTCATGCAGACCCTCTCAAGGCTGAGAGAGTAAAGATCGGTTGCTCAGATGCTCGTTGTTTCGCAGCTTTCCCTTTTGGCCTTTGCTGATGTCTCTTCTGAGTGACTGCGGAAGGTCTGTGCCACTTCCCCGGCTGTGACTGGGGGAGCCCCTGGCCCCGTTCTGCAGGAACGGGGAACAGGGAGGGGGTGCCATCCCCCGGGAACAGCCGGGCCAGAAGTGACCAGACCGTGAGCCCTGGAACGACAGAAGAGACATCAGCTGGGACATTTTCATTTGCCCACAAAGGGTAAACTACCTCCTCAAAAGAGGTTACCAGAATGGGTCACTCATTTTTGGGGAAACTCCCAGATTGCCAGAGAATTCATCCAATCCCCATTAAATGATAACCATTACTTTCTCAGGTGTCCAAAAGGTGGTTTTGATTTTACAACTCGAACCAGGCTCTTATTTGTTGGAATATCTGGATGCATGAATTATAAACATGACTGAGCTCAAAGAGGTTCTCCGTTCTTTCCAGCGAACCCGGGGAGGTCTAGTAAGGGCTCCCTAGAAAAATTCATCAGCCAGCCGAGCAACGATGCCAAGGTGAAAACGACCAGCACACTCACAAATAGAAAAGTCATCTCTTGGGCCCTTTATGACTGGGCCAACTCCGCCTTTGCCACCACGGTAATGGCGGGTTTTTTCCCAGTATTCTTCAAAAAATACTGGAATGTCCAGGTGGAAGTCACCGCCAGTACCTTTCGTTTGGGTTTGGCAAACTCTATAGCCAGCATCATTGTGGTGCTCCTGGCGCCGGTTTTAGGTGCCATAGCTGACCAGGGAGGAGCTCGTAAGAAGTTCCTTTTGGTTTTTGCCGCCATGGGTGTGATTATGACGGGAAGTTTGCTTTTCGTTGCCCAGGGAGACTGGCAAATTGCGGTTCTCATTTACGTTCTCGGAGTTATAGGTTTTTCCGGGGGTAACATTTTTTATGACTCCCTCCTGGTAAGCGTCTCTCCCCCTGGCAAGGAAGACATGGTCTCGGCCTTTGGCTTTGCCTTGGGGTATCTTGGAGGCGGACTGCTCCTCGCTCTCAACGTGTTCATGACCCTCAAGCCTGAGTTTTTTGGCCTCTCTGACGCCAGCGCAGCGGGTTTTCCTTTTTCTCCTGGCCTACTGGCTCTATATAGACGGAGTCGACACAATCATAAGGATGGCGGTGGACTACGGCATGTCTTTGGGCCTTGCCGAAACCAGCCTCATTGTGGCCCTGCTCATTGTTCAGTTCGTGGGCTTCCCGGCCGCCATCCTTTATGGCAAGCTCGGTGAAAAGTTTGGCACCAAAAGAGCCATTCTTTTGGGCATTGCCGTCTACATTGGGGTAACGATTTGGGGCAGGTTCATGAACAGCAGCGGCGAGTTTTACCTCCTTGCGATTGCCATCGGCCTGGTACAGGGAGGCGTGCAAGCATTGAGCCGCGCCTTCTACTCGCGCCTAATTCCTGCCAGTAGGGCAGCGGAATTCTTTGGTTTTTATAATATGCTCGGTAAATTCGCCGCCGTGATCGGACCCATACTCATGGGTTTAGTTAGCCTGCTCACAGGCAATCCCCGCCATTCAATTCTTTCCATCGCAGTTCTGTTCCTGGCTGGCGCCATAATTCTCTGCTTCGTAGATGAAAAGGAAGGTGCTCGAATAGCCCAAGAGATGGAGGCGAAAGAGCTGAAATAGAAACGAAAATACCGAAAGCAAAGATCTTTTCTGGGTCACCAGGCCAGCCCTAACCCTATGCTCTATGCCCTATGCTCTCTGCTGCTCACACCTTGAACTCACCAACGGGATAGACCTCAAATTCATGCTCCACGACCTTCTTAATCATCTCAAAAAAATCAACACCCAGAGGATCGATTAACCGTACCCTGTTGTCAGCCCCCGGCCAGGCCGAAGGAACACACACACCCTCACTGTTGTCGACGAGATCATCTAGGGCAAGAAAATACAGAGCTAACTCGTATTCGAAGAGAGAGACCTTTACCAGGAATCTGTCGTCGGCCGAGACAAAGGAAAAAAGTTCCCCCCTGTACATAGTGGTAAAATCAATCCCCTTTGGTTCTAGTAAATAGAAGAGGCGATACATGCCTCTGGGAGTATCCTCAACCTTGTAACTGCCGCAGTCTTGGTAATTTTTCCCCCTGTCCGAGCTCACGAGTTTAACGCACTTCTTGAAAACTTCCTCTAGGGTCTCAGCCTCTTGCTTTTCCCAATGCTTTTCCCAATTAAAATCTGCAGACAGCATCTCCAGCAGCTGGTCAATTTTTTCCCTCATTTCCTTGTACTCCCCGCGACCTCTTTCCTTGTCCCTTTGCCGGGGGAAAACCATTCCCTCCGGCTAGTGAACCGGCTCGAATTTTGCGGTGAAATGGGGCAGCAGTTTGGGTGCCCAGATTATGTGATACCCGGAAATTTTATCACCTCGAAGTGCGATCTTGGCCAAGATCTCTGCCACATAATCCAGATGACTTTGGGTGTATACTCGCCTAGGGATAGACAAGCGCACGAGCTCCAGCTCCGGGCATGCCATCTCGCCGCTGTCCTGGTCGGGATAGCAGAAGGCGGAGGAACCAAGCTCAACTGCTCTGATTCCTCCTTCAAGGTAGAGTTCAATGACCAGGGCTTGACCAGGAAACTGTTCTTTGGGGATGTGAGGAAACAATCCGCCGGCATCAACGTACACCGCATGTGCCGCTGGCGGCTGAATCGTGGGAATGCCACCCTCCCCCAACCGTTCAGACAGATAACTGGACTGAGCCAAACGGTAGGCCAGATACTCTTGGTCAATTGTTTCGCCCAGGCCCACCGCCATTGCCTCGAGATCACGACCAGCCAAGCCGCCATAGGTGGGAAAGCCTTCCCGCCGGACAAGCTCGCCTCGCGCCTTCTCAAAAAGCTCCTCTTCATTCATCGCCAAAAAGCCGCCGATATTGGTGAGTCCATCTTTTTTGGTGCTCATTGTGGCCCCATCGGCCAAGCTAAACATCTCTCGAGCGATTTCCAGGACAGACTTGCTTTCATAGCCAGACTCACGGAGTTTGATGAAATAAGCATTCTCGGCAAAACGGCAGGCATCTATGAAAAAAGGTATCTTGAATTTTCTATATATTTTTGAAACTTTTCTCAGGTTCTCCATGGACACCGGTTGTCCCCCGCCGGCATTGTTGGTCACGGTGATCATGCCAAGAGGTATCTTGTCCGGTCCGATTTGCTGGATAAACGACTGGAGTTTCTCAATGTCAATGTTTCCCTTGAAGGGGTGAAGTGACCCCGGGTTCTGCGCTTCATCAATTGCCAAATTCTTAGGCCGGCCTCCTCTGGCACGTATATTAGCTCCGGTGGTATCGAAGTGCATGTTGGAGGGGATGTAGTCACCTGATTCGACGAGGCAGGAGCTCAGAATATTCTCTGCGGCCCGGCCTTGATGGGTGGGGAGGAAATATTTAAAACCAAATATCTCCTTTACTTTCTCCTCGAGGCGATAGAAAGAGCGTGCACCAGCATAGGTCTCGTCCCCCTCCAACATGGCTGACCACTGGGCTTGGCTCATTGCACCGGTGCCGGAATCGGTCAATAGATCAATAAATATTTCCTCAGCCCGCAAAGCAAAAACATTGTAGCCTGCCCTTTTTATTGCCTCTTCGCGCTCCTTGGGAGCAATCAGCCTGATCGGCTCTATCATCTTTATGCGAAATGGTTCTGGCGGGTGTTTTGCCATGGGCAATTTTCCTCAGTTTCTTCCTCCGCCACCAGGAATGGTCGGGAGTGGACAAATCCCTTTGTAGAACTGTCTTACCATGTAACAAGCTCTTCTCAGCAAGCTAAGTACCGCGACCAGTTATATCAAGGGTTGACCCGAAACTCTCACCCGGAAACTCAACATTGTCATTCTGAGCCCTTCGGCTGATTCCCCGGGATTATGCCCGGGACAGGCAGGATAAACTCCGCTAAGGATCTCGAGATTCTTCATCGTCCCGCTGTTAGCGGGACTCCTCAGAATGACAACTGAATAGGGAGTTTCCGGATGGACACTAGTTACATCAAGGGCTGACCGCAGCTTTCACCCGGATCATTTGCACCGCCACCAGAGAAATCACGCTCATAGCCGCTCCTGCTACAAATGGGATGCGGTAGTCTACCATCCACAGTATGCCGCCAACTGCCGGTAAAAAAACTGCGGCGATATGGTTTATGGTGAATCCCATGGCCATGCTTGGTGCGATGTCCTGGGGATCCCCGACCTTTTGGAAGTAGGTGCGGATGGCAATGGCGAAGTTAAAAAAGAGGTGATCCAGAATGTAAAGGAGCGCGAGGACGATTTTAGACTGCACCACGGCGTAGGCCAGGAAAATAAAGATGAGGCTGCCATACTCCAGAGAAAGGACTTTCCTCTCACCGAAGCGGATGATGCTTCTCCCGATTAGGGGACTCAAGAAATAGTTGATTACATTGTTAATTACAAAAAGAGCAGTAACCTCCTGGACACTGAACTGGAACTTCTTGACCATGAGAAAAACAGCAAAGGCTATAAAGATCTGGCGCCGCGCTCCCCCCATAAAAGTGAGAAAATAAAAGAGCCAGTACTTCTTGCGAAAAACCATCTTCCGCCGTTGAGGAACAACACCCTCATCGATTGGATCCTGCCTGAGACCCCAAATGCCTGCAGCAACAATAAGACCTCCGATGACAAAGTAGATTTGACTGTAAGTCAAAAAGGACGCCAAACCGTAGATCAAGATACCCACGGCAATATTAGCAGCAGAGGCGAAACTGCGCATTTTCCCTAAAACCCAGGGAGATTGAGTCCGGTCAAAATACTGCAGCGACAACGACTGATTGGTCGTCTCGTAGTAGTGGAAGCCACTGCTCATGATCAGCGTGGTAAGTAGTAGACCCAGAAAGGAAGGAAACAGACCAGTTACGGCCACTCCTGATCCTAAAACGAGTATTGACAGCGCTGAAAGACGGTGCTCTTTGATGACCAAGAGCGCAAAGATTACCAGCACTGTTAGGAGTCCAGGGATCTCACGTACGGACTGGATAATGCCTATGTGGCTGCCGTCCAGACCAACGACCTCAACAGCGAAATTGTTGAACAAAGTTCTCCAGGCTTGCAGCCCTACAGTTGAGCTGATGGTGAGAACCATCAGGAAACGAAACATCGGTCGCCGCACTACTTCCTTCATCTTTTCCTATCCAGACCAACTAAAACCGCAATTTGATTAAACTCTGCCTCCACGAGGTCGAAGTTCAGGCCCAGTGGTGATTTCAAAGTATCTTAAAAGTCAAAAAACGAATAAAGAACTCATCTGTTGTTGAATGGTTATAAATGTCAAGAGGAAAGATTTCTAGGGTGGCAGGAGGGACGGTGGCACCGTCCCCCCTTTTACCTTTGGCAAGATTAATAGGGTTTAATTAGAGTTCAATGGATTCACCTGGCTTGAGCACGGTTACCCGGGCCGAGGTCTCTTTCTCCACTTGACTTTGCCAGGCTGCCGGATCCTGTTTAATCACCTCAAAGGTATCATAGTGGATGGGGAGAACCTCTTTGGGCTCGATAAGTTTTACCGCTCTGAGGCAATCTTCCGGCCCCATGGTGAAATTGTCGCCGATGGGCAGTATGGCTAGATCGATTCCCTCTTCGCCGATTAGTTTCATGTCATAAAAAAGGCCCGTATCACAGGCATGATAGATCTTTTTTCCCTGGACATAGAAGAGGAATCCGCAAGGATTACCGCCGTACGAACCATCTGGAAGGGCTGAACCGTGCTGGGCAATTGTCAATTTGACTCGCCCCCACGGATAGTCGAATCCGCCGCCAATGTGCTGTGGGTGAGTGTTTTCGACCCCCTGGTTCACCAGCCAGTTGTGAATTTCATAGTTGGAAATCACCGTGGCCCCGGTCCGCTTGGCAATCGCCACCGTATCCCCCAGGTGATCGTCGTGACCGTGGGAGACGAAAATATAGTCTGCCTGAATTTCCTCAGGCTTCACCGGCGACAGAGGATTGCCGCTGATGAATGGATCAACCAGTAACCGAGTACCTTCCGATTCGATCAAAACACAAGCGTGGCTGTACCACCTTACCTTAACGCTCATCTGATCCTCCTTTTTCTCAATTTAGAGTCAGAGCTGAATCCTTAAATTCCCTTGGAGCGTATAGCCGAGCTCCGACCCCAACTCTCTGTTATCTTTCTAAAATTGCCCCGTCCGCAGCATTACCAGGGTGCATGCCCTCAGTACGTCTATACCTTTAGCATTGAGGTGATCTTCGATTTCGTCTGATTCTGTGCCCGGATTCATAATGACCCTGTCTGGCTTCAAATCTATCATCTGCTGAAGCAGCTCCTTCCCCCGCTTCGGGCCGACATAGAGGGTAATAGTGTTCACTGCACCATTGATGTGAGTCAAAGACGGTACGGCAGGTACCCCGGCCATTTTTTTCTGTGAGGGATGCACAGGAATGACCTGATGGCCGTGCTCCGCCAGAGCACGGACTGCTTGGTTTGAGTACCGCTCTGGCTTGGGACTGGCTCCCAGGACAACCACAGTTTCGTTATTAGGCATGATTTTGGGGCTGCGCTCACTAGATAGATGTTTCCACTAAATTTTTACCCTATTAGCTTCAACTTTTCAAAGTAAATATTTTACTCCCCTGTCACTCCTTCCGAAACCTTTTAGTGGATTACCTGGTACGAAAGTTGCTGTGAACTTAGGTCGGAAGGATCAGGTTCGACAGTGGGAAGCCGTTATAAATAGAGCACTGCGGTATTCCACAGCCCATATATCCCGTTGGTTCTCAGACTAAGGCTCGACAGCTGTCCGTACGATTTTGGATACGGAAAAGGTCACCGAAATTGATGCGTTCATATTTACCATCTTCTAGTAGTACGAAGGTATTAACTCTGCTTCTGGGAGTGATAGCTCTCCTGTTGGTTCTCAATCTTGTGGTTTTGGCCCTTAGATCCTCAACCTCCACCGCCGAAGAGCCTACTGGTCCACCGATTCTGAGCAACTTTCATCTTCCGGATTCAATCAGTCTCTGTCATGAACCCATGCCTCTAGAGAACCGCAAAACTCTGGACATGCTGGATCGAGAATTTACTATTGCGGTCTGGGATCGGGCTCAGGTTTTCATGTGGCTTAAAAGAGCCGGGCGCTATTTCCCATATATAGAGGAAAAGCTGGCCATAGCTGACATGCCTGATGATCTCAAATACGTGGCTGTGGCAGAAAGCGCTCTTATTACCGATATCAAATCGAGAAAAAGAGCCGTTGGACTTTGGCAATTTATGTCCCGCACCGCCAGGCGCTATGGTCTTAGGAAAAACCGGCTCGTAGACGAACGTTTGGACTTTGAGCGCTCTACTGAAGCAGCCATTAAATATCTACAGCGGCTGCATAGCGAATTCGGCAACTGGACTCTGGCCCTGGCCGCCTACAACTGTGGCGACGTCTTCCTGAAAAGGGAGATCAAGACTCAGCAGGTCAAAGATTTCTATAGACTTGATCTGCCCCTGGAAACAGAAAGATATATTTTTCGCATCGCTGCCATCAAGATTATTATGGAAAACCCGAAGCAGTATGGCTTTGACCTGCCCACAGAGCATGTTTACCCACCGCGGTGGTACGATACGGTGGAGGTTAAGATCAGCCACCGCTTGAAGTTGACCGAACTCGCCCTTGCCCTGGATACGGATTTCAAGGCCCTTAAAGAGCTCAATCCCCAATTCCTTAGAGACTTTGTGCCCAGGGGTAGCTACAATATCAAAGTTCCGCCCGGTTTCGGCCCCAAGGTAGTTGTTGCCCTGGAAGAGCTTGGTACAGGTGGAGTCGGAAAAAAGCAGGATATCTCTGAAAACCACTATGTGGTTCGGGAAGGTGATACCTTGGGAGATATTTCCAGGAGAACCGGCGTCTCCCTGGGAACTCTCAAGAGAATCAACGGTATCGAAGGATCCATTATCTGGGCAGGACAGAAGCTTCGTCTGACTCCCTAATTCAACCTACCCCCGCTCACTTTCTACAGCAAGAACCCACTGTCAAGTTCTTGTCTAACAGGAGTTTCCCCAAAAATATTTTAGAGACATAGGCCACGGGGAAGCTACTCCACAACGCTCATGATTCGCTCCATTTATTGGCAGGATTCCTGGTTAGTGAGCACCATATCTTCATGCTGGCCCTCGCAAGGCTGAGAGAGTGAAGATCGGTTGCTCAGATGTTCGTTGTTTCGCAGCT
>JARRNM010000112.1:0-9746 GCA_037384945.1 Deltaproteobacteria bacterium
CTCAGTGATCAAATCTTTTTGGATGAAACGATAGAGGTTAATTTTCTTTAAGGAGGAATCGATGGCTCAAGCTAGCAGCGAGAAGTTGTATCGGCAGGCAGAACAAATAATCCCTGGTGGGGTTAATAGCCCGGTTCGTTCATGCCGCGCAGTGGGTACGCATCCTTTGTTTATCGCCCGGGGGCTGGGTTCGAAGATTTTCGATGTAGATGGAAACGGTTACATCGATTATGTGGGCTCCTGGGGTCCGCTGATCCTGGGCCATGCGCATCCTGAGGTGGTGGAGGCTGTTAAAACTGCAGCTGAACTGGGAACAAGCTTTGGTATTCCCACTACGCTGGAGGTTGACTTGGCCCAAATGATTACCAAACTGGTTCCCTCCATGGAAATGGTACGAATGGTCAATTCCGGCACCGAGGCTACAATGAGCGCCATCCGGCTGGCCCGAGGCTACACGGGCAGGAGCAAGATCATCAAATTTGACGGATGCTACCACGGTCATGCGGACACGCTACTAGTAAAGGCGGGCTCCGGTGTCGCAACCCTCGGCATTCCTGGTAGTGCGGGGGTCCCAGCTGATGTGGTTCAGCATACTCTGTCACTGAGGTTCAATGATCTGGACCAGGTGGGGTCGGTTATGCAGGAGCAAGGCAAAGATGTGGCCGCCATAATACTCGAGCCGGTGGCAGGTAATATGGGGGTTGTCCCGCCCAAACCAGGGTTTCTCGAAGGTCTCCGGCACTGGTGTAACGACACCGGAGCCTTGCTGATTTTTGACGAAGTAATGACCGGCTTTCGTGTGGCCCTAGGGGGAGCGCAGGAACTTTATGGCGTCCAGCCAGATCTTACCTGCCTCGGCAAGGTTATTGGCGGCGGTCTTCCCGTAGGAGCCTATGGGGGACGCCGCGACATTATGAGCCGCATCGCTCCTCTGGGAGAGGTTTATCAGGCAGGTACGTTATCAGGCAATCCTCTGGCGGTCACTGCTGGTTTGACAACCTTGCGGCTATTGAACAAGCCAGGTGTTTACCAGCGACTGGAAGAGCGCTCAAGTTATCTATTTAACCAAATGAGTCGGCTGGCAGCGAAGCACAAAGTGGTTTCCACCATGAACAGAGTAGGCTCCATGGGGTGTCTCTTTTTCACTGAACAGCAGGTGGTTGATTTCGACTCTGCTCAGACTGCCGACACCCAGAAATTTGCCCATATGTTTTGCGCCATGTTAGAGAGGGGCGTATACCTGGCTCCATCCCAATTCGAGGCGGCCTTCGTCAGTCTGGCTCACGATGAGGAAGATATCGACAAAACACTAGGGGCAGCGGACGAGGTATTCAAACAAATTTAATCTAGTAAGCAGTCGACACAACTGAATAGCGAGACGGGAAATAGTGAACTCTCTTCTTCTGAGAGTCTCACTCGACCTCCCGTCTCGTGGCGCAGAAGGGGTTTTTCTGCGGCTTGCTCGCGAACGAAATTCTTTTCACAAAAAACCGTTGACTTTCCCAAGGTGCTGTGGTAGGGAAGTACGTGAAGTTTTACACGAACTCTATTGCTGTCTTCGAGCAGTTTGATTCGTGGGCAGGAGCCGGGCTGGGAAGAGAAAGACCTTCATGAAAGAAGACACCAGGAAGGCTCTCAAACTGGTCGGGCTCGCCAGCACCCTAGGACTCAGCATAGTCATTGCCACCTTCATCGGATTGGCTTTGGGCATCTGGTTGGACAGGGTGTTTGATACCAGCCCGTGGCTTACCGTAATCCTTCTCATAGTTGGTATTATTGCAGGATTTCGTAATTTTTACCTTTTTATGAGCAAACGCGCCAAGGAGTGAGGGTCATCTCTGGCCCAACCACTATGCCTATAAAAGATGAGGCGCTGATTAAGAAGATTGAACTATTCAACTGGGTCCTGTTGGTGCTTCTCACAAGTAGTGGATTCGTTTTCTCCTCCCGAGAATTTGGCTTTGGGGTCCTGATGGGAGGGATATTGGCAATCGCCAATTTCCACTTGATGAAGCGTAGTCTGTTCAGAGCCCTAGATCCGCAAAGAAAGGGAAAGAGCCGGTTTTTCTATTTGTTTAAGTATTACCTGCGCTTTGCAGCGCTAGGAGTGATTATAGCCTTGTTGCTCATCAAAGGGTGGGTAAACGTCTTTGGCATGTTGTTGGGTTTATCTATAATCGTTTTCGGCATTGCCTTCGTGGGTATTCACGAGGCGCGAAAAACCTTTTTCAAGGGGGTAGTCTAGGCCATGGAACACCCGATAATCTTTCTGAATCTTCTTTTTGCAAAACTTGGTCTACCTATTGTTCACGATTTCGGTGCAGCCCACACATTTCTGCAGAAGTTGCTCCTCCCTTATGTGACCTATACCTGGGTGATCATCATCGGTTTGGTGATTCTGGTCAAACTGACTGTCCGCAAGATCGAGCTGATCCCCAAGGGGGGTCAGAATGTCTTCGAGGTTGTGATCAGCGGCATCGAGGAGTTCATGGTTGGCGTAACCGGGGAGGAGGGCCGTTACCTGTTTCCCTTGATAGGCACGCTGGCCTTTTACATTCTCATCAGTAACTACATGGGAATGATCCCGGGCTTCTTCGGTCCCACCGCCAACGTCAACACCACCCTGGCATGTGCCATAATAACCGTTTTTTACACCCACGTAATCGGGGTCAAATTCCATGGAGCTAAATACATAAAACATTTCATGGGGCCGATTTGGTGGCTGTCACCCCTCATCTTCGTGGTAGAGGTAATCGGCCACCTTGCCCGTGTTCTCAGCCTGTCCATCCGACTCTTCGGCAACATCTTCGGCGAGGAGTTGGTCCTAGCCATTCTCATGTTTTTGGCGGGTCTTTACCTCGCTCCTTTACCGGTGATGTTTTTGGGTCTGTTTACCGGCGGCGTGCAAGCCTTTATCTTCTGCTTGCTTGCCATGATGTATTTCGCCGGCGCTATTGAGCATGCCCATTAAAATGCTAACCCCTAAGCTGATTCAAGGATAGGGGAAAGCCAAGAGTTGGGAAGAAGGTCGTAGTTAGGAAGAAGGCCATATCAATAATTACAAACAAGGAGGGCTTTTTGCATGAAAAGGAAAGTTCTGTTTCTGACACTGGTGCTGGTTCTGGGTTTCGCGGCGTTGGCCTTTGCAGCAGAGGCCACGGAAGCTGAAAAAGTTGTGGGTCTTAGGTTCTTCCTGTACTCTGCCGTGGCAGCTGGCTTCTCCATTGCCATCTCTTCTATCGGCTGTGGTATTGCCCAGGGAATGTCCATCAAGAGCTCGGTGGAAGGCGTTGCCCGCAATCCAGAGGCCTCTGGTAAAATCACGGTGACCATGATGATCGGTCTGGCGATGATCGAGTCCCTTTGTATTTATTGCTTGGTTATCTGCCTGATCTTGATCTACGCAAACCCGGTGTCCACACTTATCCAGGGTTTTGTGGGGTTAGCTGCTCATTAGCAGCTAAACTGCGGATAAACTACCGGGGGATTGATCCCAAAGTTGATCAATCCCCCGATCTCCCTATGAATCTAGATCGGCGTGGCCGCCGATGTTAAAATAGGACCGTGAGCTTATGAAGTTCGCTAAGATTCCCATGGCCACGATCAATCGGCTATCTATCTATTTGAGAAACCTAGACGAATTGATGGCCAATGATGTCGAGGTGATCTCTTCAGAGCGCTTGGCCAAGCAATGTGGAGTGAATCCAGCCCAAATTCGTAAAGATCTGGCATACTTCGGTGAATTTGGAGTTAGGGGGGTAGGCTATAGAGTCGAGGACCTCTACTCGCAAATTAAAGAGATACTCGGTCTCAATCGCCCGTGGAATATGGCATTGTTTGGAGTTGGTAATCTGGGTTCAGCCCTTATCCGCCATGCCAACTTTCTCAAACATGGATATCGATTCGTGGCTGCCTTTGACTTGGATCATGAAAAAATAGGCAAAAGCCTGCCTAATGGCCTTGTCATCGAGCACGTTGACCGCTTTGAAGAATTAGTAAAAGAACTCAATGTTGAAATGGGCGTTATCGCTGTGCCGCCTGCCTCTGCCCAGAGCGTGGCAAACCAGCTCATTCTTGCTGGAATCAACGGAATTTTGAATTTCTCTCCAGTGCAGATTCAGGTGCCTGACTGTTGTCGAGTGGAAAACGTTGATTTCTCAATCAAGCTGGACAATCTCGCCTATCATATTTCTTCCACCAGCACCTAAGACTGGGGCATCTAGATGTGCTGAAATACACCAGCGTTGCTTAGGTGGAGGTGTTTAAGAATGCCCAGTTAAATCCAAATCCTAAATCATAATTCTCCAATGTTCAAAACGAAACCAGCTCAAGAGACTTGTGGGGAGATTGGGACATTAGGATTTCGGATTTAAAAAGTGGTATGATTGAAAAAGCCCGAGAGGGACTATTCTTATTCCGCCCTAACCCTTGCCTAAGACCTGCCTTAGGTATCTTCCTGTGTGCGATTCTGGTATTTTTGCTATCTCCTCCGGCGTCCCGGTGCCCACAACCCTGCCACCCTCTAGGCCTCCCTCAGGTCCAAGATCAATGATGAAATCGGCGGTTTTGATGACATCCAGGTGGTGCTCTATGACTACGACTGTATTGCCCATTTGCACCAAGTGATTTAAAACATAAAGGAGCTTTTTGATGTCGTCAAAGTGCAGACCTGTGGTGGGCTCGTCCAGCAAATACAGGGTTCTGCCACGACTACGCTTGCTCAGTTCTCGGGACAGCTTTATCCTCTGAGCCTCACCTCCAGACAATGTCGTGGCTCCCTGGCCAAGTTTAAGATACCCAAGCCCGACGGCCTCCAAGGTGGAAAGCTTATCTTTGATAACAGGGATGTTGGCAAAAAACCTGAGGGCCTCATTGAGAGTCATTTCCAAAATTTGCCAGATGTTTTTCCCCTTGTAAATGATTTCAAGGGTGTCTCGGTTAAAACGGAGACCATTGCACTGATCACAGGTAACATACACATCTGGCAAAAAATGCATTTCCACTCTAAGAATGCCTTGCCCACTGCAAGCTTCACAGCGACCGCCCTTGACGTTGAAACTAAAACGACCTGCCCTGTATCCCCGGGCCCGAGCCTCAGGGACCTGTGCCAGGAGATTGCGGATCTGGTTGAAAACGCCGGTGTAGGTGGCTGGATTAGATCTGGGGGTGCGGCCGATTGCGCCTTGATCAAGGTGAACCACCTTATCAATTTTTTCGAGCCCCAGAAGTCGTACATGAGCGCCGGGACTTTGTCGAGCTCGGTGCAGAAATTTTGCGGCGGCGCGGTAAAGAGTGTCCAAAATTAAGCTGCTCTTGCCCGACCCGGATACGCCGGTAACACAGGTGAATAGACCAACGGGGACAGATACGGTTATGTTCTGGAGATTGTTGGCAGTGGCCCCTTCGATGGTGATAAAGCCCCGTCGGGGTATGCGCCTCTCAACAGGCACGGTTATGGTCAACCTACCTGAGAGGTATTGTCCGGTCAGGGAGTCGGGCTGTTTACTGATAAGTTCCGGCCTACCACTAAAGACAAGATGGCCGCCGTGATCACCGGCACCAGGCCCCACGTCAATGACATGGTCCGCCGCCATAATGGTCTCGGCGTCGTGTTCAACGACCAAAACGGTGTTGCCCTGATCCCGGAGAGTCTTGAGAGTTTCCAGTAACCGGTTGTTGTCTCGCCGATGCAGGCCAATACTCGGTTCATCTAGGATATAGAGTACACCTACGAGTCGGGAGCCGATCTGGGTGGCCAGACGAAGACGCTGGGCCTCTCCGCCCGAAAGCGTAGTGGAGGGGCGATGGAGACTCAGATAAGCAAGGCCCACCTGACTAAGAAATTCCAGCCGCTGCCGGACCTGAGCGAGCAGTCGATCGGCCACAGGAGCCTGCTGGGTTGAAAAGCGTAGTGTACTGAGCCAGCCATCCAGGTCGACAACATCCAGGCTGCTAACCTGATAGATGTTAGAATCCTCAATGGTTATAGCCAAGGACTCCTGGCGCAGGCGGGCCCCCTTGCAAGTGGGACAAACCTCTTGTCGTTCTATGGATACTCCCAGGCCCAAACAGTCAGGGCAGGCGCCAAGGGCGCTGTTAAAGCTAAAGAGTTGGGGAGAAGGTTCAATCATTTTCAAGTTGCAGGAGTGACAGATCGGTTGGTCCGTGAAATCCCAGTCCTCCAGCTCAGTAATGGCCAATCTAGCTCTGCCTTCACCGGTCCTGAGCGCAAGTTCCATAGAGTCTGTTATTCGCCTGACGGCGTCAGGCCGCACCACTAGTCGGTCCACAACTACTTCGATCTGAGTAATGCGATCAGGATCGAGCTGAATGGCTTCGTCGAGACCAAGGACTCGGCCATTTACCCGCACCCGAACAAATCCCTCCCTCTGCAACCGGCCAAGGAGATGTTTTGCCTTACTTTTACGGCTCCATACCAGTGGGGAAAGGATGAGAATTCGAGCGTTTTCTGGCAAGGTAAGGATCCTGTCCACCATCTGCTGAATGGTCATGGCCTGGATCTTCTTGCCGCAGCCGAGACAGTGAGGCTGACCAACCCTGGCAAAGAGTACTCTCAGATAATCATAGATTTCTGTAATGGTGCCAACGGTAGAGCGGGGGTTTTTGCTGGCGGTCTTTTGTTCAATGGCGATGGCCGGACTCAAACCCTCGATGGAGTCCACATCCGGCCGATCCATTCGCTCCAGAAACTGCCGGGCATAGGAGGAAAGCGATTCCACATAACGCCTCTGGCCCTCGGCATACAAGGTGTCAAAGGCTAGGGACGACTTGCCAGAGCCGCTAATCCCGGTGATCACCACCAGACTATTGCGGGGTATATCAACGTCGATATTCTTGAGATTGTGCTGTCGCGCACCACGAACTACGATCTTTTCCATCCCGTCTTTCTCGTTGCGAATCTTACATCTTTCATCTGCCTTACCCATCTCATGCACTACACTATTGGGGAAATGCACCCAATTCTTTCACAATCAGGCTTATTTGAGCAAAGAAAACCTAATCCTGTGGGCCAGGTCCAGTTTCAATAGATTTGCCGGTAGACATGTCCAGGGGTTTTGGAGTACTCCAGCTGACCGGCGCACGAAGGAAAGACGGCTAATGCCCCCTCGGGGGGCAGCTCAAAGCCAGGTTCTTCGGGCCTGGCTTCTTTACTTGCTTATATCACCCTTTCTCCCAGTATGCAGCTTGAGTCGGAGAATCTCACTAGGACGCCAGAACCGCATGCGCGGTCCCCAAGTGCCCGTACCACGGCAGACAATGACCGTCATGCCGTCCACCTCATACCGTCCTCCAAGCAACGGGTAAACGCGTTTGACCAGATAGCCGAAAGGCCAAATTTGCCCTCCGTGGGTGTGGCCGGAAAGCATCAAGCCTACACCAGCTGCCGCTGCTTTGTCGGCCTCCCACGGTGTGTGGGAGAGCAGGATGGTTGCACCCGGAGGTCGCCCTGAGAGTGCCTTGGAAAGTTGATCGCCCCTCTCACCATAGCGGCGGCTGGCTGTAAGATCGTCAACACCAGCCAGGACCAGGCCTGGTCGAACTTCGGCCCAGCGGTTGCGAAGTAGATGGAAACCGGCCTCCTCAATAAGAACTGTACTCCTAGTGTGACGACGATAGAATTCGTGGTTACCGGGGACGACCCAGACACCGAGAGGCGCAGAAAGACGGCGCAAGATCGGAAGCAGTTTGCCTTGGGGCTCGCCGTGCCCTTCGAAGAGGTCTCCGAGCAGGACCACGAGGTCAGGTTGCTCCGTCTTCACCTGGGCGACACGTGCTTCCAGCCACCCCTCGTTGAGCACCGAGCCAAGGTGCAGGTCGGACATGGCTACCAGGACCGTGCCATCCATCTTGTCGGCAAGGCCGGACAAATCCACCTCATAGTTTAGCACCACCGGCGGACGCAGACCCTGTACAAGCGCCGCCGCCGAAAGCACCACCCCGGCAAGCAAACCTATGCCTCGCAAGAAAGGCGCAAACCTGACCAGGAGAAAGCCGAATCCACTGAGGAAGTCCATGGCAAAAAGGGAGACAAAGAGGAGGAACAGCATGCCCATCCAATTCATGCCGATTAACTCCAGGGTCTTGGCGAGGGAGCTTGTGCCGTGGTGACCATAGACGCGGCCCAAGAAAAAGGTTGCCCAGAGAAACAGGCCTGACCCGATGAGAAGCTTTCTGGGAATGTGCCGCTTAACCGCGTCCACTGAACCGGCGCGCCAGAAGACGTAAATGTGCATCAAGGTGATGACGGAAATAAGAATGAATCCGAACACGACCCCTCCACCGGTTTAACCTGGATATTTCATGAATTGGTGTGACGAGAGCGCGAAGATGGGCGTGCCACCGCGCAACCGTCCCGCGCTACCGCGGGATTGGTCCCGAGGCATACCTGAACGGTATGTCGCAGGGGCCGACACCCGAGGACGCACGGAAGGACTACCATATTCTTCGCGCTCGCTGCGCTCCGCTCAGTCCCGCAAGCGGGTTCCCAGTTTCGTTGTCGTAGTAAGCTATTCATGAAACATCCAGGTTAAGATTCTTTACCCTAAAATAGAGGTTTCTTGCCCATATGTAAACTTTAATGGTTTTGCAGATATGAAGAGAATATCTTCAGTTGAAGATTGCCAGGATGCACTCCAAGGAAGTCGGGAGGGTGATAGATTGCATTGCCGGGCAAAAGGGAGATCAAAATCGTGACTGCGAGCAGCAAGTCCGTCATTCCGGAATCTGCCGCAGGCGGATATCCTGAATCCAGAAAAAACAATTTTTTACTGGATACCCCTTCGACGTTGCTCAGGGCCGTGAGCCTGTCGAACGGCCTGTCGAACCACGGATCTCGACTTCGTCTCGGCCGGTATGATTTTTAAGGCTGTTTTTTATGCTTTTTCAACAGCCTGCCAACCGGTGGCAGTGAGGGGTGTCTTTACCCTGGAGGAATCGAAGCATGCATCGATTTCGTCCAACAATCGCGGCTAAATTAGCTTTTCGGCTTTTTCATCCTAGTTAGTGTCCATCCGGAAACTCAACATTGTCATTTTGAGTCCTTCGGCAGGCTCAGAGCCTGTCCTGAGCCCGCCAAAGGGATAAACTCCGCGAAGAATCTTCCGGCAACCCAATAGCGACAAGATTCTTCTTCGTCCCGCTCTTAGCGGGACTCCCGAGAATGACAACCGAAAAGCAAGTTTCCGGATGACCACTAGTTAACTTGGGCGGCTACACTTTCTTTTCCCTTGCCCAGGAAAACACACTTGTAGGCCAGGAATACCAGTCCAGCACTTGCTGCAAGGATGGATCCCGACAAGATCCCGAACTTGGCGGAATTGAGCAGCTCAGGTGAGACAAATGAAAGTCCGGAGACGAATAAAGACATAGTAAAACCTATTCCGCCTAACATGCCGGCACCGATGATGTGTGACCACCCAACCTCAGCGGGGAGCACCGCCATACCTGTCTTGACGGCCAAAAAGGAAAAGAGGACGATGCCTATAGGTTTCCCGAAGAGAAGACCCAGGCTGACTCCCAAGGTTAGAGGCTGATGCACAATGATCGTCAAGTCGACGCCTTTGAGTGACAGTCCGGCATTGGCAAAAGCGAAGAGGGGAAGGAGAACGAAGGCTATCCATGGATGTAGAGAGTGTTCGAGGCGCTGTAAAGGGGTTTCTACCTTGTGGCAGGCAATTTCCAAAGCGTGCACCGCATTTAGGTGACCACGGTCGAGTAGGATGGAG
>JARRNM010000113.1:0-10058 GCA_037384945.1 Deltaproteobacteria bacterium
ATGGGCCGACTGCGAATCAGGTAAGTCAACAAGACCAGATAAAATTGGAAAGAGAGTTCTTGCGGACCGTTATGATCAAGACACTCAATCAGCCGTTTATCAGGATAACACCCGTAGGTCTGATGTAAGAAAGGAATTTTGTAGCAGCCCCGACCCTGATCATAGCTTACAGCTGCCCGACCGCACACTTCACTCACATCCATGGACGAAAGCTCGCCCCACAGAGTGGGATCGATTTCCCTCGGGTCCTCATAGATGCCCCGACCCTTCTTACTCAAATCGCTTTTACCCATAGGTAGTTCAGACCACTTAGATCGTTAAAGTCGTTGAGACCGTTGAAACCGTTGAAACTGTTCAAGTCGTAGATGGATGGTGAGTGGTAAACGGTAAACGGTACGAGATTTTATTCGTTATTCGTTATTCGTTATCTGTTATACGTTATACGCAAAACATAGCCTATAACCATCTGTTTTCTGATCTCTGACCTCCGACTTCTGGCGTTTATCCCCGTCTCGCTCGACCTCTCGTCTCGCCCGTCTCGCTTTACTCTATGCCCTATGCCCCATGCTCTACGCCAAATCCGAAATCCGCAATCCGAAATTTTGTCCTCTGTCCTCTGTCTTTATGCTGCCCGTTGCCCGCTGTCTGCTGCCGGCTGTCTGCCGTCTCCAACTTCTCCTAAGGCTCAACAGACGTGTCAGGCGGGCTCTCGCGCAAGCTCTCCAATACATCCTCAATGAGGTCTCTCCCTTCCGCTTCGTAATCGCCGGGCACCAAGATGGCACCCCAGCCCATTTGGGTCACAAAAAGTCCATCGTAGGCTGTCTCTTCAAAGCGCCGCAGCATGGCCGGGATATGTTCCTCACGAAGAGCCTGCATTAGCAAATCGGCTTCAAAGCGATTCTCCACAGTGTGGATCTTTACCAAGTCTGATTGATCAAAGGATGTCTCAGTATCTTCCCCGCTAACTGAGCCTTCAGCCTCTCCTGCGCTAGAAGTTTGTGGCAAAGAAGCATCCCACTTTATTACACCAGAAGTCATGGTATTAATCCCTCCAATTACCAAAATCCAAACACCTAGATCTTAGGCCTTTGGTTTCAGGTTTCAGGTGTCAGGAGGAGAAACACAAAGGCTGAAAACTGAAACCTGAAACCTCAGGTAATGTGATTTGTTATCTAAAATTTTAAGACATCCCATTAGCCCAATGCTCCAAAGCAGCCGGTTATTGCACCTCGTATTCGGCCTCTTCGAGCATCAGGTAAAGTCGGTCTCGTTGCCTAGTATATCCCTTCTCCAGGAGAATTTTGCAGCCATTTGCCGTCAATTCCCTACTGACCACCCTAGCGGCAAATGCCATACAGGTGGCCTCTCCACATTCACCACAGTTGGTCCTTGGTAGTTCGCGGTAGACGGCGAGGGGATCAAGACGGGCATGTTTCCGCAGTGTTGGTGCAATGCTCTCCCGCTGTTCATCTACCTGATTAATCGTATTCCTGAGCTCTTCGCACACCTGGCGGGCTTCTGTTTCGTCCGCAAGAGCGGTCACGGTAATCTTTCCGGATCTGATCGTGATTATATGGCCCTTGACCATGTAGTTGAGCTCGCCTGTGCCGTGGATGTAAGTGCATCCCCGAATAACTGTGGCAAGGTAAGGAAGCAAGTCTCCGATATCCACCTCAAGGTCAACTATTGCATTAAACTTGGTAGAGGTAGGCATGCACTCGATGTTTACCAGTTTAAAACTTAATCTATCCAAAAGCATCGATACCCCTTTTAGCAAAAAACCGACCTCAACGCCATGCCACCTCTATTTCTCTTTGAGGAATTTCAACATAACGGAGTATTGGAGTACTGCCAACCTACTGGATATCTCAAAAAGTAGTTAATTACTCCAGTACTCCATTGCTCTATTACTTCATAAATTTTACTTAGCTCTAGCCGCCTGTTTTTAAACTCCACAGTTTGCTGTTGTACCAACTAGAGTCCATCCGGAAACCATGTCTCTTGATGTCATTCTGAGGAGTAAGGCGACGAAGAATCTCGAGATCCTTCGCTCCGCTCAGGATGACAGGGTGGAGCTTTCTTCGCGGAGTTAATCCTGAGTGAAACGAAGGGCTCAGAATAACATTGGGCAGTTTCCGGATGGACACTAACGAGCTCCCCCGGACAGAGTCTCATATGCCTTCTGAATTTCCTGAAACTTTTCTTTTGCCAGTTGCTGAAATTCTTCCCCTAAATGGGAGACCCGATCAGGATGGTAGCGCTGGGCTTGTTTGCGAAAGGCGCTCTTGATCTCCTGTTGGCTTGCATTCCGAGGCACACCAAGGATCTGGTATGGATCTGTTGCCGCCTTTTTTGCCGGATCTGGCCCAGACTGGTGCGGTCTGCCAGAGGTGTGGTCCCTAGTTTGTCCATATCTACTGGGGAGAACCCTTTTAACCAACCAGTAGGCGAGAAGTAAAAGAACAAGATCATCCACCCAGCCCAAACCCACCAAGCTGTCGGGAATGGCATCTATAGGACTGGCCAGATAGAGCAGCGCAAGGAGCAAAGGCCAGAAGCGTTTCAGCCAGCGCATAATTCCACCCATACTAGTACAGGTCCCCTATTTGTCAGTCGGCCCACGATATCAAGTATCAGCCAACAAAAGCAAGCAGGCCAAACCACGAAGAGATGGAATTTCAGAATGTTGATTGCAGATTGCACATTGCTAAATCTTCGAATTCATGCTTGTGTCAATCTACAAGCTAATATCTCATATCTCAAATCTTCAATGTTTTTTGTGGTTTACCCCCCCTCTGTCAGTCGGTTTGTCGGCGCCGGATACCGAGACCACCCCAGAGTTCGTTACGATATCTCCTGCTGGTCCCAAGATCAACCTCGCCCAAATACACCTGTTCGTGGTCATCCAGCACCACCTTTACCCAGCCCTCTAGACTGTCCAAGCCTCGTAACCATATCCCGAAATCGTCTCGGCTCCTCATTTGGGGCGGCTGTATAATCATACTTTTTCCTCCAAAGTGACGGTAGGCCCTCCCTTTAATCCTCCAGTTGAAACTAACCGTGTTGATCCCCACAACTGGAATGAAATTGTCAAAGGCCCTCACTAGAGCAGCCTCTTTCCAGTGGTCTCGCAGAATAGGGAAGATTGACTGATTGATGATTAATTCAGCACCCTTGTCAGTTAGCATTCGTGCCGCCTCCGGTTGCCCCCAGAAGTCGATAGAAACTGGAAGCCCTATCCTGCCGAAGTCGGTTCCAAATACTCTGAAGGTGTCCTCCCCAGGCGAAATGCCAAAATATCTTTGCTCCATGGCTCCCGGGCTAGCCTTGCGTTGTCGTCCCACAATCGTGCCCTTCCTGTCGAACAGTGTGGCCGTACCAAACTTTTTATCTGCCATCTCTTCCACCAGTCCGGCAACAATGTAACAACCAAGTTCCCTCGCTGCTTCGGCCAAAACTTCTTCACCTGTCCAGGGGAAATATTCCGGTAGGCACGCCATATCCAGGTCTTTTCCACGGCATTTCTCCAGCAGCCTTATGGCATGGCCCACATTCCGCGGGTCGTCGAGCTGAGGGTACGGTTTTCCCTGAAGCAGGGCTACTCGAAGGGTATCTTTCATAATTTCGGGACTCAGTTCTTATTTTAACCGTAAATCAACCAGTAAAGGAAAATGATCCGATGGAAAGCAACCATCTTTCTGGTCTCGCACGACGAAAATATCCAGGATTATGAAGTCCGGAGTGACCAATATCCAATCTATCCGGCCCTTAGCTGGGACACCAGTAAAACCATGGTGAGTATAACTTTGTTGATCTTCAGCTTTGCCCACCATCTGCCAACTATCGCAAAAGGGCCCAGAAGGTTCCCGCAAGGTTTGGTGCACCTCTGAGCCAGGGAGATCGTTGAAATCACCTAACAATACTGTGGGCTCTTTTCTTTCAACCGCCCACTGGCGAATCATCTTAGCCCCTTCAATCCGAGCGTGCTCCGAGATGTGATCAAGATGTGTCACTGACGCCCAGATTTTCCTCCCACTATGCTTCATTTCTAACAGACTATGGCTAATCATCCTGGGAAATGCCGAATCCCAACTCTTGCTCATATGTAACGCCGGTGTTTCTGATAGCCAAAATTCACTGTGTTCCACCAAAGTAAAATAATCCGCGAGATAGTACAAAGTTGGGTACTGGCAGTGATCGTCCCAGATGCGTGAGTCAGCTGACAGTTGATATCCTTCTAGATTATCACTGAGGTATGCAAGCATCGAGGGTTGGCCCTCCTGGGTTCCCAGCAGGTGGGGGCGATATTTTTGGATAGTCCTCACGAGGAGATCTCGACGATTGAGCCAGTGGTTTTTACCGTCAAAATCATTCTCAAAACGGAGGTTGAAGGTCATGACACGCAAAGGAATCTCTCCTTAATCAATACTCCCATAATCATGAGTTAGATAGATGGGCAAAATCATACATAATCAAATCGGAAGCTTGCAAGAGAAAGATTCGGGATAGATGGCGGGCTGCAAGTGGCGGCAGGATAATTCTTGCTCGACAACTACCTGTGAGTAAGCTGCCCTGAACAGCACGGGCAGGCAGAGGCATGGGAGAACTCTACCTTGCAGAATTGATATTCCTCCAGCCAATCTGCAAGGATTTCACGCTGTTCTTGATCCAAAAGATGGACTGCCTCCTTTATATCCCCCAAGTAGTCGTCCCTGCCTGTCCATATGCGAGCCAAGAGGGTGAGCAGCAGTCGATCTTGGACACTCAATCTAAGATTGTCGATATCATGGAGAATCATCAGGAGGTCGAATTCTTTGGTGCCACAGTTCCAGTATCTTTGCCATTTGAAAGGAAGGCAGCGCTGCATGAGCTCCATGAACCTCAGTTTCCGGTTCCTGCTATTCTCCGACTGCATCAAGGTCCCCACCTAATGAGAGAACATCTTTTTCTTAACAGATTTTGAGTCAAAATCCCAGCAAAGATCGGCCGGTTCAATCAAAGTGTATGAGAGCTCCTTAGCTTTGGTGTTTTATGAAACATCCGGGCTAGGGGAAAAGAAACTGACCGTCCCCTGGCAATTGGCTCCGGAAATGGAATTATCTATTCCTGCAAATTCTTGCCGAAAGTCTCGATCGCCTCAGGGATCTGTTTGCGTACAAAAGTCTCTTTTTCGAGTTCAGAAAGCCGGTTGAATATCTGATATTTTGGGTGCGATTCGCAAAGCGACGGAACCAGATTTGTACCCTGTTCCTTCAACTGTGGATATTGCTCGACTAGGTCAACAATCGGCGTTTGACTCCTCGGGCTGCTTTCCAACCAGTTGAGTCTTCTCATACATTCGAAGCGAAGCTGATCCAACAAATAGATCGAGATGTCGATGACTACCATCTTCTCTGCCTTATCCAGCTGGAAAAAATCGGAGGTGGTACCCAGGTCCTTTACTCCCATGACCAACTGATACAAGGCAAAAATGTTCTGATCGCCTGGGGAGATCAGAAAAAGTAAGGTCTTGTTCGACAGATCTGACAGCCTGGTTTGCTCGTCCAGCTTCTCTTTGAAGCGTCTCGACCAGGATCTAAACCCCCTTGTTGCAGCCTGTTTACGTTTAAAGGAATCCAGTTGGATAACTTCTGCCATTGCCTAGGAATGCTCTCCAACAAGAAAGTGAGTGAAATATTCAGAAACTGAGGCTACTCTCAATCCTCCCTTTCCATTGATCACCAGGCCTTATGCGACCAAAGGGCCAGTCGGAGTTTTGATCTCGCAACAGCTTATAGCCTTTGATCTGGTCATAGGCAGTACCCTGGATCCCGGATGCATTTCAAATATACAAGGAGTGCGCCGTGGCTTGATTACCATGAAAAATATAGGAGCCAGATTCATTATTTATAACATGACTGTCGATTCACCGCAAGAGAAACTGCAGCGCCATTATCGCGATCAAGATGAGCTGAAGTAGTCTCGGGCCTCATCGAATAGACGCATGAACTCATCCATGTCTTTTTTGGCAATCACTCTTTTTAGCTCAATGATTATCCTCTCAAATTCTCGAAAAAATACTCCGTAAGTTGAATTGAGCATCGGCATGGCCGCGTAGAGATCTGCATCCTGGTTAAGGAGATGGCTGATCTCCATCAGTCTCCTATGGAATGCGGGGGTGGCAAAACGTTTGAGGTTTTTCAGATCCATGCCCAATGAATCGATGGTCAGTCCCAGAACTAGAGTACTGAAATGAGTAAGACCCTGCACCACCGCCATATAGAAGTCATGGACCTCCGGAGTAGCTACCTCAACTTGAGCGCCACTTTCCAACAAAAGGGTATTGAGCCAATCCTGCCACTCGCGCCCTCGACCGGGACAAAGCACCACGGTTTGTCCAGTGATGTTCGGCTCACCGGGCCCAAATAGCGGGTGGGTCCCTATCACAGAGGAAGAGGTGAGCTCGAGCATCGTTCTTAGCACCTCGCTCTTGAGTGAGGCAATATCCATGAGCAAAGCATCATTTCTGACCAGGTGGCCGATATTGCGTATCACTTCTACTGTGTGTTGCAAGGGAACCGCCACCAGCAACACATCGCACCTTGGGGCCAAGACTTCTGCCGTTATTTCGGTATGGAGATCAGCCACTAAGACCCTATAGCCTAGCTCCTCGAAATATCGATGAAACCAGCGGCCCATCTTGCCATGGCCGCCGATTATGCCAATCTCTATGGCCTTGTTATTCCTCATCATCAGTTCTCATTTCGCATTTTACCTTTTTCATTTGGGATTTATCAATCTTACATGAGAAACAGAAGCGGACTCCATTTCAACCAAATGGTAAATGATAGATGAGAAATAAAGAATGCGAGATGTGCTCACTACCTTATCCGTACAGCTCCTCGAAAGTCTCCCAGAACTGGGGAAAAGATTTGTTCACACACATCTCATCGTCTATAAGAACTCCCTCCGCCACTAAGCCAGCAACGGCGAAACTCATAGCAATCCGATGATCATTGTGGCAATTAATCAAGGCTCCGCCAGGATTGCCACCTCTGATACTCAGACGGTCTTCCTCCTCCTCTACCTGGACATTCATTTTCTCAAGTCCTTCTGCGATTGCTCTCAGCCTATCGCTTTCCTTTATCCGCAGGTGACCTACGTTAGTGATAACCGTTGTGCCTTGGGCAAAGGCGGCCGTCACCGCCAGAGTTGGCACCATGTCAGGCATATCCTTCATATCCACCTCAATTGCTCGAAGTTCTCCACCGTAGAGCGTCACCCCATAGTCATGCCACACAGCCCGGCATCCCATCTGGCATAGAATGTCCAGAAAGGCCAGATCCCCTTGGCGACTCTCATGGAGGATGTTCCTAGTTAATACCTTTCCCCTGGTGATAGCGGCGGCTGCCCAAAAGTAGGAGGCCGACGAACAATCTCCCTCCACATGGTAACTTCCCGCCGAGTAGCGTCCGGGAGCCTCCACCCGAAGATTATTCTTATCCAGCCAACGGGCCCTTGCGCCAAACTTGGACATCCCATCCAAGGTGACATCTATATATGGTTTTGAGACTAGTCCCTGGACATTGATCTCAACGGGCTGAGTAGCATAGGGTGCCGCCAAGAGAATGGCAGAGACGAACTGACTGGATCGGCTGGCATTCACTATGGTGCTGCCGCCTTTGAGGCCACTGCCATGGATGCGTACAGGAGGATAGCCCCTTTCTTGCAAGCTTTCAACTACTCCCCCCAAGGGCTGCAGAGCCACCAGCAGCTCTTCCATGGGGCGGGCGTGCAATCGCTCATTTCCCACAAGCACGGACGATCCCCGGCCCAGACAGGCCACTGCAGTTAGTAACCTCATAGAGGTGCCGGCATTTTCCAAATAGATGGGTTCTGACGGACAATTGAGGACGCCGCCCGTACCGATTACTTCGATTGCCTCGGGCGAATGTCTGATCTGTGCCCCGAACCTTTCGAGAGCGGTTGCGGTGTAGCGCGTGTCATCGCACCAAAGTCCGTTGCCCAGCCAACTTCTCCCCTGGGCAAGTCCGGCCATAATTAGGTAGCGATGGGTAACACTCTTGGAACCTGGGATATTTACGGATGCATCCAGATTATTAGTTGTCTTTATCTGCTTCATTGCAGGTGCCAACACCCTATTTCCCTGGCTTGATTCCAAGGGCGTGAACTATAGGGCTTCCTCTTCAGCCGCCCCCTCAAGCGCTCTCCGCATGACTTCTACAGGCGCCCCTTTGCCGGTCCAGATTTCAAACTGGGCAATACCTTGAAAAAGAAGCATGTCGAGTCCGGAAAGGCAGACGCATCCAGCCTCTTGGGCTTCTTGGAGAAGCTTTGTTTTAAAGGGGCGATATATCATGTCCAAAATCACCATGCCCTCTCGCAGCCAATGGGCTGGTACCAGACTCTGGTCCTGAGTGGCCTCCATACCCACGGTAGTGGCATTTACCACCAGATCCATACTTAAGTGATCCCAGGCTTGCCATGGCACAAATCCGCAGTTCATTTCAGCTGCAAGCTTCTGTCCCCGTCCCTCGTTTCGGTTCATGACAAAAACTTGGCTTTCCTTTCTTTGCAAGCCATAGATAGCAGATCGAGCCGCCCCACCGGCTCCCAGAATCAAAGCGCGCTTATCCCCAAGCTCGGTTATCTGCTCCAACGGTTGAACAACTCCAAGCCAGTCGGTATTGCTCCCACACAACCTGCCCTCTCGGGATAGAATTGTGTTAACTGCACCTATAGCGCGGCCTGTCTCATCCAGCTCGTCCAGATGGGAAATAATTTTTTCTTTATGAGGAACCGTAATGCTGGCTCCTCGAAAACCCAGCGTTCTGATGACGGATGCGGCTTCTCCTGCATCATCCACCTGAAAAGCCAGATAGGCGAGGTTCAAACCTAGATGAGAAAAGGCGGCGTTGTGCATTTGGGGGCTCAGGCTGTGGGCAACCGGATTGCCGAAAATAGCCACGTATTTTGTCTGTCCATTAATCATCGCAACAGCTCCAGAAGCTGGCGCATTTTTGCCAAAGTGAGCTGCCCAGGGGCAGCCTCAGCCCCGCTTTCCAAAGCCGCAAAGGTGAAGGCTCCCCCCATTAAAAGGCAAGCCAATCTGCTGATTCGACCCAGAGTCCCAAGGCAGAAGGCCACCACCCCTATTCCCTGGTTTCTACCCCGGCCGATGAGATTTAATAGGGAGATATTATCTTCCATCCTTTGTGCCAGGGTGACCACCTTTACCACCCCAGTATTCAAGGCGGCCATGTGGTCAAATAATGATTCGAGCTCCCTGTCTGCTGGAGTGTGTTCAAAATCATGGTGACTGAGAATAACCCGCTCCCGCATGACTGAGAGCTCCTTCGGCAATGGTTCTCCTGGGCGGAATTCCCAGTCTACATATGCGGTGCCGCTGGTGGCAGCCCGCATTAGAAGTCTGAGTTGCTCCTGTCGACTCCCTGAAAAATGACCCCCCTGCTCTACCGAGCGCACCGTGGCAAGTACCGGCAAAGGAGATTGCGGCAAAACGGTCTCCACTTCTGGATCCCGGGTAACATCCAACCGCCATTCCAGCAAATCAGCGCCTTGATCTCGCGCCCTGTGCATGTTTTCGAGCACTCGATCGGCCAGGCCAGGGGACCTTGGTTTTGGCTTGCCAGTCGTCGAAAGATTGCTTGCTCCCTGTGCAAGTCCATGGCATCCCTGCCCGCCTTGTTTTTGAGCTCAGCAATCTCTTCCACCAGGAGCATTCGTTGGTTAAGGAGCCGGAGAATCTGATTGTCCAAATCATCTATCTCCTGGCGCAATTGCTGCAAATCAGACCTGTCATTGTTTATTGCATTCATTTTTCCCAAATGGTCTCCTCTACTTTGTGACCAAAGTGGCGTCCGGCGGACTCCAGAGCGACGAGCACCTCGCTCCCCCTTTCCAATGAAACCACCGAACGGGGCTCGCCATCTGGCGCGGTAAGCCGAATAGTTTCGGCATTCTGCACTAAGGTGGCAATTTCTCCTGTCTCGGTCTCTGCTGTAACCAGTAGCAGGGGTCGCCGCTCTATTTTC
>JARRNM010000114.1:0-11603 GCA_037384945.1 Deltaproteobacteria bacterium
TTCAGGACAGCATCACCCTCGGTCGTAACACTGCCAGTCCGGGTTACCGCATAGTCCGGCGGGGTTATCAGTCTGACAATGGGCAACTGGGCCACCTCCTCCAAAACGGCCGAGGGAATCCATGCCCGTATGAGGTTAACCTCCCTATTGACTAACTCGACTTTCGCCCCGTAAGCCTCCAGTTGATCCCTTGCATCTGTGCCAAAGGTGTGAACCCGAATGTAGCACTGGATATTGCCGTCCTCATCTACTCTCACCAGCTTGTTCTCTAGAGCTGGAGCACCAAAGACCTTAGTAGCGCCTCTGCTCATGGCCTGTGCTTTGATTTCCTCCATCTTCAGTCGGATGAGGGGACTTACCTTGCCAGAACCCAAAGCAGGGTTGAGATACTTCACGTCTCCAGATCTGTAAACCCTTCCTTGGCTTTTGCCGTAGCCAAGGGCAGGAACTAATCCTGTACCCACAACAAAGATTGGGATGAGCAAAAAAACCAATCTCCGTTTTGCAACGGATGCATCTCTAAACACGGAATTTGCTCCTCCTTTGCTGCCTGAGAAGGGCTGCCTCAAAACCTGTAAGACACTCCAATGAGAAAGTGGTGAACATAGTTCTTGGTATCTACCTTCACCTCGATTTTCGTGCCCCCAGAACTGACTTTGTCGTCGTAGTTCCCTTCAAAGTAGGTAAAGCGATATTCACCGAATACTGCAAAACTTTTAAAAAGCCTCCATGCCAGACCGGCACGGGTGTCCAGTCCAATATCGACCGCAGTATCGGAAAAAGTCTTGTCCTGCCCACTCAGTTCCATATCAATCTTGGCGTCGCTAAGAAAAAGTCCAGGTCCAACGCCCATATAAGGCTGCAACCTATGGCCGGGATAGCGCAGCATCAAAAGCAGCGATAGCGGAAAAACTTTGGTGTCTATGCCCTCTGCCTTCATTTTGAAATACGAAAAGTCCAGCGCCATGCCGATCCAGGACAACTCTGGAGCCCAACCTCCCGCCCGGCCCCCGAAGGTGTGGGTGTTGTCGTAATCCACATTGTTGGCAGAGTCTGTGATCGTCACTCCATATGGTTTGGCTTTGGCGTCGACATCGCTGTCTGCGGGCATGACCCCTCCAAAGTAGAGGTCCACAAACCACCTGCCCTTGCCGGGACCAGCACGGACGATTTTCTGGGTCTTGCTCTTTTCCAGAGCACCTATTGCTTCCAACCCTGCCGCTAGTTGGGCGGGAGTGGCAATTAGGTAGCCCCCTCCAAGCTCCTCCGGCAATTCAACCAGGGTATAGTTTGCCAACGATTTCTCTGGGGGCAATTTGAGATAGTAGATTCCTGGCTGTTTTTTCAGCAACTGCAGCTGCTCCTTGTCCAGATTGACCTTCTGGCCGCCGCTCACAGTCACCATCACGGCCCTTGCCGGGGTGGCGAGAAGGGCAAGAAGCAAAATTCCCGCCATGGAGAAAACTATGGCCCTTTGTCGAGGTTTGAACATCTCTGAACTTCTCCAAAATAATTGTGGTGAGGGCGCAGCCGCCAAGGTGTTTTGTCGAGCCTCGTTCAGTAAAGCACGGGCAAGCTACGCCAGGTGTCATTCTCCCCTTAAGTCAGGAACCGCGGTAAAAGCGGAGTTTTTGCGCCACCCCAAATTCCGCAGCTGTAAAAGGCAAAAACAAATAGTCCGTGGTGTAGCAAGGGGTTCGCTGGCATCTCGATGCAATGTCCGTACCAGAGCTGCGGTGGATCTGGTAAGTCAATTTATTAGTAATTGCAAATTCTTGCAGAATTTTTTGCGGGGAGAACGGTAAAAAATTTTAAGTTGCGCAAGGAGACAGACTGTTTTGACAGGATGAGGATTTCCTTGTGACGGCGGGAACCTAACTGCTAATCTACACCCAACTCAATTTCCAGGGTATCCAGGAAATCACTTGCCTCTTTTCCTATTTCATACTGGCCGAGTTCTTTCTCAATCAGTTTGCGGTCTTCACTGGAGATTTTAACGAACCTAACACCCATCCCCCTGGGGGTAATGGTATCGTCAGGTCCGTAAATGTTGGACCACACCACCTCGGCTTGAATGTTCAGAGACTTCCCTGGAGTATCTACCACCATATCAAAGATTTCATTCAAGTTGAGCGGTTTTCTGCAGCGAATAAAAGCCCCAAAAGGACTGATGTTTTTAGCTTCTCCGTGGATTACTCTACTGCCCACCTGGGCGGAAATCGGCCATTGCAGTTTCGGTTTATAAAATATCCGGGCTTGTCTTGCTAACATCTCTTGTTTCCCCCTCACAGGCAGCCACCATCCAAGACAGGGGCAAATCAGACCTTGATTTTCATAATATTGCAGGATTTATGCCATAATTGAGAAATCGGCCTGATCTCAACTGGGACGCCCTGTGGTCAAGGGATTGAGCTTAAGATTTCTGCTTTTTAAACGATCCTGTATTTCGGCTCGTCCAAGTGGGACTTTTTGCAGCGTGGGCAGCGGCCGGGACGGGTGAACCGTTTTCGGTCTTTAAAAAGGTATCCACATGCTAGACACCTGACGGGGTGGATTATGAGCCTCTTACTCTGCCTCGCTACAGAAAGAGCAATATGAGGCAGGTGTTCATAAATCTCTTTCTCCCGGATCCCCATGGTACGAGAGAGTTCCCTGGCATCCATCTCCTTGTCGATTAACAGAGCAATCATCCGCTGTCGAATAGTTTCCATCTGCTCAGACTCTTTTCATTATGTACTCGACCAACAGCTGCTGCGACACCTTAGCCGCCAAGGACCTGAGCGGCTTCTTTCGAAACTCCCGATCTCACGCTAAAATCCTACAAAATATTTCCTCCTCGCGCAACAAAACCACACCCTGCCCCTTTCATCCTCTTCATAAAGTTGCTAGAATTATCTCTATGATTGAGACCGATGTTGATAGATCAAACAAACTCACTATTTTCACAGTAAGTGGCAAAGTGACCGCCCGTGAATTTGCCACTGCCATTCGCAACTTCTATGGAGGTGAAATCACGCTCCATGCCTTGTGGGACCTCCGCAAGGGAAATGTGCGGTTGGCCGATGAGGAGATATGGAATCTTGCCCGCTCCGTGAGCTCCCTCAACCTCTCTACCCGCCGAGGCGGCAAGACAGCTTTTGTGGCTGAAAAGGGCACGCCCTTCGGACTTGCCAAAATGTACCAACTGATCACAGATACGATGTCGCTTCCTTTTGAGATAAAGGTTTTCGCCACCCTGGAAGAAGCAAACAACTGGCTTGGCATTGGTGATAGACCCACCTCATAGCTCCTCAATCCGCAATAAAAACCAGTAGGCCGTAGAAGTAAGCATGGGTGGAGCATTGAACATAGGGTAAATTACAACTGTCTTCAGTCCTCCGTCCTCTCATCCTTCTTCTTACGATAACGGGCAGCGTAGCGTAGTGACCTAAGCACGGTCAAAGGCAAGTGAAGCGAAGCCCTGACCGCCCGCTGCCCGCTGCAATCTGCCGGCTGTCTTTAGGTTGCTAGCTGGATTCCTCCAGCTGGTGGAAGAGAAAATTTTTGGGGAGAGTTACGGTGAAGACTATGCAGTCTCTTTCTTGTGAAAAAGAAAGGAGACCACCCATGTCCTTGAGCAAGCGATAAGCGAGCGGCAGTCCGATGCTTTCACCTTCGTCAGCAAAAGGCATGAAGAGCTGGTGGGGACGTTTGATCTTGAGTCCTGGTGCTTGGTTCCTGAATTCTATAGGAACATCTTGCTCCGTTTGCCGGGTCCTAATAACCATATCACCCCCCTTGGTCATGGACTCCGCCCCTTTACGAATCAAGTTTATAAAGACCTGTTTCAATATACCCGGGTCCGTGCGAACCTGTGAAAGCTCTGAATCAAGATCTAATCGGCAGACCACCTTCCTTCGTTCTAATTCGGGCGAGAGAAGATCCTTACACTCGACCACAATAGTATTGACAGAACACTCCTGAAAGCGGACCTCCACCGGTTTTAGGTAATCCCCTATGCGGGAGAGAATTCTCTCCAACCGTTCCGATTCGCGCAGGATAATTTCGCACTCAGCTGAATCCGGTAATCTTTGCCTGAGACGTCTGGCAAAACCGCCGATACAGACCAGGGGATTGCGAATCTCGTGGGCCACCTCGGCTGCAATGGCTCCCAAAGTCTCAAGTTTCTCTTTTTGGGTAAGGATCTTCTCCAGCCTCCTGCGCTCTTCTATCTCCTCCCTGAGTCTCTCATTAGCCTCCAGCAGTTCCCGTGTGCGCTCTTTAACTCTCCTTTCCAACTCCCTGTGAGCCCTTCTCAGCGCCTCCTCCGCACTTTCTTGCTCGATTCTCCCTCTCAATGCATTTATGCCGAAAGACAGATCGCCGGCCAGGTCTTGGAGTAAATTGACCTCTGCCGTATCGAATGCATCTGCCTCCGAGGCGTATATGTTCAAGGCGCCAAAGGTCTCCCCCCTGATCGTCAGAGGGAGGGCGACAGATGAACCATAGCCGCGCTTCAGCGCTTCAGCTCTCCAGGGAGCAAAGCTGGGATCATGCAAAATGTCCTTGGCAATGCTCGCTTCACCAGTACGTATAGCCCTGCCCGTAGGACCGCGGCCCCGTTCACCATCAGCCCAGGTGATTTGCAGACTCTCGAGATAGCCCCCCTCATATCCCGCCTGCGCCACCGGACGCACGGTTTTCTTTTTGTCTTTTTCTCGGAACCCAACCCATGCCAGCTTGTATCCACCTTCCTCTACGATGATCTGGCATACACTATCTAGTAGGGTCGCCTGGTTCTCGGCATGAATCAAGGAATGGTTGCAGGCGCTCAGCATCTTCATAGATCTATTAGCCCTCCGCAGATCCTCTTCCAGCTGTTTGCGCCCGCTGATGTCGCGATTGCTAGCCCTTCTGCCCAGATAGCGTTGATCCTTGCCGTAAACCGCCTGGCAAATATGACTGATCCAACACTCTCCACCGCTCCGGGTAATTAAGCGAAAGTCAAGATGCAGCACCTCCTCACTTGCCAAACTTTCTTCCACATGTCTGCAAACAGTGTCGCGATCCTCTGGATGTATTATTTTGCTGAGCAATTTTGGATCCTTGTGGAAATCATTCACGGAATAACCGGTAATCCGTTGGCAAGCTGGCGATATATAAAGGTATTTGCCTTCGGGAGAGAGCCAGTATTCCCAATCATAGGTAAAATCAGCCGCCAGGCGAAACAGTTCTTCGCTCTCCCGCAGGGCTTTTTGGGCCTGTTTACTCTGTTCCTCCAGGAGCTCTAATTCGGCAATCCTTTGCCCCAATTGCTTCATCTCATCTATCAGCTGATCTTTAGTCTTATCGTTGCTCTGCATCTTTTTCGGGATCTGTGGGAGGGTAAATCTGCCCTTTTTTCCCGGCATCGAATCTCAGCCTCTATGGGAAGACCTCAGCGCAAGGTAGTAATGTACAACAAGAAAGGGCGGACAGTGCTATGAGAGAATATAGATATATATTATAGAATAGGGAATGTGGATCGAGCTGGCAAGATAAAAGATGATCTGGAGCGGTCCCTAGGGCGATATCTAACTCTCAGTTAGGCCCTGGAGCGGGCAGGATGACATTGCAGGTCTTTAATAGACTTGTCTTTGTGTAAGTATTCGGGAGATGGCGGCTTGCGTCGGTTAACCCCTCACTCCCAACCCTCTCCCTTACCGGTGCTGAGCCCCTCGGAGGATGCTTTTTGCCTGTCGGACTCCTGATTCTGATTACTGACTGGTTTCTCTTAATTATTGACCTCCTCGCAGGGAGTTATTAAATAGAGATTAGCAGAGCAGAGGCAAGGAAGAAGGAAAGAAATCAAGCCATGGAAAGAAAAGGTTGGTCAGCTAGGGTTGTGCTGCGTTACGCGCTAATTCAGGTACCCTTCACAGCCTTGGTAACTATTGTTTTGCTCTGGCTGCGAAACTGGGTGGACCTCCCTGTCTGGTTCATTTGTGGTTTGATTGCCTTCCTGGTGATAAAAGACATTGTTTTCTTCCCCTTTGTTTGGCGGGCCTATGATCCGGATAGTCCGGGACTGAGAAACACGATGGAGGGGGCGCGAGGCATTGCCCTTAACGACTTGCACCCTTCCGGATATGTGGAGATAGGAGCCGAAAGATGGCAGGCAGAAGTGATTGAAGGTAGCCCTCCAATCAATCGTGGACAAGCTATTAGGGTACGTGAAATCCGCGGGCTCACCCTTATCGTCCAGCTCGACCCCAAGAAATAGACTAGCCCTCCGAGAGAACAACTACCCTTTTCTTGATGTTGCCCTCGATTCAGGCGCTAAGGTTCAAACTTGTCCTCACATCTAGCCCGGATGTTCCATGAATTGCTGTCGCGAGACCATGAAGATGGGCGTGCCACCTGGTAACCGCAGGGTGTTGGTTCCGAGGCGTACCTGAACGGTACGTCGCAGGAGCCGACACCCGAGGACGCCAGGAAGGACGGCCATATCCGTGGTCGCAGCAGGTGATTCATGAAATATCCGGGCTAGTCCTACAATATGGTTATGGTATCAAAAAACTGATCTCTTGCTTCAGGAATGTCTGCCTCGGTGAAGCGAAAGGTAAAATCACCTATGTGGAAGGTATCCTCGGAGGCTAGAATCACTTTATTCACTCGCTCTCCCTTGAAGATAATGCCGCTGGCGCTACCCAGATCCTCTACAGTCCACCCTCCCTCCTGGTAGCTAACCCTGGCGTGGTGAGGCGATACATTTTCTTCAGGAAGACAGATTGTGTTGTCTGGACTGCTACCGATGGTCAGTTCATCCAGTAGAGGATAGCCTGTGCTTGGGCTCGAACCCTTGGTTAGGAACAGGAAGCAGTCCTTCACGGGTAGACTACCTTTCTGATCACTGTTTTTCTCTTTCATCTCAGAGGCAGATCCTCTCTCCACGGCAAAATTAACTCATCAATCTCCTGCTTTATTTTGAATTCTTCCAAATATTTCCATACATCTTGCCTCTAAGTATGTAAGCAATAAAAGTGCCATATTGACCAAAGGCGGCAAGGATTTACCAGCCCAAATCCCATATCCCAAGTCTGCACTTTAAGATCCAAAATCGGCGACCTTTGCCCCGCCCTATCTTTAAAACTTCCTCACCGCGTCCCTAATGGCTTCTTTGGCCAGCGGAGGATCAACGGCAAGCCAGATCACCTTAGCCCCCTTTTGAAAAAAATAGTGTACCTGCCCCATGCCCACGGCGAAATACACTTTCCGCTCCTCGACTATCATTTGCCGAAAATGGAGGAAGACTTGTTGCTCCCCCTGGTTCATGCGGCCAGCCATCTTTTCCACCGACTCGGCTGCCTCGCTGCCCGAGCTATGCTCGGAAAGCCAAATTTGCGCTCTGCCGTTTTCAGCTCCATAAAAACCTATATAACCACGCTGGAAGCCTAGCTGCTTTCCGTGCAGCCGATTAATTCCTCGTCTCGCCTCTTCGCCGCCTTGAAGTTTTTCCAGCCGTAGTGCTCCAAGGGATTGAGGCATTGGAACCTCACCTGAACCACAGGCTGCCAGTAGGAGTAATGTTGCAGCAAGGCACAACAGGCCAAGCCTATCCGCCATCCTTCCTCTGCTGTGTAAATGGAGAGCCATTTGATCCTCGAGCCGGTGGAGAATCCTGGCCCCAGCTATCCCCCCTAGAGTACAAAGCGAAAAAATGCCAATATCGCGACCATACATATTCGTAGGCTGGCGCCATGCCCTGTGTTCCGGGCGATCTGCCTCTTTCAAAAAACCAGGTTTTTTGTCATCAAGAAATATAACCTTGTTTTTTCAACCGGCCAAGGCAGAGAAATTTTGACTTTGCCCTATCTAAACTGTAAAGTGAAGAGCCCTGACCAAATCCCCTGAGGCAGTGAAAGTGAAAACTGCGGCGACCAAAGGAAGAAAAAACACTCAACTCTTATTGACAATCCTCATTGTTTTGGTTGCCTCTGTATTGCTCATAGTTTTTCTGAAGCAAGAGCGAGGTTCGATCATAAAGACCGCCAAAATGATTCAACCGGGCTTCAAAGTTCCCAACTTTACCTTTCCCGACCTTAATGGCAAAGAGGTTAGTCTTTCCGACCAAAGAGGCAAAGTGCTTCTTGTCAATGTTTGGGCCACTTGGTGTCCACCGTGTAGGCGAGAAATGCCTTCCATGCAAAGGCTTTATAAAAAATTCAAAGGTAAGAACTTCGAAATCTTGGCGGTCAGTATTGACTCTGAGGGCCGTAAAGCAGTGGAACCTTTTATGCGAAAAATGAATTTGACTTTCCCCGCCCTTCTGGATCCGGGGGAGACCATCAGGTCACTTTATGGGATAACTGGAGTACCGGAAAGCTTCATCATCGACCAGCAAGGGATTCTCGTGGAGAAAATTATCGGCCCAATAAATTGGGCTACTCCGGAAGTTTTCCAGTTTATCCAAGACCTGATTCTCAAGACAAGATCCTCGGGTCCCCCTGCCGAGTGAGTTCCTGGTTTCCCAATCCTAAATTCGAAATCTCATATTCCTCGTCGCACATCTCAAAGCAGAAATCCCAAATCCCAAGTACCAAATCTCAGGGCTTACTACTCATCCTCACTCTATGCCCCATGCCCTACTCCGCAAAGTCACTTCCCAGTTGAAACTCATTAAGAACAACTTCTATGGGAATAGCAAACCCAATACCTTCTGTATTGGCGAGTATCATGGTGTTGACACCTATCACTTCACCATTGCGGTCAATTAATGGACCCCCGCTATTCCCCGGATTGATCGGTGCATCAGTTTGAATGTATCGCACACCTGCGTGTTCTCGAAAACCAGAAATAATTCCAGATGTTACACTATGTCTCAGTCCAACTGGATGACCAACGGTGTACACAGGATCACCTTGCCTTGAACGGTTTGATTTGCCAGGGTTGATAAACTGACAGTCCGACTCGGGTAGATTCAGCAAAGCAAGGTCGTAATTTTCGCTCAACTGGGCAATACTGGCAATGTATTGGCTCCCATCGATTAAGCTCACCTTCAACTCAGATAGTGCAGATCCGTATCTAATGCTTTCCAAAGTGGATGTAAAAGCTTGATATTTCATCTTCAATACTTCGAGCCGCTCTTTTTTAATCCTTATGAACTCTTCGACCTCTTCTCGACTGACCCCGGGGGAGATGTGTTTTACGCCCTCTTCTGCTCTGGCAATTTCCTGCTCTTCATAGTCAATGATTTGCTTCAAGCGGTTCTTTTGTGCCTCCAGCGACTCAACACTTCGCTGGTCAAGATGAACTACATGTCGATTGGTTACCACTTGACAACCATTATCAACAAAGAATCCTGAGCCGGATCCCCATGGTGTTTCTATCAAGACGGTAGCCTTGGCAGCTCTCGCGATATAGTCAGTAATAGATCCGGAGGTATAAGGAGCCACTTTGATCACCTCAATTTTCTGCTCCCCTCCGACGGTCTCCTCCTGCACAGCTGTTCGTTTTCCCAGGTCTTGCTTCATGGTTTCTTTATTATCCGAGTATAGGAAAATTCGGTACAAAACCACGCAGGCAATAATTGCACCTGTCAAACCCAGCAAGGCAGAATACGGTTTTTTGCCTTTCGGCGACCCAAAGTGTTCTCCTGCTGGTGACCGCATTTAGGACACTCCATGGCACCTTCCTTCTAACCAATCGAGGACAAATGGGTTGTCAGCCGAACACCCCGCACTCCCGGGTGTTTGCTTCAGCCCGCATCATTGGACAACTACCATTACCAGAGAGTGAAAATAATTGGGCACAAGGGTAATCGCCCCTTTTAAGACCCTGAAGACGCCCGCTCTTCTGCACTGAAACAAAGACAGTAATTCTTGCCTCTGAAGTTGACTCTGCCTTGATAATAGGGACCACAGGAGAAATGCAATGGCCGTGCCAGGAAGATCTTTTGGCTGGTCTGCTCAGCTTGCAGCAAGCGGTAGACGGTAAACCGTAAGCGGCAGGAGATGTTATTCGTTATTTGTTATACGTTTTACGCAGGAGTTCAGCCTCCTAACCTCTGGAGATTGGTCGATTTGTCAACTGGTCAAATTGTCAAAACCCTTAAAATCGTAAAGGTCGTAAAAATCGTAGAAAACTATCAAACAGCTGACAAAGACAAATTACCCGAATAAGGAATAACTAATAACGGATAACGACAATGCCCCATGTTCACCCCGTGAAATTCGCCTGTGGCGACCATTTCACTGGGGCTCCATTTTTTTATTCTCAACGGACAACGGACCACAGATCGATCCCATTTTGCCGGTCGGCTTAAGTGGTGGTCATCAGGTTTTTGACTCCGTCATAAACGGCAGAGACAGTTCCGCTGCTGTCTTTCGCAACAATAGAGACCTTGAGTGTATGATCCACACCAATCCCAATACTGTCACCATGATTGAGTTTGGCGCAGACAATTTGTACCCCATTAACCAGAGTCATGTGTTTGCTTCCTCTATCCCCAATCAACAACTCATCGCCTATTTGAATAATGAAACAATGCTTCCGTGAGATTCCGGGATCATCAATCACTATGTGATTCTCAGGAGCACGGCCAATAAATCGGATATCTCCATCTTGGAGCCTGTACTCTCTGATCGTGAGGTTTTGGTATTTCAATTCAAGTCTATACATGTTGCTGCGCCCCTCCGAATACCTAGAGAAACCCGACAAGAATGCAAAGTTTATGCCTCTTGCTCAGCCGAGGGGGAAGCAATGAAAATTTTGGTGCAAGGAGCTTCTGCAAGAGATTCCGCCCTGTCTCTAATTCGCTGCCAGATCTCACCTAGATTCGCCTTTATCGCTCCCTCCGGGCAGTTTCTCATGCAACTGAAACAATAGATACAGCCCTTTCCGAATACCGGGTATGGTTCTAAGACGACAGATGCCGTAGGGCAAACTTCCGCGCATATTTCGCATTGATTACACAACCCTTGGTCGACCTCCCGAACCGGCAGGTGAGCTTTGGCGATTTCCAGGCTCATCTTTTCCATTTCGGCGTGAATCTCTTCTTTCTGGTACGCCAGGTCGGACAAATCGATTCCTTTTGAGCTAGGACTTTGCATTTTCCTGTTCATTTCATCGACCAATTTCTCAACGATCCTCTCGTCTTCCGAGTTCGGATGGCCCTCTCCCAGAGGATTCTCAAGTTGCCACATCAGACAATGAACTGCCATAACCCTGGCTGCACCCAGTATTTTAAATCCTTTCTTGCCCAGTTCTCTCGCCATCTCAAATAAGGCAATGCCGCTGGAGGCTCCTCCCCAAGTTACATATGGTACCGCCGAGGCTGTGGTAACGGGGGGTAATTCTGCAAGAAATTGCATGACGGGCGGCGCCGCATGAGAAACGTAAACCGGAGAGCCGACAATCAGGCAACTGTCGTCTCGAATCTGATCTGAGATTACTTGCGAGAGCCCGTTGTTGTTCGCCAAATCAAACAAAGACGGTTCGATTCCCCATTCTTTGAAACGTTTCTCCATTATTCGGGCGACGTGACGGGTTGAACCGGCTGGTGAAAAGTATACGATAAATACCTTGTTGCCATCTCTTGCCATAGCTACCTCCAAATAGCCTTTTAGTGGTAGATGAGTGGGAAG
>JARRNM010000115.1:0-9564 GCA_037384945.1 Deltaproteobacteria bacterium
CTTGGTCAGGAATGCGGAGGCGAACGCCAGTATCCACACCAGCCGGCACCCTAACCAATACTTTCTTGGTTACTTTTTCCCGTCCACTACCATTGCACGGACGACAAGGGCTTGTGATAATACGCCCTTGGCCACCGCACCGGTGGCAAGTCATGCTAATGCGAAAGAATCCCTGAGACTGCAAAATCTGGCCCTGGCCGCGGCATACAGGGCAAGTCTCTTCCTCCGTACCTGGCTCCCGGCCCGTTCCATCGCAAGCTCTGCAGGTTGCGCTGGTGGGTATTTCTATTTCTTTCTCCGTTCCAAAAACAGCCTCATCGAACTGGAGCCGAAGATCATAGAGGAGATCTGCTCCCGGTCTGGCAGTAGTCGTCGAGCCTCTCCTGCGGGCTCCAAAACCAAAAAAATCTTCAAATATATCACCAAAAGCAGAAAATATGTCTTCGAAACCACCAAACCCGGTGAATCCTGTACCCTCCAAGCCCGCGTGGCCGAACTGGTCATAGATGCTGCGTTTCTGCGGATCCCGCAGAACTTCGTAAGCCTCGGCCGCCTCTTTAAAATTCTCTTCAGCTTCTTTGTCGCCCGGATTCCGATCCGGGTGAAGCTTAAGCGCCAGCTGACGATAAGCCTTCTTTATCTCATCTTGAGAGGCCTGGGTATGGACACCCAACACCTTATAGTAGTCTCGTTTAGCCATAGAACGACGTCTTTCCAGCGATCTGTTGCCTTAAATAAGATAAAACATATCGGTCCTCAACCGATTGGCACAAGGGCTCAAACACTCCCATTTTTTATAATCATCACGTCTATATTTGTCAATTTTATAGCTAACCTAGAGAGGATTGCTCAGCTTTCCCCTTGGGCAAACGCTTTGCCGGCAAAGATGCTGCGTGATATAGAACTTCTAGAGTACTGAAGTGACAAAAAGTTCCAAATAGCAAAACAGAAAGAAAAAGGTTTCACTGTTCCCCGCTGCCCCTTGGCTGCAGAGCGGATCTTCTACAGGTTTCAGCCGTTGTGTTTCTCCTCCCTGACACCAACCTGAGTCTCCTCAGAGGGTATACCTAAAACCCTAAGATTTGTTGTTTGTAATTTGGCATGTCACCAACTCCACTACTCTACTACTCCACCATACTGCCCCATGGGAGAAAGATCAGTAAAATCCCCTCCTCCGGGAGCGACTAATTTATTTCTTCGGTCTCCGACCCTTGAGTGTCTACGACTCGGAGAGGCCGTAGGCCCGGTGAGCCGGTACCAGGGGCCGGAGTCCTCACTCTCGCAAACTCCATTTGAGTTGGTATCATGACTCAATAACTATGCCGATTAGGAGATAATTCCGCAGGCTCTGCTAAAAGGGAGGGAATTTGCTGGTTGGAGGTGGTTCGGGTCTAGTTCGTTGGGGTTCTCAGTCAATTGACCATATTTCTGTCTGAAATTTGCTCCTGCGGGGGAAGTTGCAGAAGTTTCTCCACCTGCGCCGCTTTTTCATGGCTGTCTGCTTGTTCATAGGCAAACTTGGCAAATAAGAGTTTACCCAACCCTAAAGCTTTGTCCCCCACCTGTATCCACTCTTCAGGAGAGGGAGAGTCCTGCAGAATTTTTACTACTCGATAGTAAAGAAAATAATCTCCAGCGGCAGCACATTTTTCCTTAAGCTGAGCCAACCCTTCAAAATATTCGGCCTTTTCAAAAAAATCGATGCAGTCGGAAATGAATCCCTCCTGCAAATAGCCTTGGCCCAACTTTATCAGTTCAGACTTGTCCAGCTTGTCGCTGTTTAGCAAGTCGCGCTTTTTCAGGCAGCTAGGAAGCTTTTTCCCCGCCAAGATGATCAACTCCTCACACCGTCGAGCCTATCGTCAATTTACCCACAACCTGCCAACCGAAGAAGAGTCCTGCGAAGCAACTCATTCCTTGTCAACTTCCTCGGTTACGTCTGATTCTGTTGGCTGAGGTGATGTTTCCTCTGTGGTCTCCTGAGTGGTGAGTTCGCTTTCACCCTCCTCAAGGCTTTGCTCTGGCAGGGCGACGGCGGTAAGCTCATCTGGTTCAATTTGGCCAATAGAGTCAAAATTCACTTGTCCGGCTGCGATCTCTCTGAGGGCCACGACGACCTCTTTGTTCTTAGGTGCATCTACCAGGGGGGTGGCACCTTTACGCAGTTGGATAACCCTTTTGGCACCAAGATGGACCAAAGTGAAGCGATTGTTGACTTTCTTGAGACAATCTTCAATGGTGACACGAGCCATGTTTGTCCTCCTCAAGGAGGGAATATATACCCCAGCGGCTTGAAGGAAGCAAGGGAAAATTTAAAGCGAGCTAACAGCAAGCAGCTGCCGGCTGCCAGCTGCTTGCTTGAAAATGAAGCGGCCCAGGCAAGCCGAGAGCCAGATCCGGGTCGCCTGAGCCGCCATTGTAACTCCTTTGTTTTACTAATACATCCCTTCCATGCCGCCGCCGGGAGGCATGGCAGGAGCCGCACCTTCCTTCTTGGGTTTTTCCGCTACCATGGCCTCAGTGGTGAGAAGCAGAGAGGCAACACTGGAAGCGTTCTGCAAGGCAAATCGTACCACCTTGGTGGGATCGATAACACCGGCTTTGGTCAGATCTTCGAACTTCTCTGTCTCGGCGTTGAAACCGTAAGCTCCTTTTTCGGTCTTCACTCGTTCAACTACTACCGAGCCTTCATGTCCGGCATTGTTGGCGATCTGCCTTATAGGCTCTTCTAAGGCCCGCTTAACGATATTCATACCGAAAGCTTCCTCTCCTTCAACTTTTAACTTCTCCAGACCAGGAATGCAGCGAAGCAGGGCCACGCCGCCGCCGGCGACGATACCTTCTTCTACTGCGGCCCGAGTGGCATTAAGAGCATCCTCTACCCGAGCCTTCTTTTCTTTCATTTCAGTTTCAGTAGCGGCGCCGACGTTGATCACGGCCACGCCGCCAATTAATTTGGCTAACCGCTCTTGGAGTTTCTCACGGTCATAATCCGAGGTTGTCTCCTCGACCTGAGCGCGTATCTGTTTGACCCGGCCTTCAATAGCATCCCGACCGCCTCCACCATCCACTACGGTGGTGTTGTCTTTGTCAACCCGCACTGTCTTGGCCGTACCAAGATCGTTGAGGCTCACATTCTCCAGCTTGATCCCAAGATCTTCAGAGATCACCTGGCCGCCGGAAAGGATGGAAATATCTTCCAGCATGGCCTTCCGTCGATCGCCAAAACCTGGCGCCTTTACGGCACATACTCTCAAAGTGCCACGCAGTTTGTTCACCACCAAGGTGGCCAATGCCTCACCTTCCACATCCTCGGCAATGATCAACAGAGGCCTACCCATCTTGGCCACCTGCTCGAGTAGAGGCAGAAGATCCTTCATGCTGCTGATTTTCTTTTCGTGGGCCAAAATGTAAGGTTCTTCCAGGATGACTTCCATGCGTTCAGGGTCAGTAACAAAGTAAGGTGACAGGTAGCCGCGGTCAAATTGCATGCCTTCCACCACCTCGAGGGTGGTCTCCATGGCCTTGGCTTCCTCTACGGTAATCACGCCTTCTTTGCCAACCTTGTTCATGGCCTCGGCGATAATGTTGCCGATGGTTTCATCGTTGTTGGCGCTGATAGTGCCCACCTGGGCGATCTCTTTCTGATCTTTCGTCGGCTTGCTCCCCTTTTTCAGTTCTTCAACTGCAGCAGCAACCGCCTTCTCGATTCCCCGCTTGAGGACCATGGGGTTGTGGCCCGCGGCCACCAGCTTGGATCCTTCACGATATATGGCTTGGGCCAAAATTGTGGCCGTGGTGGTGCCGTCCCCGGCCACATCCGAGGTCTTGCTGGCCACTTCTTTGACCATCTGGGCGCCCATATTCTCGAATTTGTTCTCCAGTTCGATTTCCTTAGCCACGGTGACCCCGTCCTTGGTAATAGTGGGGGAACCCCACGACTTCTCCAGGACAACATTGCGCCCCTTGGGGCCGAGGGTTACCTTTACGGCATCGGCAAGGGTGTTAACTCCCCTCATGATCTTTTCCCTGGCCTCATTGAAGTATTTAATTTCTTTCGCAGCCATTGAATTAATCCCTCCTTTTTGTCGAGAACGGCAACTCCGTCCCTATTTAATTATGGCAAGAATATCGTCCTCACGCATGATTAGATTTTCCTCTCCATCGATCTTGATATCCGTCCCCGCATATTTACCAAAAAGTACTAGGTCTCCCTTCTTGACGGTCAAAGGATTGACCTTACCATTCTCCAATATCTTTCCTTTGCCAGCAGCAACAACTTTACCTTGCTGAGGCTTTTCTTTGGCAGTATCAGGAATAATAATACCGCCGCTGGTCTTTTCCTCCTCGTCGATTCTTTTGACAATAACACGATCTTGCAAGGGTCTCAGCTTCATACCATCACTCTCCTTTTCTAGAGGCACTCCATTGGAGTGCAAAATCAGTTTAGATATTGTGGGGGTCTCTACTTCCCTATGAAGTTGTTAGCACTCTATTTGAATGAGTGCTAACAGAGAAAAATTACTCATTTCCGGAAAAAATTCAAGTGCGAAAATGGGTCTCTTTCTTCTGAATAACAAAGGATGCCTAGGAAAATAACCTGGAATCTCCAAATGTCAAGACTTTGCTCTTTTATTTGCCTCAGTACTTCACTTTCGTGCCAAAAAAAGGAAATTCGAGAGAACTCAATGAGGATTATGAGGGCATCAAGGTGCGGGTAGATTTGCCTTGACAAAGTAAATGGCCTTGGGCATTGTTAGCGCCGAATAGATATATTCCCATCCTCCCCTCTTTGCCACTGGCGGTCAAAGTGGGGTTTTCGTTTTGCCCCGTATTTGTCTGGCAGAAAACAAGCTGCCTTTCGGTTATAATTTTGCAGGTCTGATTAGCCCGGAGATCTGATGGCAGTAATTCATGAAACATCCGGGCTAGGGGTGGAGGTTGTCGATCTTGGAGGTCGGGGAGAAAATCTTTAAACTTCAACAGCTTGGGATGAGAATTTGAATTCCAATAATCACAACGATAATGGCAACAGCACGATCATCATTAGCAGGAATGGCAGTGGAATAACGGCCGAAATGACCGTTGCTGCCGGGACAGAACGGGTTTGGCGTGTACTGACTTCCTTTGATGAGATGGACGCACATCTGAGTGGAATAACAACAAGTAGAGTATTAAACAAGGAAGGCAATTACCTTCTAGTGGAACAAAGGACGAAAGTAGGAATTTCGCTTCTATCCTTTACTTTTCGAGTGCTTATGGACGTTGTGGAAGATAGACCATTCCTCTATTTCAGCCAGCGGGAAGGGTCATTTGCAACCTTTCGCGGCCATTGGAGGGTCGAACCTGCATCTGAGGGCAAGGGAACTCGGATTCGCTATTATCTCGAAGCTAGTCCTGATAAGAGTATAGGAGGTGGACGGCTCGGCAATCGGCTGATCAAACAAAACTTGCAGCAGTTGGCCGCCTGGATCGATAATTTGCCAATAACCCCCTAATTCCACAATTTAGAGGTAACTATGCCACGTCATCGCCATGACTTCGTGGAACAATACCAGGGAATGATGGCCTTCGGTTATTCTCGCGAAGAAGATGAAGGCTCTCTGATAGTGTTATTACAAAAATTCTCCGACGATGAGCTAATGCAACTGCTTTGTGGGCGCCTTAGCGGTTCAGAAATTGAAAGTCTGGTTGATCGCCTCACGGGGTTGATGAAAAAACATCTAAGCGGCGAGGAGTATCATCGCTATTTCCTTAAAGATTGAGGGTATACAGCACAGGGTTTGGAGCCGAGGGCAAGTCTCAAGGTTTCAGGTGTCAGGTGTCGGGTGTCAGGGTGGAGAAACAAAAAGGCTGAAACCTGAAACCTGAACACTGAAACCTTAGTATGTGCCATATGCATTTAGGCTGCCTACTTCAATGACGTGTCCTAGGGAGGAGCAAGAGATGGGGAAGCGGATCTATAACCTCAACCCAGGTCCGGCAGCGCTGCCATTGGTAGTTCTTGAAGAGATTCAAGGGGAGTTTTTGGATTACAGAGGATCCGGTATGTCCATCACCGAAGTAAGCCATCGCTCTGCCTTGTTCGATGAGGTGATAAACGATGCCAGGCTGCGGGTCAGACGGCTGCTGCAATGCGGGGAAGAATATGAAGTGCTCTTTCTCCAGGGAGGAGCGAGTCTGCAATTTACCATGGTACCGATGAATTTATTACCAGAAGACCAGGTCGCTGACTATGTGAACACCGGCTCTTGGTCTACTAAGGCCATAAAAGAGGCTCAGATTCTCAACAAGCAGGTGCGGGTAGTTGCCTCCGCGGAAGATCGTGACTTTACTTATATTCCGCAAGATATCGCTTTTAATGAGGATGCGGCCTATGTGCACATAACCTCGAATAATACCATTCGGGGCACCCAATGGAGCTGTTACCCCAATACGGGAGCCGTGCCCCTGATAAGTGATGTTTCCTCCGACATCATGGGCCGCCCTATGGACCTGGCTCCTTTTGGGCTTATTTATGCGGGGGCTCAGAAGAATCTGGGACCGGCAGGTGTCACCCTGGTAGTGATTCGGCAAGACATGCTGCAGCGCGTACCGGACAATCTGCCCATTATGTTGAAATACACTACCTTCGCGGCCAAGAACTCTATGTTCAACACTCCGCCTTGTTTCGCCATTTACGTGGTTCAACTGGTCCTCAAATGGCTGGAGGAGACCGTAGGTGGTCTGGCCAAGATGGAAGAGATAAACAAGGAAAAGGCAGCACTTGTTTACAACTATCTCGACAAGAGCGATTTTTACTGGGGCACTGCCGACAAACAAGACCGGTCGATGATGAATGTCACTTTCCGGTTGACGGATCATTCTCTTGAGCAAATCTTTGTTGACCAAGCCCTGGAAAATAGTCTAGGGGGCCTCAAGGGGCATCGCTCCGTTGGCGGCTGCCGTGCCTCCCTTTACAATGCTCTAAGCCTTGAGGCAGTGGAGGCTCTGGTCTCTTTTATGGCGGACTTTGAGCGACGCTACGGTTAGTGGGCCAAGCCCATTCCCAGCGAGCAGCTGACAGCTCGCAGCTGGCAGCCATTGTTGTAGAGTAATTGCCCTCCTGGACCCGAGAACCGCTAGGTGTTTGATGGGCCAGATTGTATTAAAGATATTAGAAGCAACGTTTATAAGTCTTTTTAGATGTAAGCTGGTCCCAAGCTGCCAGCTGTCCGTTGCCAGCTGCTTGCTATCTCCTTCACTCCATGAGAGGAGATAGCCGTGCTTTTCTACTACCGCATCGATAAAGCTCTGGCCGTCGGTTCCCCCTGGTGTCGTTGGCTGCTTTGTCGGACTCCCGTATCCGTTGTCCTTAGGTGCGACAGAGCATTTCCTGCTTATCATCCCACCACGAAAATGTGCCTGAATCTTATGCTCCAGATTTTACAGGAAGGATCCTACAGAATCCTAGTAGACGTGGGCTGCGGCAGCGGTGTTCTCGCCTTGGCGGGTTTGAAACTGGGGGTCGAGCGAGCAGTGGCACTGGATATCGACCCCCAGGCGCTCAGGCTCAGCAAAATAAATGGAAATCTCAATGGCTTGGAAAGTAGACTCACACTGGTCAAGGGTTCAACCGAGGCATTAACTGGCTGCTTTGATTTGGTACTGGCAAACCTGCCTAAGCACGTACTAACTGAAAAGCTGCCGGAGCTGTGTCGTCTGAGTAAAAGGGAAGGAGGACTGGTGCTTTCAGGCTTTCAGGACCTGGATAAGCCTTGGCTGCAAGAACAACTGCAAGGTCAGGGGCTGAAAGAGAAATCGTGGTTGAGGGCGGATCTAGCTTTCTTCGGCACATCACCGACCGGGAGTTTTACCTGGATGGCGGTCCATGCCGAGCGAGAAGGCAGCTAGCAGCCGACAGCCCCGCGGCGAGCTCGGGACAGGCGGGCAGCAGGAGTAGATAGCAGGCGGAGATTTTCACCTAACTTTTGAATTCCAAGCGTATTTGCTCAGATACCTGACGAGTAAGGGAGATTACTCTCTCCGCCAGGGCTTCAGTTAAGGTGCCACAGCCGCAGCTGGGTGTGATAATCGCCTGACGGAAGATGGTTTCCAGTGAAAGATCATTGCCGGCCAACTCCCCGACCTGACTGCGCCAGCGATTCACCAGAGAGTCAGGGCTTTCTTCCTTGATATAATCCGCTTCCAGGGTTGGAACGATTCCCCAAGCCACCAGGCCTCCGCGGTCGAGGTACGGGACCAGATCCCGACGATAGAGAGCAAAACGGTCAAAGTAAGTATAAGCGTCGAAATTGATCAAATCCAAAGAACTTCCAAAGAAAAGTGACCAGTCGGTGTTTGCGCAAACGTGAGTACCGGCAAGACCACCAGCTCTATGAATATGGCTGGCCACCTCATTGTGCATAGCGGTGATCTCTTCCGCCGAAACGCTGATAAAGGCGGATGAGCCAAACCCGGCTAGGGCCGGCTCATCAATGAATATAATAGTAGGCAGTCCAGAGCGGGCCAATCGTTCGACTTGCCACTGCGCTTTGAGAGCGAGGCTTTTAACCACTGCATCACGGAGTTGAGGATGATATAGGGCCAGTTGTTCATTCTCGGTTTTCAGACCCGCCAACAAAGTGAAGGGTCCGGTAATTTGGCCCTTCACCGCATTAGGGCGAGGCTGCTGCCGTTCCAGCCTGTCTACAAAGGCAAAGAAAGTCCTGCCGGTTTCCTCTCCGAAACGGAAACGGGACTTTTCCAAAGGCAGCTCGCCATCTGAGGCGGCCAAGTATTCCTCATAAAATTTAACTAATTCCTTCTCGAAGGCCGGGTCAGAGGTGACAAAGAGGTTACGGTTGTCTTGGCGCACCAGTCCAGGCAGCCCCTCGTTGAACTGCACCATCATCTGTTCTGGGGGATAGGGTGAAAGTTGCGGCCAGACAGGAACTTCCCCCATCTGGTTGAACACCAGCTCTAGAGCCTTACGGCGATCTTCATGAGGCAGACTTCCCACCAGAGTGGCGGCCCCATTGGGGTACCATTTTTCAACAGTTTCAGACAAGACTCTCCCTCCTAATTTCCCCAGGAAATTAACCAACTCCAGGAGTCTCCATTCTGCGTATCACACAGTCATGGCAAGTGTCAACGTAAGAGAGTGAACAAAAGTTTCCCTGAAAATATTTTAGAGACATATCCCTGACATTCCATGAATCACCTGCTGCGACCACGGATATGGCCGTCCTTCCTGGCGTCCTCGGGCGTCGGTCCCTGCGACGTACCACTCAGGTACGTCTCGGAACCAACCCCCTGCGGTTGCCAGGTGGCACGCGCATCTCCCTGGTCTCGCGACGGTAATTCATGAAATGTCCGGGATAGGCAAGGGGAAGCTACTCCACAACGGGCATGATTGGATCCCGCAAAAGCGGGATGCGAAATGTAAGGAAGGTATCCGATCTTATGGTACTTCTCTCGCAGTCCCCAGTCCCGCGGTGCGGGACTGGGTTTATGCTCGCTGATGCATTTTCGCTCCATCTATTGGCATGATTCCTGTTTAGTTAGCGCCATATCTTCATGCAG
>JARRNM010000116.1:0-17466 GCA_037384945.1 Deltaproteobacteria bacterium
AAAAAAACTAAAAATTTAGCCTCATTCTTATCATCCGAGTATTTCTTTCTCCTAAGGGAGTAGAGAAGTTCGCTGTCCTGCTCTTCCCTTGTTTTGGTGAGAAAGAGTCTTTTGCCGACAAACTTCTGGCCTGCCTCCATAAAAAGATAGGCTGCGTGCGGGTTGGATTGCAGATTATTGTGGGTCAACCGGTCGCGCATGATAAAGGCAATAGTCTCATCGTCTATGAAATGAGGAGTGGCGTATATAGCCGCATCCACCTTGCCGTCTGCGTCTGCTGTGGCCAGAACGCCCCGGCCTTCCACAGATCCAAAATATTCTTTCAATTTCATTTCCATACCTCCTATTACGTCAAAGTCCGTATTTTCATTCGGCTATATTGTCGTAATCTTACGATGTGAGATATGGGATATGTGATGTGTGATGGAAAATTCCAGGTTTAATATATTTTATCTCACATCTCACATCTCACATCCTCAACAAGTGCCTTTCTAGCTAGTTGGCAAATCCTATATTTACGTTCCTTTCCATTCAGGTAGAGGGTAACTTCGGTCTTATCATCTTCTACCTCTGCCAGAGCTCCATTGCCCTGACTACCTCCAAGTAATCCCATGGTCCAGGCGGCCAGACCTCTAAGGACGGCATCTTCAGAAAGAAGAAAGGGTTGCAGGGAGAGTGTCACGTTTTTGAGCAACTCTGGCCTTTCCTGTGCCAGTCTGCCTAGACCCCAGAGGACGCCTTGCTGCAGGGGTGGATGCTCGAGGAAGTTGCCGTCCTCTCGTATGTAGGATTCCAAAATCATTACATATTCGCCGGCCAAACCCTCATGGCGAGCCATGACCTCCCCCATGGCCTCCGGCAAACCCCAACCAATGCCCCCCGATTCATCGTTCAGGTTCCATATCATTCGCCTCATTATGATCCTGGCCGATTCCATGTCTTCTTCAGCCATATTCTTCACCACCTCTCCTATGGCCTTTACCGCTCGCCACTTCACCTTCGGCTCAGTACTGCACAAAAAGGAAAACAGCGGGTTGATCACTCGACGAGGCGGGAGTGAGGCAATGGCCTCCAATCCTCGGCTGAGATCCTCAGCCTGGAGCAGATCTAGGACTTTTTGTTTGAAATTCTTCACCCTCCCTTTATTACCAGTCTTTTCCATTTTAAACCCTTAGCCTCCCCCTTTGATCAGAGGTATCTATCTGCTCATATAAACACGGCCACCGTCATATGCAACCCAAGTCATTGGATCTCGGATTGCGGATTGTGGCTTGCGGATGTTTAAATTAGAAGTGCTTTTTATACTCTATGCCCTATGCCCTATGCCCTTCCAGATCAACATTGCTATGCCCTCGGGATTGAGGTATACTCTGCCTGCGATAACGTTGTGATGACAGCAAAATAGGAGGATTCGAATGCCGACCCAGGAGAATCTAATCAAGGTTTACGAGTACGCCCTGAATCAGGAAGAGACCGGTATGAGTTTCTTTAAGACCTCCCTGGACAGAATGGGGATAGGGGCTGCCGTAACTGCCTTCAAGAGGTTAATTCAAGAGGAGGAAAAACACATCCTCTTTATTAATAAGATTATTGAAAAATTAAGAAAGGGTGGAGAATTAAACCTTGCTGAGGTACAAGAATTCGTACTAGAACCCACCAACTACTTTGATAAACGTGCCAAGTCCGAGTTTCTAGAGCAGTGCGTTGAAGGATCTATGGTGCCGGACGTCACCGTCTTCAACACCGCCTGGCTAATTGAGAGAGATCTGAGTGAATTTTACTCCAATGCGGCAAGCAGAACAGAGGGACCCGCGAGTGAGGCCTTTGCTATGCTCGCCCGTTGGGAGAAGGCCCACGAAAGATTCTTTAAAGAATATCGCGACAAGCTCTCTGCTGTTTATGCCAGTATGCCTTGGGGAGGCTAATGCAGCCAGCAGTTGGCAGCACCCGATTGTTCACGAAGCAAGCCAGGCCACTCAGTCCTTTTTTCCTGTTGAGGAGCCGGTAAACACAGATACTCTCAGTTAAGGCTGCCTCTTGATGTTAGCTGCAAGCTGAGCAATCTGGGTACCCAGGTATACGCACTCCTTGCCATCCATGCAGGCGTCAGCATCTTCTGGTTCCAGATGGGTGGAGAGATGATGTTCTCCATGTTTTAGATCAACAATCCACGCCTTTTTCGTGTCGTTGTAAGCAATATCAACGTTTATGCCACATTCGCCAATATCCGGGTATATGGTTTTGATCTTTTCACATAGTTCTTCCTTGTCGTGCATGATCTTCTCCTTTCCTCCATCTTAAAAGTTTCTTCTATCTCTTTGCAAAAATTACCTCTAGGCAGTAGCTATGGCCGCCTCAAGTTCCTCCAGTCCTATTATACTATTTTGACAAGAGTGATGTTCACAGATATGAACCACCGACTCATCCTTCTGTGCCCGAAGAGCTCTCGTAAAGGGAGCAAGAGCCGAAATGCGATCGCCTGAATCATCGGACGGCCGCAGCAACAGGATCTTATTGGGCAAAAATTGCTTGTGGATGGCCTCAACCATCGGTATGTAACTCCGGCCGTCCCGGCCTTCCACAATAACAATTTCCCTACTCGGACCGATGAGAAAATCCAACGCTGCCAGGAATTGAGTGTAAGCAGAGGGATATGCCTTGATCCGCGTGGCAAAAGCGCCGACTAAGTGTTCTGCCTTCCTGGCCAAATTTGCCTCTCCCGTTATTCGGCCAAGACGGATCAAGTTCAACAATGCAACCGAATTGCTCGATGGAATCGCCCCGTCGTAGATTTCCTTGCCCTGTTTAATCAGCGCTTCATTGTCTGAGCCGCTGTAGAAAAAACCGTCGTGGGTTTCATCCCAGAAAAGGTCAATCATCGAATGGTTCAGGGCCAGGGCTTCTTCCAAATAATCTATTTCGAAGGTGGCCTCGTACAATTCAATGAGTCCCCAGACAAAACTTGCATAATCGTCCAGGTAGCCCGGATAGGCAACCTCGCCATCCCGGTAGCGCCTGAGCAGCCGCGGCCCATCCTTCTTGAGGTTCTCCATGATAAAACCGGCAGCGTGCTGGGCAGCATCTAAATAAGCCTGGATTCTCAGAGCCTGATAAGCCTTAGCCATTGCTGCAATCATCAAGCCGTTCCAGGAAGTGAGCACCTTGTCATCTTTTAGAGGATGAATCCGTTTCTCCCTAGTAAAAAACAGTTTTTCCCGTCCTTCGTCCAGGATCTTTTCAAGCTCGGCCACTCCTATGTTCTCCCGCGTTGCGAACTTATCTAGGGGTATACGATTGTGAAGTATGCTGCGGCCCTCTTCGAAGTTACCATGGGGGCCAACGTCGTAGAACCGACAAAAAATATCTCCCAAATCCTTCCCAAGTTGATCCTTTATCTCGCCGGGAGTCCATACGTAGAAAAGACCTTCTTTTCCCTCGCTGTCAGCGTCTTCTGCCGTGTAAAAGCCTCCCTCAGGCGAAGTCATATCGCGCAGGACGTAGCTGAGGATTTCCGCAACCACTTTTCCATGCCGGGCTCTACCGGTTGCTTGGTAAGCCTCGGTGTATGCCATAGTTAACATGGCTTGGTCGTAAAGCATCTTCTCAAAATGGGGCACCAGCCACCTTTCATCTACAGAGTAGCGGGCAAAACCGTAACCTAGATGATCGAAAATGCCCCCTGACCGCATACCATCCAGGGTCTTTTCCACCATGTGAAGAGCATTGGGCTCACCACTTCTCCTGTGCCAACGCAGAAGGAAAGTAAGATTATGGGGCGTGGGAAACTTAGGGGCAGAACCGAAACCGCCCCAGGCGGGATCAAAAACCTTTGCTAACTGATCATATCCTTTTCGCAAAGTATCTGCACTCAGATCAGCCATCGAGCCGGTTGCAGGTCTCGGCTGGATACCTCTGGTAATCTTCTCACTTGCCTCAAGAAGAGAACCCCGGTTGTTTTGCCAGGCAACGGCAATTTGATTTGCCAGATCCAAAAACCCGGGCATCCCCATCCTGCCGGTTTTGGGAAAGTAGGTGCCGGCGAAAAAGGGCTTGCCTTCCGGAGTCATGAAAACTGAAAGGGGCCAGCCGCCTTTCAAAGTAATAGCTTGACAAGCTGCCATGTAGACCATGTCCACATCCGGCCGTTCTTCCCTGTCCACTTTGATGGACACGAAAGACTTGTTGAGAATAATTGCTACCTCTTCATCTTCGAATGACTCGTGCGCCATCACGTGGCACCAATGGCAGGTTGAATAGCCGATGGAGAGAAAGACGGGTTTGTCTTCCTTTCTGGCCTTCTCGAATGCCTCCTCTCCCCAAGGGTACCAATCCACCGGATTTTCGGCATGCTGAAGGAGATAGTGGCTTTTCTCCTCAATCAAGCGGTTTTTACTATTTCTTTTTTCCACTGGATTCTGCTCCACCCTACAAAGATTGATACCTATCAAATGTATTTCATTTAAGTACTTTATCTCTACAACATAAACACTACACCTGCTCCAGTCCACATTTTGAAGCGAAATCTCCGCTTGGCACTCGCTCGAGAAAATTCTAAGAACCGCAGGATATCGAACAAGGAACATCGAATGTCGAAGTGATCACTTCATCATTCTGCGGTTCCTTGTTCTGCTGTTCGATATTCAGTGGTCTTAACAGGGGAGATACGGTGAGATAACTTTATTGGTGTTTACCTGGCAGATTCGAGTACGTTTAATGGGCACAGCTCAGGGGCTTAATTTGCTGCCTATCTCTTTGCCGTAATCGTGGGCCATCTGTACCCCACCTCCCAGGGAAGCCGACTTCAACAACAGCGGCCCTCTAGTCATCTCCATCTTAAATATTTCCTTCATAGTGTTGTAGATACGGTCCTGGGCTTCAGTACTCCAGCCATGAGCTCCGAAAGCACCGCCAACTTTGCCTTCCAGCTTGGCCTTTTCCGCCATAAAGAGCATGGTCTTCATGGACTGCAACATCTCACCGTGGTAGGTGGGCGACCCGAAAGCGTATCCATCGTAACCTTCAAAATCCGTCTCGTTCTTGATCTCCTTGACGTCAACTACTACCGCCTCATTGCCGCTGAATCTTATTCCCTCTGCAACTAGTTCGGCAATCTCTTGGGTCGACTTGGTCCTGGAAGCGTAAATTACAAGAACTCTTGCCATATGTCTTTCCCTCCCTTTTCAAGAAAGATCTTCTCGCGAGCAAAATTTGCTCCTAGAGGAACGATAATAGTTGCCGACAGACACTTTTAAAGCTTCATGCTCTCAACAGCCCGTCTACCCAGGTTGAAACCCCGCTCCATGGCATCCGGATGCTTGAGAATCTCCCCCTTTGCTTCAACCCTATCAATCAGGAGCCCACCCTCGTAACTCATGTCCAGAGCATCGAAAAAGTATTTTACCGTGAGCTCGACTCCCACAAATAGGTTCTTCCCTTTAGTAGCCCCCACGCAGATCAGGAAACCTTTGCCGCCATCATACGATCTTCTTTGTTGGGTGCCTTTCTCCAGCAACCTTCTGGACCACATGGCCTGGCTCCGGTCAATCAGGAGTTTGACCTGGCCAGTGACATTGTAAAAGAAGTTGGGCGAGGCCAGAAAGATGATGTTCGCCTCGTCAAAAAGGGGATATACTTCAGCCATGTCATCCTGAAGGGCACACTCTCCTGTTTGGTCACAGCTTCCGCACTCAACACAGCCGCTTATTTTTATCCGCCGAACATAAAGGGACTTCACTGCAGCACCTGCCTGGCTCGAACCCTCCAAAATCCGATCCAGGAGCAAATCAGTGTTGCCGCCTTTGCGCGGACTCCCATAAATTCCCAGGACTTTTACTGTCACCACTAATCCCGCTTCCTACTCAGTGTCCGAACGCACTTGTATATACCAACCGGCGCCCCGCTTTAGATGTGGGATGTGCCATATGTGATATGTTATGACTATGATGGGGATTAATCCCACATCCCCAATCTCACATCTCACATCCCGCACCAATGTCACATACCAGCTTAGAAAGCGGCTGCCGCCTATTTAACCGCCGTAGTGTCAGGATCCTAATCGCGGATCACTTCCTGTCTCACCACAGTCTGGTATGTAGCAGGTTACATTGACGAATTCGCACTTTTCGTTGCAAGCTGGACAGGTTTCGGGCGGTTCGTCCGTTTCCAACGTGTAGCCGCATTTTGTGCATTTCCATGAATTCTGCATCCTTACATCCCTCCTTTTCAGTTGTTTATGCTGCTTCGAGCAATGTTCTGGCCTTCTCCGCCACTCTCAGCCCAAGATCGAAGCACTCCTCGAGAGCGTCATCATTGGGCACAAATTTTATCCGTAATCCCTCGTCAACCAGGTCTATTTTCATCTCTTCCAAGATTCCTCTAACCTGGCCCACGGCTTCACCACTCCATCCATAGGACCCAAAGGCAGCACCTACCAGATTTTTTGGTTTGAGCCCTTTCAGGTAGGTCAGCAGGTCGGCAACAGTTGGATACATGTTGTTATTCAGGGTGGGAGAGCCTACGACCAAGGCCCCGGCATCCAGGATTTCAGTAGCCACATTGCTCCGGTGATTCGACTTGAGCGGCATCAATTTCGGTTGAGCGCCGCCAGCCATCAAGCCTTCGGCAATAGCTTCCGCCATTTTCGCGGTGCTAAACCACATGGTGTCGAAAACAACCACGGCCTTGTTCGTCGGTTTCTGCTCAGCCCACTTGGCGTACCACCCAATAATCTTGTCTAGGTCCTGCCGCCAAACAGGACCATGATCACAGGCGATTATTTCCATGGGGAGATTGAGCTCACCAACCTTCTTTAGCAGCTTGGTTACCAGAGCGGACAAGGGGAGCAAGATATTAGCGTAATATTTTGCTCCTTCGTAATCCAGAATGGATTCGTCTATCTCATCTGCAAATCTTTCACTAGTGGCCAAGTGCATACCAAAAGCGTCCTGGGAAAAGAGCAATTTCTCTTCAGCCAAATAGCTGAACATATTGTCAGGCCAGTGAAGCATTCGCGTCTCCAAGAAGGTGAGACTCAAATTGCCAAGACTGAGATTCTCTCCGTCTCTGACCGCCACAATTTCCCTATCAAGGTGGAAGTGTTCTTGGAGATGTTTGCACCCCATAGAAGATGCAAATATCTTTTCCGGTTGCACCGCTTCAATAATCCCCAACAGAGAACCAGAGTGGTCCATCTCAGCATGATTGGAAACCACATAATCGATTTCCTTGGGGTCCACTACAGAACTAATTCGACCCAAGAGCTCCGATTGGAAAGGAGATTTGACTGTGTCAATCAAGGTAATTTTATCCGCTATTACCAAATAGGCATTGTATGTGGTTCCCCTTTCGGTGAGATAACCGTGGAAATCGCGGATTCCCCAATCGATCGCTCCTACCCAGTAGACCTTATCGGTTACCTTGATTGCCTTAAATGCTTTGCTCATCTAAACCTCCATATTTTCAGCTTTTGCCTTGTCGATTTTAGCTAGTGAACTCCCCGAATCACCCCTTTAAGTCACACAAATCCGCCCATTCCCCCAATCTCCACTTCCACGGCCATTGCGGTTAATTTTTGCCCATTAGCCAGGACTACTCGTAAGCTACTACTCTTATAAGCCCTATGGTCGCACCCTTATCGTCCGTGGAACAAGTGTCGCTAACGGAGATTATTTTATTTATATTATTTTCTTTAATGAACTCATTTACCTGTTGGTCCAGGTCATGAAGTTCTTTCATTGTATGGAATATTTTTAACTCGGTAACGAACGTCTTGACTCTAACCATTATTAGGATCTCCCACCCAAGGCAGCGATTTCTTTATTTAAAAAGCCGATGTGCCGCATTTCTTCCCTAATGATTTCGTCTATTTTGTCTTTGCCCATGATCTCGGCAACCATATCTTTTAGGCCGAGATAAAAGACAATGGAGTCCTTTTCCTGGCCGATAGCCATCTGCAAAATGTCCCTTGCTGATTCCTCGCCGGTGAACCTGTCGACAGGATTTACCTTGACATCAAATACATGCCCGTCCGCCATGGCGTGTAAATAGAGTGATATCTCGTCCTCGGGATCAAAAGTGGGGGGCTTGCGCTCTCCTTCCTTTAGAATTTGGCGCATGGAAGCGAAAGTTTTCTGGTGAGCGTCTTCCCAGGCAGCCAGGTCCTGAAGTAATTTGCTGACCTCAGCGTCCCCGACTATCCCTGCCGCCCGGCGGTAGAAACGGGCACCATTGCGTTCTATCTCCTCCGCCATAGCCAGGATTTCGTCTGCATTGAACTCAAAACTCATATATAGCTCTCCTTGGCAAACCAGACTATGTTACTTTGAAAAGATAATAATTCATCCCCCTCGATGCCAGAAGAAAAATCTCCTCTCCCCCGGCAGGGGGAGAGGCATCCGCAGTGAAGCAAAGAGGCCGAAGTCAAAAGACACGGCTTTGAGCAACCCCCAGAGGGTGCTCATAAGGTCTCTCTCTGATGCATTCGTCTGCCTGGAGTAATGGAGTAATTAAGCCTTTGAAATCCCAAACCCCAAGCACCAAATTACAAACAAATCTCAAATTCCAACACCAAATGACCGAAACAAGTCGGAAATTTTGAATTTTGGTCATTGTGATTTGTTTGGAGTTTGTGATTTGTAATTTGGAATTTTTCGATAGTCTATGACTCCAAAAAGGCTCGCCATCTTTACCCGCAGAACCATTTCATCCTGACCGGTTCCAGGTCCAGGTTCCGGGCATGCAATCACATGTGCTTTTCCTCCCGTTGATTTGCTATGCCTTCCACAAGCCGTGCAAGTTGCAGTACTCCCTGGCTATGACTTGGTCAGCATCGATACAAAAAGTGGCTTCAGGCGCTTCTCCCGGTTTGAGAAATTTACAATAGGTTTTGCCGCCGGCTACAACTTCAATCCACTCGATGTAATGCTTCTCCTCCATGGGGTGAGCCACACTGCCCACTTTTACCTTGAAGCCCTCTGCGGTCTTCTCAATTACCGGAACGTGTTTCTCTTTGGCCGCATCCACCGTGTTTTCAACAAAGAGCTTCATGGGTTCCCCGCAGCAGACCAGTTCGCCTGCACCCCCGTGCATTACCTCGACAATGTTGCCACAGAGATTACATTTGTAGACTTCCAATCTTTCTGCCATTACTCATCCTCCTTGTTTCTCTGGTTCGTCTAAACTTTGCATGTCCAACCACGCCCCCGCGACGTCGTCGATAGCTGGGGACGGATTTATTTTGGAGTACTGGAGTGATGGTGTTTATGAAATTCCAACCTCCAAGTACCATAACTTGGTTCGAGGTTTCAGGTCTCAGGTGTCAGGGAAAAAATAGAAGCTGAAACCTGAACACTGAAAGCTTATCACTTACTTCGCGCCTTGGGATGTCTCTCTTTTTACAGTGAGCAGCATCTTCAACCAGTCATAGAGTTCTTGTATGTTTTTCGCCATATACCAACGGCCATTGTCGTAAACACCATAGTCCGTTCCCAGCATGGCTGAGGACATTCTGGTTGAATTGGCAAAAAACAGTGTGGTGGCGGTTAGAGTCATCTCATTTGTGGTCTTCAAGGTATTTTCAAACCTCATCCAGTGCCCATCCACCCACTGCAAGGTGTGGCAGGAAAGACAAACCTGCTGTAAAAGTTTACGCCGTTTCTGTTGTTCATTGTTATCGATCAAATACTTGGATGCGGGTTCCCCGTCGAGATCTGTGGGCAGGGGTAGACCAGCTTTGTTTCTTATAATGCTGGTATCCGGCGATTTGGGATGGGCATGGGCATAAATCAGACCGAAGATCCTCCAGGGGAGGCGATTGTTCATTCGATGGGTTCTTTCCGCTACTACCTCACCTTCCTCCTTGACTAAAAGGCTGACATGGCAGGTGGCGCAGGTAGGGGCGGTGAAGTCTTTGCCTACAGTCCACGGAACCGCCTCAAAGTTCCACTTCTCACCCATGGCACTGTAGATGTTCCCATGCTTGCTCACCTGGTAGACTTTATAAATTGGGACATCAGGTCCCTTGTGGCACTGGGAGCAGGTATAAGGCTTCCTGGCCATCTCTATGGAGAATCGGTGCCGGGTGTGACAGGATGAACATGAGCCTTTACTTGCATCTGGATTTATTCGACCCACTCCCACATTGGGCCAGCCACTCAGAACGGGAAATTCCATCTCTCCCATCTCCGTGTCGAGTTTATCGAACCCTTTCACCTCGACTCTGGTACCATGACAGGAAAGACACGATTCGGCATTTGTTTCCGGGCCTGGAGGTGTGATTCGAGTCTGCCCTTTTTCCAAGACTTGCACCCCATTGATCGTCCGGGCGAGATCCTGGTAAAGGGCGTTATTTTCCAGGTTGCCGTAGGCGTGAGACATCAAGTTATTCCCGTATTGCTTTGCCTCCACTGGATGACAGGTGGCGCAGTCTTCTGGGGTAACCACAACATGTACCTGATAGCCATTGTGTTCGAAGGTATCACTGTGTTTGTCTGAATTGAGGGTATGACATTCGGCACAGCCCACAGCGTTTTTCGCCAACTCCTCCGGCACCTTTTCCGTAGAAATCCTTCTTTCCAGCTCGGGTTTTTTCAGCCCTTCTTCGGGGCTGGTTGTGGCGTGTCGACTCTTTTCCCAGTCCGCAACTATTCCTGGAGCGACGATACGGTGACACTCCAGACACTCGGTCGTGGCATCGCTCGCTTCAGCTGCCTGAGAATGTGAAGGAAGGAACAAAGTCAGAAATGTCAACAGTATTAGCACTCGCATGATTCCACTCTCCTTGAGCAAAACAAGCACTTTAATCTATGTCTATGTGGTGAAAATAACGTGAAAACGATAGATTAAAATAATTCTGCCACCGCGGCCAGTACTGCTTCATAGTCCGGCTCGCTAGCAATTTCTTTTACCAGCTCCAGGTAGGTGATTCTGCCTTCTTTGTCTATGACAAAAACCGCCCTGGCCAAAAGCCGCAAATCTTTGATGAGCACACCATAGGCCCGGCCGAATGAACCATCCCTGTGGTCAGAGAGTGTCACAACCCGGTCGACGCCGGCTGCGCCGCACCAACGCTTTTGGGCAAAGGGCAAATCCATGCTAATGGTAAGGACCACCACATCACTCCCCAACCGGCTCGCCTCGCTGTTGAATCTTCTCGTTTCCATGTCACATACGGGAGTGTCCAGAGAGGGCACTGCGGAAATGATGCAGACCTTGCCTCGGAACGATTCCAGATTGACTTGAGACAAATCGTTGTCGACGACAATAAAGTCAGGGGCCTTATCGCCAACTTTCAGTTCAGGACCGATCAGAGTGACCGGATTTCCCTTCATGGTCACAAGTCCAGCACGTTCTTGCATATTAGTCTCCTGTAAGGATAATTACTGGTAAAGTTTCTTTTCTTGGCACCCCTTTTAGGCTGAGGATTCGACCAAAGGCTGGCTAGGCATTCTTAAGATCTAAACTTAATACAACTTCTTAATATTAAGTCACAGGCAGACCCCGGTCAAGCTTTGGGTGGTTGAGGAAGCTGGCTGGCAATATCTTGGAAAATCTTTTTGTGCAGAGCCTCCCGCCTGGATCTGAGTAAATGGGTGCTATCTTTCCTCACCTGCCGCGCCTCCTCTACAAAATAGGCGAGGATTTTCACATCCTCGGATACGTCTCGTCCCATCTTCTGCTCTGCATCTATTTTTGCCAATACTGCAACAATCCCGAAGAGGTAGAGACTGAGATTGGTCAGGCGACGGAGAAAGAACTGCCTGTTTTGCATTTTTTTCCCATATATCAGCAGTCCGGCCAAAAGGAGTAACCTTATGGAACGGGCGTTGGCTTTGGCAAGTCTAACCGCCCGGCTCATGACCCTTTTATTAAAATCGGGCTTCCATTTAGCTCTGGCAAACATGCCCTTAAGGAGAAACGCCAGCTTAGAGGTATTGGAGTAGTGAGCTGCTTTCATCTTTTTGTCGAGATTGCGCAAAACAAACAGGGGAGGATAGATTGAGTGAATCTCAGTGGTTCCCTCAAAGATGGTAGTAACCCTGAAATCGCGCATTCTCTTCTCGTAGGGCTGGGTGGCCAGGTATCCGGACCCCCCGGCCACTTGTAGTCCATTATACAGGGTATCCCAGGCCCTAGTGGTGCCGAAGAGTTTGCAGTGGGAGCTCTCAATGGCAACGGAGGCAAGGGGGTTATTCTCCAGCAATCCTGCGGTAAAAGCAGTAATGGCTGAGGTCACATAGCCGTCAACTTTGGCCTTGACTATTTTCTCCTGGATCAGTTCAAAAGTATTGATGGGAACTCCGAACTGGATTCTGCGGGCAGATTGTTTCTCCATGTCGCTCCCTGCCTTATGCAGGGCGCCGGCCGAACCAGCTCCCAGGGCAGCCCTACCGTAGTTCAAAATAGTCATAGCGATCTTGAACCCATCACCTGGTTCACCCAAGAGATTTTCTACTGGCACCCGAACATCCTTGAACTGAATGGCTGCAGTAGAACTAGCCTTGAGTCCCATCTTCGGCATCTCCTGACCTATCTTTACTCCGTCCCAAGTGGTCTCTACTATAAAAGCACCCATGAAACCCGGCTTATCTTTGTCTAGCTGGGCAAAGACTGTGAGTCCTCCGGCATAGTTCGCATTGGTTATGTATGTCTTCGTACCGTTCAAGATGTAATAGCTGCCATCTTCGGAAAGCTTGGCCCATGTTTCTATGTGCTTGGCATCCGAGCCTATTTTTGGTTCAGTGAGGGCATATGAAAAAATCATCTCGCCAGTGGCGGCAGGGACAAGGTATTTCTTTTTTTGCAGTTCATTGCCGAAGAGCACAATGCCTTTACAACCAATGGAAACATGAGCCAGGGAAATGAGCGCTAGAGCCAGATCAATACCGGCCATTACTTCCACCACCTTGAGGTACTGCCGGATGCTCAGGCCAACCCCACCGTATTCTTCTGGAATGTTTAATCCAAAAAAACCAATCTTCTTCAGTTCCTCCAGCAGTCCTGTCGGGACGGTACCTTCCTCCTCCAGATAGGAAGAGGGAAATCTCTCGGTGATTTCCTTGTACTTTTCAATTATTTCTCTGGCCTTGTCATCTTCCGCCAAATCTTTAAAGGAATAGAATAGTTCCATATCCAAAGAGCCGAAGTAGATGTTAGCCAGAAAGTTGTTCAAATCCACTGCTCACTCCTAGATTGCGTAGCAAGAGTCTTTGGCCCGTCGCCATGGTTATTTTAATCATTACATGGAAATGGTGCATTATTAGCCAAGGTCAAGAACCGTGTAGACTTTATTTGTGGTTTTTTCTGCCTACCTTGCCTTGGGGAGTAATATATGCCTGTCAAAAGGCCCAGATATACTGGACCAAAATACAAAAGACCGTCGTGCTGAATATACCCACCGGATAAAGGCTGGCGCGGTTAAAAAGATTTATTGCTTTGCTGGTGTCCCTTTCCGCGAGGAATTTTTTGAGGGGAAGCAAGAGAAATAAAACTCCCGAAATAATGGCACCTACTAGGTACACCCCCTTAGCTACAAGGGGAGAAAAAAATATCAGACCGAGACCCAGGACAAAACTGGCAATGAGTGTGATAAGAATGACGAGTATCGAAAGGTTCGGTCCATAAACCACTGGAATGGTCTTGCCCCCTAATCTTCTATCTTCACCCATGTCCACTAGATCATTGGGGATGTTTTGTCCACCCACTTCCCAGAGTGCAATCCAGATGAAAATTATAGCTATGAACTGTAGCGGTGGATTAGGGTTTACTGCGTAGATAGCAGCCAAGCTCCCGAGATTTTTTACCGTGGCGGCGACAATTATTTTCCACTGACTAAAACCATAGAACTTGCAATAAATCATTTCCAGTACGGCAGCAACAATAAATATTGCGGCACACACCGGATTTAAAAGCGAAGCGCCAACCAGAGCGATAAGTCCCCAAAGAGTAGTCCACACCATACCCCCAGCAAGAGTTATGAACCCTTGTGCCAAAGGGTGGCGGACGAAAATACAATCGAGATCAAAGCAGGCTTGTTCTCTGGGGAGTTCTCCCATCCTTTTTCTATCTAATTCGTAATCGGTTACATCATTTAGGGCGTAGATACTAGCGTATCCCGCGAAAACGGTTATTAATCCGAGGATAATTGTGGAAATGGGTGGGAATCTCCCGATACACAACAGCGCTGCTGCCATTGGAGTCGCTAGATCGATTAACAAATGGGGAGTTCGGGAGAGAGCCAAGAAAAGTTTCAACTGTTCGGGTTTTGCCGAGGATTGCACACTCATATGGGTTCTGTCTTAATTCCTCTCTTAGGTTTTCTGAAAAAGTAAAGAAACTAGGCCCGTCGAAAATCCCGCCTTGCGGGAGAGGACCTGCTCAGCTAGCAGCGGTTTCAACTAGGCACTACTGCTAGGAGTCCGCAGTCAGAATTCAGAATCCAAGGGCAGGGCAATCAAAATTGACTTCCTCTCAGCTACTGCCTCTTTGAACCGCAGAATGTCGAACAAGGAATTTCGAATATCGAAGTGATTACTTCATTATTCTGCGGTTCCTTGTTCTGCTGTTCGATATTTAGTACTTTGAACTATCTGACCTCCGACCTCTGATCTCTGACTTCTTGCCTTCCACTCTATGCCCCATGCTCTATGCTCTATGCCTTAAGTTTCTTCGGCAGACAAAGCCACTTATACTCAATCTTCCCCAAAGGACTAGGTCTCCGTGACCCCTTGAATTTCAGTGGGGAAAGGTCATCTTAGCTCCAAACCATCCGAGAACTGTTACTATTGGCGCCAGTGCGAGGCTAAGCACAAAGTAGATAATCCTGGCCCCGCTCGGCTGCGACATGATATCAGGTACCAATATTTTCCAGAGGAAAACAACCAGAATCAGAGTGATTAGAAGAAGAGAACCCAACATCTTAACCACAATTGTTTTGGACCACTTGCCCCCGTAATTGATCCACCAGTTGTATGGCCCCGTGAGCAGTGCCAGAGGTGTGAAAACCAGACCAGCAACCAGCACATGAAATGCGGAGATAGCAAAACTTTCCTTGCCAGTTACCAAATGAAGTATATTTAAAACTGGAAAGAGCATCATAAAGGCAATGGGAAAATGTACGGTCATAGGGTGGGGGTGACGCCTCAACATGGGAATTTTACGATAGACCGCCAAAAGAATCTCGGGAATGTGCTCGTCCATGGGATCTTTTTCCGCCTTTAAAGTACCAATTTGCGGGAGTCTTTTCAAAACCTCGATGCCATGGGGAGCCCCTCCGATTGCTTCACTCAGGTCAGTTCCCGCCTGGTGCCTCCGCATGTGGAGGCCTGTCTTCCATAAGTTGCTTTCAGATGCATCGTAAACCTTGCCCTCAAAAGCGATATAAACCGGCTTTCCATCTTCACCATTGAACCTGGACAGTTCCTCACGAGTAAATTCTTTCAACGTCTCTTCCATGTCTCATCCTCGGGACTACCATAAGATTGTGAAGCTTGTCTCAAATTACTAACAGTATCCGATCTCCCCTCGTGATGCAAGTCAGTCCGCTATGAGAGTTTACCAATTCTTATTTATTGAGCATTCAATTCTTTAAAAACACATTTAATTCCCCCAACCCTGCCGACCTTTGTACCACCTTGCCAGCCGCTCGGGATTACTGCCAAGGAAATAGGCCAGCAAAACAGCTTGATTTATCAGGCTTGTCTTCAAGATTCCTAGTTTACGCCAGCGTCGAGGTGAAGTCTTTACAGCCACAGGAGCAATGCTAACTTTTCCCCTTTTTCTTAACCTCCGGATCAATACAAAGTCCTCCATGAGATCCATAGCAGGAAACCCCCCGAGGGCACGAAAAACTTCTCCCCTAAGAAAGATTCCTTGATCGCCATAGGGCAGGTGAAAGACACTGGAGCGCAAGTTGGCCAGCATTTCAATAATTCTAAAACCGAACTCCGAACCATCGATGCCCAGGGTGAAAGCACCAGCCACCACACCAGGTTTTCCTATAATATCCATAATATACCACTCGAATCCCCGGGGCAATCGAGTATCTCCGTGGAGAAAAAAGAGCACATCACCCCTAGCAGCGAAGCCGCCTGCATTTGCCTGCCTTGCTCTACCAGCAGCGGTTGAAAGCAACCGCACACCAAGACTTTTCGCCACTTCGGTAGTGCTATCGCTGCTGCCACCGTCCACCACGATAATCTCGAGCTCAACCCTGCTCTCCGTACTCCTTAGAGTCGCAGCCAGGTTTTCCGCCTCGTTCAGGGTTGGAATAACGATGGAGATTACAGGGTGAAGTGGCGCCTCTTTTTTAGTGGCTTCACGTTGCCAAACTTCAATATCCTCTGCTCGGTCCACATCATCTAGCGGTTCAACCTTTATCCAGCGAAGTCCAAGTTGGTCGGCGATTTCAAGGGTTCTGCTTCCCACCTCGGCCGTACCCCAGGGAACATTTTCGAATAATTTGGACTCTTCCTTTTGGAGGCCAATCAGGTAGTAACCCCCGTCAGTGGCTGGCCCCAGTACCAGATCAAACTGGTCCAGCAAATCGAAAGCGCTTCTCACAATTGTTTCATTTATACCTGGACAATCAGAACCCGCGAGCACTACCCGCTTTTTCCCCTGATTAAAGGCCTGCGAAAAGGCTTGCGCCATGCGGCTGCCTAGATCCCCGCGACCCTGGGACCGGTAAAAAATGTGGCTACCCAGCCACTCTTCCATAAGTCCTCGGTTGCCTCCCTCATAGCGCACTTCCATATCAACCCGCCGGTCGCTGATGAAGCTTCTAGTCCGAGCTAGGAAGTGTTCTGTCATTTGCTTCTGCAGATCAGCGGCTCCATGGGGGCCCAGAACTGGAATCAGGCGGGTTTTGGTTTTCCCCGGCTCGGGATACCGGGTGAAAAGAATTAACCGCTCGGATGAGTTAACCCTGCTCACACCAACCACTCATCAATAAACCACAACAGCCTTCCTGACGGTCTTACTCTGGCCGCCGGATAGGCTGCGGTTCCGGGATTGTGCATAATTTTCTCAAAAACTTCTTTTTTCCTCGATCCCGAAACCAGAAAGACAACCCACTTGGCCTCGTTCAAAACAGGCAAGGTCAGGGTTACCCGGGGGACTCGAGGGGAAGCACTAGCACCATCGACTGGCGCAACCCATCGGTATTTTTCTTCCAGAGCCACATCGCCAGGAAAAAGAGAGGCAGTGTGACCATCTTGTCCCAAACCCAGCAGGATCAAATCAAAAGACGGAAGGTACGTACCGTCTTCACTTCCTGCAGAAGGAACGAAAAAATGGTGCAGGGTCTCTTCGTAAGCCTCCGCAGCGGCAGTGGCAGAGCCGCTTTCAGCAGGAATACGATGCACGTTCGCTGGTGGTATATTCACCTTGGAGACAAGGGTTTGATGAGCCAATCCATAGTTGCTGTCCGGATGGTTCGGCGGCACGCAACGTTCATCCCCCCAGAAAATA
>JARRNM010000117.1:0-14173 GCA_037384945.1 Deltaproteobacteria bacterium
AGTTGCGTTTTGCCATTCGTGAGGGTGGTCGCACGGTGGGCGCTGGTGTCATCAGTGATATTGTGGAGTAGATTTCGGAATTCGGATTTGGGATTGCGGATTTGGGATAGAAGATATTCAGCTTAGAAAGCTCACATCCCACATCTCACATCGCAGATCGGCTTTTTAGGAAAGACAATGCGTGTCATCATAAATCTGGCCTGTTCGGAGTGTAAAAGAAGAAATTACACTACCACAAAGAATAAAAGGACTACTCCAGAAAAGTTGGAGTTCCGGAAGTATTGCCGCTACTGTGGACATCATACCTTGCACCGTGAGGGCAAATAGGCCGAGGATTTTGTTCTGCCACAGAAGGCGTGCGAACTTGCTCCAGCTGCACTGAATAAGGGCAGTTTGGGGGATTGGGTGAATGCAGTTGGGATGAGGCGGTTTAGTCCCTGAAGAGCTCCGCAAGTTATCGCTGGTTTAGCATTTCTGATTGTGCCCATCTCTGCCTAGCATAGGGGACCATGGAATAATGATAATGGTGGGTGAGAAAAGAGGGAAGAGAACATTGTTGGTAGTTGCGCATTTCTTTGGACCCAATATTCCGACCTTCCAGTATCCCTTTATTCCGGACGGGACGAAGCCGGTAATTGAGAACACTGCTCCTGCAGGCCAGTAGCTCGAACGGCTAGAGCGCCGGACTCCAAATCCGGGGGTTGGGGGTTCGAATCCCTCCTGGCCTGCCATTTATTTTTGTAGCCATGGCCAAATCAAAGAAAATAAAGAAAAAGAAATCTGCTGCTCCGGCACAAAGAACTGCTGACAGTTCAAAGACTCTGGCGGTTGCTGATGCCAGCAAACCAATAAAGAAGCGGAAGGCAGAGCCGAAAACAAACATCGTCGAGAGAACCTCAGGTATGGTTGCCACGGTGAGGCAGTTTCTCCGTGAGGTTCGAGTTGAGTTGTCCAAGGTTACCTGGCCTACGCGCAAAGAGACCCTTGCCTCCACTTCGGTGGTCTTGATCATTGTTATTATTATTGCAGCATTTTTGGGCATTGTGGATCTTGGTCTGTCCAAGCTGATGCGACTGCTTCTCAGTTAAGGCAGGGTGGCTAGAACTGCAGTCTTTTCAGTTCAACACCATTTGAAGACAAGGGTTATCCTTAATTAAGTAAAAGCAAGGGGAGATAATTTTTGGCAATGCAATGGTTCATCGTCCATACTTACTCGGGGTACGAGCAAAAGGTAAAAAACGCTTTGGAGGAACGGATTAAAACTCTGGGGAAGGAGAAATTTTTTGAGAAGATCCTAGTGCCTACAGAGAAGGTGGTAGAGCTGATCAAAGGGGAGAGGAAGACCTCTGCCAGAAAATTCTATCCGGGCTATATTCTGGTGCGCATGGAACTCAACGATGAAACCTGGCACATCGTAAAAGATACACCTAAAGTGACCGGTTTTATCGGCGGTAAAGACAAACCAACCCCACTGAGCGATGAAGAGGCGGAGAAAATCATCGAACAGATGACCGAAGGGGCGCTCAAGCCTAAACCAAAGTACCTGTTCGACCGAGGCGACGAAGTGCGAGTCATTGATGGCCCCTTTTCAAATTTCAATGGCGTAGTTGACGAGGTTGTTCCAGAAAAAGGCAAAGTGCGGGTTCTGGTGAGTATATTCGGTCGCTCCACCCCCGTGGAACTGGACTTCGTTCAGGTGACCAAGATCTAGATTGCGAGGTCAGGAGAAATACCACAAAGGACACAAAGGTCACAAAGAGATTTAGTGTAGAGGGTCAAAAACATTTTCTTTTTTTCTCTTGGTGTCCTTTGTGTTCTTTGTGGTTCTCTTCCCTGGATGTACTTACGAAAATAGTCTCGCCTGGCGGTTAGGAGAGTTGAGAGATGGCGAAAAAGATTATTACGAACATAAAATTGCAGGTTCCTGCAGGGCAAGCCAACCCATCACCCCCCATCGGCCCCGCTTTGGGACAGCACGGGGTGAATATTATGGAATTCTGCAAGTCCTTTAATGCCCAAACACAGGGACAAGAGGGAATGATCATACCTGTGGTCATTACGGTTTTTGCTGATCGGTCCTTTACCTATGTGACTAAAACGCCCCCTGCGGCTGTTTTGTTGAAGAAGGCCGCCAAAATTGCCAAAGGATCCAGCGAACCCAACCGCGACAAAGTAGGTCAGGTTAATCGCAAGCAAGTAGAGGAGATTGCTCGGCTTAAGATGCCTGACCTTAATACTTCGAGCTTGGAGGCTGCAGTCAGAATCATCGAGGGGACTGCTAGAAGTATGGGGATTACAATTGAGTAGGTTTGGAGAGGCAGTATGACTAGGAAAGGGAAAAAGCACAAAAAAACCAGAGAGGAACATGATCTTGCCAAGCGCTATGACTTTTCTGAGGGGGTTAAGCTTGCTCTGAAGTGTGCCTATGCCCGCTTTGATGAGAGCGTTGATTTGGCTGTTCGTCTTGGGGTGGACCCACGCCGGGCAGACCAGATGGTACGCGGCACGGTAGTGCTCCCCAATGGTACGGGAAAATTGGTTAGAGTGCTGGCCTTTGCCAAGGGGGAAAAAGAAAAGGAGGCACTTGAGGCGGGCGCCGATTATGCTGGCGGAGATGAGCTCATCACCAAGATACAAGGGGGATGGCTTGATTTTGACAAAACCGTGGCCACTCCGGACATGATGGGGGCTGTGGGTAAAATAGGAAAGATCCTGGGCCCCCGAGGGCTCATGCCAAATGCCAAACTGGGGACGGTAACTTTCGACCTTGGTAAGGTTGTTAGAGAAATCAAGACCGGGAAAATCGATTTTCGCGTGGAGAAGTCTGGCATAGTCCACGCCCCTGTTGGCAGGGTATCGTTTGGGGCGGACAAGATTCTGGAAAATGTCGCAAGGTTTATGGATACAATTATGCGCCTTAAACCAGCAGCCAGCAAGGGGACTTATATACGCACCATCGCCATCTCCACTACCATGGGACCGGGAATCAAGATCGATCCCGGTACTCTGAAGGTATTGCTCACGTAAGGAACAAAACAGGAGTAATAAAGTACTGGAGTAATGACAATTGCGGATTTGGGAATGGGGATTGCGGAATTCTAATTAAGCTCCTGAGTTATGTATTCAATCCGAAATTCCCAATCCGCAATCCGAAATATCAAAACTGACTGCCTCGGCGACGCTTTGATTAGTCAGAGACAGTAGGTGCCTTGCCTCCCTGGAGGTCAGACCAGGCAAAAAATCTGACTGCTTTGGGGTGTGGCAGGGGGATAATTGACCCTGGGTCAGCCTACCGAGACTGGAACAGGCAATCCGCCCCTGAGGGACAGGCACCTCCCATGACTTTGTCAGAGATGAAATCCAACGACCCGCTGGCAGAGGAAAGGAGGGGAGAAGAGCTTTGAACAGGCAAGAGAAAGAAGCAATGGTGGCTGAACTCCGCGATAAGCTTGAGCGGTCAAAGGCAGCAGTCCTCACCGATTACCGTGGACTAAAGGTCATGGAAATCACTGAGCTGCGCCATAAACTGAGAGAAGAGGGCGTGGAGTATCGGGTGGTGAAAAACAGTTTGATCCGCCTGGCTGTCAAGGATACCGAGGTGGCGGCCCTAAAGGACTACCTCATAGGGCCAAACGCCGTGGCTTTTGGCTACGATGACGAGATAATACCGGCCAAATTGTTGCTGGAATATGCGAAGCAAAATCAAAAGCTGGAGGTAAAGGCTGGGGTAATGGTTGGAAGGCTGATGTTGGAAGAGGAGATGAAAGAACTGGTCAGGTTGCCTTCCAAGAGTGAAATCCAGGCTCAGCTTTTGGGAATTATGTCGACGCTGCCGTCTAGATTACTAGGCGTCATGAATGCTGTGCCTAGGGAATTTGTCGGCTTACTGGCTGCCGTACCCAGAAATTTTTTGGGGGTGCTCAAGGCCATCGAGCAGAAGTCCACATGAGCATGATGAAGTGAATTAACCGCGATTGGGCGAAATGATACAGAGACCGAATAAGGAGTGTAGACATGGCAAAGGCGAAAATCAGTAAAGAGGATGTCAAAGAATACATTAAGAACATGCCGGTGTTTGAGTTGGCCGAGTTGGTTAAGGAGCTGGAAGAGGAGCTGGGAGTTTCCGCAGCTGCACCCATGGCAGCAATGCCAATGGCTATGCCGGCAGGAGTGGCAGCAGGTGGCGCTGAGGCGGCTGCTGAGGAAGAAAAGACAGAATTTGACGTGGTGATCACCGGAGTGGGCGACAAGAAAATCCAGGTCATTAAAGTAGTGCGCTCTATCACCGGTTTGGGCTTGAAGGAAGCCAAGGCCTTGGTAGACACCTTGCCTGGCAATGTAAAGGAAGGCGTGCCCAAAGAAGAAGCCGACGACATTGTCAAGCAGTTGGAAGAGGCCGGGGCCAGTGTTGAGGTAAAGTAGTAACCGATAAATCACAGATAAAGGCGTTTAACCGCTAGTTTTCGTCTTCTGCATAGCCTAGGAGTCGGAACTGTCCCCTCCGTCACCTCCCTAAGGCAATTCATCTGCCGCCAGGCTGGTTGACGGAGCTGGCGCCAAAGGGGAGAAAATATGGCAACCTCATTGGCCAATGATTATAGAGTCCGTAAGACTTTCGGCAAGATCAGAAAGATAGTGGAGATCCCCAATCTTATAGAAATGCAAAGGCAGTCCTATGAGCGTTTTCTGCAAAAGGAAGTGGATCCAGACGAGAGGATCGATAAGGGTCTTCAGGGGGTGTTCAAGGGGGTCTTCCCTATCCGCGACTTTAGCGGCACAGCTTCCCTTGAGTTTGTCCGCTATACCATCGGGGGCATCAAATACGATGTCGACGAGTGTCTGCAACGAGGAATGACCTATGAGGCACCAATAAAGATCACGGTGCGGCTCGTCGTTTACGACGTTGATAAAGATACGGGTGCCAGACACATTAGAGATATTAAAGAGCAGGAGATTTATTTCGGCACCATACCGTTGATGACAGACAACGGCACCTTCATCATCAATGGTACCGAGAGGGTGGTGGTTAGTCAGTTACACCGCTCTCCTGGTATCTTTTTCGACCATGACAAGGGGAAGACCCATTCAACCGGTAAGCTGCTCTACTCTGCCAGGATTATTCCCTTGCGCGGCTCCTGGATCGACCTTGAGTTCGATCCGAAGGATATTCTCTACGTCCGCATAGATCGTCGGCGAAAATTTCCAGTAACCATACTACTCAGAGCATTGGGTTACAGCCCTGAAGAGTTGCTCGGTTATTTTTACCAATCAGAGCGCGTTTACTTGAAAGATGATGGGGTGGCCAAACCTCTGGACGAAAGTTTCATGCTGGGTGCCAGAGCGCCTCTTGATATCACTGATCCCAAGAGCGGTAAGGTCCTGGCCAAAAAAGGAAGAAAACTGGGAACCAAGCTTATTCAGCAGCTCAAAGAGTCGGCTATCAGTGAAATTTCATTCCCAGATGAAAATCTGGTGGGTCGAGTCGTGGGCCGAGATGTGGTGGATGAGGCCACCGGAGAAGTGCTCATCCAATGTAACGAAACTATTAACGAAGAGCACTTGCTCACCTTGAGGGCTCACTCCGTTGAGTATCTGGATTTACTCCACATGGAAGGCGTCGATGTGAGTCCTTCCTTCCGGAACACTCTTTTAATGGATAAGATTGAAGATTCGGAAGCGGCCATTCTTGAGATCTACCGCAAATTACGGCCGAGCAATCCCCCTACTCCCGAGGTGGCAACCGAGTTCTTCAATAATCTTTTCTTCAGCCCCGAGCAATACGACCTTTCAGAAGTTGGGCGCTTGAAGATTAATCAACAACTGGGAACCGAGGAAATGCCACTCAGCCGGCGCACTCTCACCAAGGATGATATCCTGCGGGCGGTGAAGCGGCTGATAAAGATCAAAGATACCCAGGGAGCGGTGGATGACATTGACAACCTGGGGAACCGACGAGTGCGGGCAGTTGGTGAACTGTTGGAGAACCAGTATCGCATCGGCTTGGTTCGAATGGAAAGGGCAATCAAAGAGCGCATGAGTCTCCAAGAAATCGAGACTCTCATGCCCCACGATCTTATCAATGCCAAGCCGGTATCTGCAGTGGTCAAGGAGTTTTTCGGAACCAGTCAGTTGAGCCAGTTCATGGATCAGACCAACCCTCTGAGCGAGATCACCCACAAGAGGAGACTTAGTGCCCTTGGTCCCGGAGGACTCACGCGCGAGCGTGCAGGGTTCGAGGTGCGAGACGTCCATCCCACTCATTATGGGCGCATATGCCCCATTGAGACTCCAGAGGGTCCCAATATCGGGCTAATTGTCTCCTTAAGCACCTACGCCAGGGTTAATGAGTTCGGCTTTATTGAGACACCCTATCGTGAAGTAGTAGATGGCAAGGTGTTAAACAAGGTGATCTACCTGAGTGCCATGGATGAAAAGGACCATGCCTTTGCCCAGGCCAATGCCCCTCTGGACAAGGGTAATAAATTCGTCCGCGATCTGGTTTCTTGCAGGCGGGAGGGAGAATTTCTCATGACGCCCCCTAACGAGGTTGAATTCATGGACGTAAGTCCAAACCAGTTAGTGAGCGTGGCGGCGTCTCTCATTCCATTTTTGGAAAACGATGACGCCAACAGGGCCCTGATGGGCTCTAACATGCAGCGGCAGGCTGTGCCTCTGCTGCGGTGCAAGTCGCCGCTCGTGGGAACCGGCATTGAGAGAGTGGTGGCAAAAGATTCAGGTGTTACGGTGATTGCCCGACGCGATGGGATTGTGGAAGACGTTGACGCCTCCCGAGTTGTCGTCCGAGCTTTTCAGGATGACGGGGATGAGCAATCACTCGCTTCTGCAGTGGATATTTACAAGATAACTAAGTTCCAGCGCTCCAACCAGAACACCTGTTTCAATCAGAAACCCATTGTCCGCCCAGGGCAAAAGGTCAAGAAAGGTCAGATTATTGCGGATGGTCCGGCCACCGAGACGGGTGAACTGGCATTGGGAAGAAACGTAACTGTGGCCTTTATGAGTTGGGGTGGTTATAACTTCGAGGATTCAATTCTGGTCAGCGAGAGGGTGGTTAAAGAGGACGTCTTTACTTCGGTCCACATTGAAGAGTTTGAGTTGGTGGCACGGGATACCAAATTGGGTAAGGAAGAAATCACTCGCGACATCCCCAATATAGGCGAGGAAGCGTTACGCGACCTTGACGAAAGTGGAATCATCAGGGTTGGTGCCACGGTCAATACGGGTGACATACTGGTGGGTAAGGTAACCCCTAAGGGTGAGACCCAACTTACCCCAGAGGAGAAGCTGCTCAGGGCCATTTTCGGCGAAAAAGCCGGTGACGTGAAAGACACCTCTCTCAGGGTGCCCCCCGGGGTCGAGGGCATAGTTATAGATGCCAAGGTCTTTTCTCGCAAGGGTGTCGATAAGGACGAGCGAACCAAGTCGATTGAAGACGAGGAAATAGCTCGTTTACTGAAAGATCAGCGCGATGAGATCAAGATAATCAAAAAAAGCGCGCTGAGAAAGCTCGAACGTTTGCTTGCCGGTGGGCAATCTGCCAAACCCATCAAAGAAGGCAAGAAGACCTTGGTCAAGAAGGGCGGTGATTTTAATGGAGAAAATCTATCCCAGCTGCCCCCAGGACAGTGGATGGAGCTTGAGGTTCAAGGGAAACCGGAGGTGACCGCACAAGTTCGAGGAATCTGGGAAAACTACCACGAACAGATCGAACTGGTGCAAATGGTTTTCGAGGACAAAATATCCAAGCTCAAGAAGGGAGACGAGCTGCCCCCAGGGGTCATCAAAATGGTCAAAGTTTACCTGGCGGTAAAGCGCAAGCTTTCGGTGGGGGACAAGATGGCCGGTCGTCACGGCAACAAGGGGGTGGTTAGCCGGGTGCTGCCGGAGGAGGATATGCCATATTTTGAAGATGGCACCCCGGTGGACATTGTGCTTAATCCTCTTGGCGTACCTTCCCGGATGAATGTGGGTCAAGTTTTGGAGACGCACCTGGGCTGGGCTGCCAAAGGAATCGGCGAACAACTGGCGCATCTAGTTGAAGAATACAAAAGCCAGGAGGATATACTGACTAAGCTCCGGCGGCTCTATTCCAAGAGCGAATTTGAGGAATATTTTGCCGACGCAGACGAGGATGATCTCAAAAGCCTTATTCCCTACTATCGCGAAGGATTTCACCTGGCAAGCCCGGTTTTTGATGGTGCTGAAGAAGAAGAGATCCGTCGATTTCTCAAGGAAGGAGGTCTTCCCGAACTGGGGCAGGCAACCCTGTATGACGGCCGCACTGGTGAGCCTTTCCACAGTAAGGTTACCGTGGGGATCATGTACATGATGAAGTTGCACCACTTAGTGGATGACAAGCTGCACGCCCGGTCCATTGGTCCCTACTCGTTGGTAACCCAGCAACCACTGGGTGGTAAAGCGCAATTTGGTGGGCAGCGTTTGGGTGAGATGGAAGTTTGGGCTATGGAGGCTTACGGCGCTGCTTATGCCCTGCAGGAATTTTTGACGGTTAAATCCGACGACGTGGCTGGCAGGACTCGCATGTATGAAAAGATCGTCAAGGGTGAGAATACACTGGAAGCTGGGTTGCCGGAATCTTTCAATGTACTGGTGAAGGAACTCCAGGCACTAGGATTGGATGTACGTCTGCTTGAAGACGTGGACAATTAAAGAATGTCGGGCGGATCATTGCAAGAAACAAATCCAGATAGTGATGTGAGATATGAGATCTGAGATGTGAGATTTAAGGGAACGTAGTTTGCCCCACATCGCACATCACACATCACACATCGATTGTTGTGATTTGTTTAGTATTTCGATATTCGGATTGCGGCTTTAACAATAGGCTGGATTCAATATCCAGAGCCTGGATTTGCTTTGTAAAACCATGAGATAAGGAGCCTGGTCTCCTTAAGGAGGTTGCAGTGAAAGAACTGTACAACCTTTTCGTTCGTCCCAAAGATCCTTTGAGCTTTAATGCTGTTCGTATCTCTTTGGCCTCACCTGAAAAAATCAGAGAATGGTCATACGGAGAGATCAAGAAACCAGAGACTATAAATTATCGGACTTTCAAGCCCGAGCGCGACGGACTTTTTTGTGCCAAGATCTTCGGGCCTACCAAGGACTATGAGTGTAATTGCGGCAAGTACAAAAGGATGAAGCATCGAGGGGTGGTCTGTGAAAAATGTGGTGTCGAGGTAATTCAATCCAAGGTGCGGCGAGAACGCATGGGCCACATCGAGTTGGCAGCGCCTGTTGCCCACATATGGTTTCTCAAGAGTTTACCCAGCAAGGTGGGCAATCTCCTAGATTTAACCCTAAAAGAACTGGAAAAGGTTCTTTATTTCGACAGTTACATTGTTATCGATGCAGGAGACACACCCCTGAATCAGAACGAGTTACTGAGTGAAGAGCGGTATCGACAATTGCGTGAGCAATACGGCAGCAGTTTCAGGGTCGGCATCGGTGCCGAAGCTGTGAAGGAACTTTTGGCAAACAGGAGATCACTAAGACCAGCTCTGTTGCCAAACGGAAGAAGTTGGCCAAACGACTCAAGGTGGTAAACGCCTTCAGGGATTCGGGAAATCAGCCGGAGTGGATGGTCCTCCAGGTTATCCCGGTGCTGCCTCCCGATTTGCGTCCTCTGGTTCCTCTTGACGGTGGGCGCTTCGCTACCAGTGACCTTAATGACCTCTACCGGAGGGTAATTAATCGTAACAACCGTCTGCGGCGCTTACAGGAGTTAAACGCGCCCGAGATCATTATCCGCAACGAGAAGCGCATGCTGCAGGAAGCGGTGGATGTCTTGTTCGACAACGGCCGACGAGGCAAGACCATTACTGGACCAAACAAGAGACCACTGAAATCGCTTTCTGACATGCTCAAAGGCAAGCAGGGACGTTTTCGCCAGAATCTCCTGGGCAAGCGAGTGGATTACTCCGGGCGTTCGGTTATTGTAATCGGTCCTGATTTGCGGTTGCACCAGTGTGGCATTCCCAAGAAAATGGCCCTAGAACTGTTCAAACCTTTCATTTACAATAAATTGGAAGAGCGCGGCTATGTCACCACTATCAAAAGCGCTAAAAAGATGGTTGAGAAGGAGACCCCCGAGGTTTGGGACTGTTTGGATGAGGTGGTCAAAGAATACCCTGTGATGCTGAATCGTGCCCCAACCTTGCATCGGTTGGGTATTCAGGCCTTCGAACCCATACTGATAGAAGGCAAGGCCATTCAGATACACCCCCTGGTTTGTGCTGCCTTCAATGCCGATTTCGACGGCGATCAAATGGCGGTGCACATACCACTTTCCATTGAGGCCCAGATAGAGGCGCGGGTACTGATGATGAGCACTAACAACATCTTGAGCCCGGCCCATGGAGAACCCATTATCGTGCCTAGTCAGGACATCGTCCTCGGCATCTATTACATGACCAGAGAAAGACCCTTTGCCAAAGGCGACAGGAAGGTCTTTGCCAATGCCGACGAAGTGCGTTGCGCCTTTGATGCAGGAGAGTTGGATCTCCATGCCCGGATCTCGGTTCGCATGAACGGTGCTCGGGTGGACACTACGACTGGCAGGGTTTTGCTTTCGGAAATCGTGCCAGAGCAGATTCCTTTCGAGCTAATCAATAAGGTTATGAATAAGCGGGCTTTGGCTGAGCTTTTCGATCGCAGCTACCGCAAGGCCGGGGTAAAAAGGACGGTGATCCTGGCCGACCGTATCAAAGATATGGGCTATAAATTTGCTACCCAGTCGGGTGTTTCCATTGCGGTTTCCGATATGGTTATCCCAACGGAAAAACAGAACATTCTCCAGAATGCCACAGAAAATATTCGGGAGATCGAAAGGCAGTATAACGAAGGTCTCATAACTGACGGTGAGAAGTACAATAAGGTGGTGGACATTTGGGCCAAGGCCACCGAGGACATTGCCGGGGAGATGATGCTCGAAATTGCCACGGAAAATGTGATGGGGCCCAAAGGGAAAGCTGAGGTGATGCCCTCTTTCAATCCCATCTTCATGATGGCCGACTCGGGATCTAGGGGCAGCAAGGACCAGATGCGCCAGCTTTCGGGTATGCGTGGCCTCATGGCAAAGCCATCGGGTGAGATTATCGAAACACCCATTACCGCAAACTTTCGAGAAGGTCTCACCGTGTTGCAGTATTTCGTTTCCACCCACGGTGCCAGAAAAGGGTTGGCGGATACAGCCTTGAAGACTGCCAACTCCGGCTATCTGACCAGAAGGTTGGTTGATGTGTCCCAGGACTCCATAGTCAACGAGGAAGATTGTGGCACCATCGACGGCATCTGGGTGGAGGCACTTACAGAGGCAGGCGAGATTATCCAGCGGTTGAGCGAACGTATTTTGGGTCGGGTAGTCTTGGAAGACATAAAAGATCCCATCACTGACGAAGTCTTGGTCAAGGCCAACGAGGAGATCGACGAACAAGCAGTAGTAAGGATTGAAGAGGCTGGTCTGGAGCGAATTCCTATCCGCTCGGTCCTCACCTGCCGGAGCAGGCGCGGAGCTTGTATAAAGTGCTACGGTCGCGATCTCGCCCACGGCCGCATGGTGGAAATCGGTGAAGCAATCGGCATCATTGCTGCCCAGTCTATCGGTGAGCCCGGCACCCAGCTGACCATGCGTACCTTTCATATCGGTGGAACAGCCAGCAAAAGGATAGAGCAGACTTCAGTCAGCAACCGCCTCCCGGGCACAGTGAAATATGTCAACCTCAACACGGTGCGTAACGTGGAAGGAGATCTGGTGGTGATGAACCGCAATGGAGAACTCACCATTGTGGCCGAAGGCGGCCGTGAGCGTGAACGCTACCAGATTATTTACGGTGCCAAACTGAAAGTTATCGATGGCCAGGAGGTGGAGGGGGGCACCTTGCTTGCTGAGTGGGATCCCTTCACAACTCCCATTCTCACTGAGGTTTCCGGTACGGTGAAATTCGGTGATATAGTCGAAGGCGTAACCATGCAGGAGAAAGTTGACCCGGTTACAGGTAAGGCCAGTAAAGTAATAGTCGAGTTCAGGGAAACAGATGTGAGGCCCCGGGTCTCCATTAAAGACAAAGCTGGCAAGACGGCCAAGGTGGGAAAAAGCGCCGCTCGCTACTTCATGCCTGTGGGGGCGATCATTATGATTACAGAGGGCGACGCAGTATCGGCTGGAGACGTTTTGGCCAAGATCCCACGGGAGACCACCAAGACTAAAGACATTACCGGTGGTCTGCCCAGGGTGGCTGAGCTTTTTGAGGTCCGCAAGCCCAAGGAGCAAGCGGTGATCAGTGAGATCGGCGGTACGGTCTCCTTCGGCAAAGACACCAAGGGTAAGCGCAAAGTGGTGATTACCCCCGAAGTGGGAGATAGCAAGGAATACTTGATCCCCAAGGGCAAGCACATCAGTGTCCATGAGGGAGACCTGGTACGAGCGGGTGAGGCTCTCATGGATGGCGCTGCTAACCCCCACGATATACTTAATATTTTGGGTGAAAAGGAGTTGGCCAAGTATCTGGTGGACGAGGTGCAACAGGTATACCGGCTCCAGGGGGTTAAGATTAACGACAAACACATTGAGGTAATTGTTCGCCAGATGCTCAAGCGGGTTAGGATTACCGACCCCGGGGATTCCGATTTTCTCATGGGTGAGCATGTTGAAAAGTACCGTTTCGAGGAAGCCAACCAGAAATTGCTGGAGGAAGGCAAAAAGCCCGCAGTGGGTGAGCCTCTCCTGCTTGGAATCACCAAGGCATCCTTGAGCACTGAAAGCTTTATCTCGGCTGCCTCCTTTCAAGAGACTACCAAGGTCCTCACTGATGCGGCAGTGGCCGGCAGGGTGGACTATTTGCGAGGCCTCAAAGAGAACGTCATCATGGGGAGACTGATTCCCGCGGGAACTGGCCTCAAGAAATATAGGGAAATGCTCTCGAGCCAGAATGAGAAAGCGGTAGGATCTTAATAAGAGGTAAGCAGTGAGGAATCAAGAATCGAATCTGGACGCTAGCTGAAGATTATTACCATAAAAAAATCTTGACAAATAGGAAATGGACAAGTAATCTTGCAGGGTTTTGGTGCCGATGATAATTGGCTTTCCATGCACGGAATTTAAGAGCAAGTGAGACTTAGGTATTATGCCCACGATTAATCAATTGGTTCGAAAGGGAAGAAGTCGGGTTCGGGGGAAAAAGAGCACTCCGGCTCTGCAGGGTTGTCCACAGAAGCGTGGCGTGTGTGTGCGCGTTTACACCACAACCCCAAAGAAACCCAATTCAGCGCTCCGCAAGATCGCTAGGGTGCGATTAACCAACGGTATTGAAGTAACTTCATATATTCCAGGTGTAGGCCACAATCTTCAGGAGCACTCGGTGGTTCTGATACGAGGTGGTCGGGTAAAGGACCTACCAGGAGTTCGTTACCATATCATCCGAGGCACGCTAGACGCCACTGGGGTTCAGGATCGACGCCAAGGTCGTTCTAAGTACGGAGCAAAGAAACCCAAGTAACCAGTAGGTGATCGGTCACCATAGCATGGGCCACGGGCCATATTGCCGCGTGGCCCATCTCATATGGCAACCCAAGCTAGGAGAGGGTTGAGAGTGGTCAACTGCCCCATTTGAGGAGCATCGTAATGCCGAGAAGAAGAGAGGTTCCCAAAAGAGAAATTCTGCCGGATCCTAAATACGGCAGCAAACTGGTTGCCAAATTTATTAACAACGTGATGCGTAAAGGTAAAAAAAGCGTGGCTGAAAGGACACTCTACCAGTCATTTGACATCATTGCCCAACGGACCAAACCAGACCCCCTTGAAGTCTTCAAAAAGGCCTTGGACAATGTCAAACCTGTCCTGGAAGTGAAGTCAAGGAGGGTAGGCGGATCTACCTATCAAGTGCCAGTGGAGGTACGTAGCACTCGCCGAGTTGCGCTGGCTATCCGATGGCTCATCACTTATGCCCAGCAGCGCTCGGAGAAAAGTATGACCCAGAAGCTGGCCGGTGAATTCATGGATGCGGCCAACAATCGCGGCGCTTCAATAAAAAAGAAGGAAGACACCCACCGCATGGCTGAAGCAAACAAGGCCTTTGCGCACTATCGCTGGTAGATTACGCCTAGGGCTTGGAGCATAGGGCATAGGGCCAAAACA
>JARRNM010000118.1:0-9460 GCA_037384945.1 Deltaproteobacteria bacterium
AGATCTTTTTCATACTTGGCAATGAGATGGATGACACCGGGAAAAGCAGCCGGGGTGTGACATGACTGCCCGAAGCTGCCTATGGCAGCTACGCTTTCCCTGTCCTTTGACTCGAATCCCTTCTGGACCCACTCAGCAAAAATTGTTTCAGAGTATTGATTCTGAGCGACCTCAGTAATTGCCTCTGAGGGTGGGGCGCCCCTAAGAGTCTTCCAGGCAACCCTGGCAAAGAACTCTGCAGTGTGGACGGTGAGAGGGTCACCATGGGTCATCCTGGTCTGTGCTCGTGCAGCCGCAATCAGTTCATCCAGGTTGTTTCGGTAACAAAAGATCAGGGGGGCGATTCTGGAAGCACCGGCCAAGTCGTTGGAAGGCGAGCCCGAATCCCGAGGACCTTTTCCTTTTGAAAAATTAGCCAGCGCTCCCTTGGTAGCTCCATCAACATAGCCAGGGTACTCTCGAAAAAATCTCTGCCAGCGCTCGGAGAAATCATTTAGATCAAAACCGTTTTTGGCAGCCACAGATTCCAGCAAGACCAGTTGCTGATCGCCGTAGTGGGTGAATCCTCCCTTGTCCTTGGTGGGATGGTAGGAACCTTTTCTCGGCTCAAGGAAGCTCTCTACCCGACCATACTGGCTGGCAATCTGCTCGGTATCATAAATCCAGTGCACTCCCAGGGCCAGGGAGTCAGCCGCAAAAGAGGCCAGAACCATAGTCTCCGCTTTGTCTCGCATCACTATTCCACGTGTTGCACCGTCATGTTCGAATTTACCTTTCACAGGGTTCACGGATCACGCACAGCGCAAAGGCATAGCGCACAGCGTTATAGAATAGTTACCCAGAGTACTAGTTGTTTTCGATTGAATGGATTGAGCAATTTCCATCCCTTACTGGCTTATTTTAACTATCTCCAATGGATCAGAAGTTGGGCTCTGCGCCTCGCGCTACGCCCTTGGCGACTTCCTCTGAGTTCTCTAGCGAGTCCGCAGAGACGGGTGAGCGGGCGAGAGGTATCTTCACCCCTTAGCGTTCGTCAATGGGGGTAAACTCACAGACCTCCGGCCCACAGTAATCTCCAATATAATCAGATTCCGGCCTATACAACATGGGTTTTGGCGACGCTTCAGCAAATTGTTCTTCAATCACGTGGGCCGTCCATCCTGCCACCCTGGAGATGGCAAAAATAGGAGTGAAGATATCCGTGGGGATACCCAGACCATAGTAAAGGGAGGCACTGTAGAAATCGACATTGACCGGAATGTCTCTGCCTTTCCTTTTGCGGAATTCTTCTTTTGCGGCTTTTTCGAGCAGGGCAGACATCTCGTACCACTTGGTTTCACCGAACCGCTCCCCCACTGTTTTGGACATGGGTGCCAGAATGTGCGCTCTGGGATCGTCTACCTTGTAGACTGCATGACCAAGTCCCATAATTCTCTGGCCTGAATCAAACTGCTGATTGACATAATTCTCCACGTTATCGACAGAGCCGATGGCCTTGAGCATTCCCATGATTCTCTCGTTAGCACCGCCGTGGAGCTCGCCCGACAAAGAACCTACTGCGGCAGCGATGGCAGCGTAGATGTGAGCTCGAGTGGAAGCAACCTCACGAGCCGCAAAGGTGGAGGCGTTGAAACCATGGTCTGCATGGAGGACCAAGGCAGTATCCATAAAGCCGGCAATATCCTCATCCGGCACGTCGCCTTTGAGCATATAGAGGAAATTGGCGGCATGACCCAGATCGGATCTGGGCTCCAAGGGTTCATCACCATTGCGAATGCGATGCCATGCCGCGACCACCGTAGCGAATCTGGCCACCAGCCTGATTGCTTTGCGCAGACTTGCCTCCTTAGCAGTGTCGCTCACTTCTGGATCATGATTGGCCAGCATTGAGGCGCCGGCCTGCAAAATATCCATGGGTAAAGAAGTTTTTGGCCTGGTTTTCAGGGCTGCAATGAATTCCTCGGGTAATTTTCTCTCTGCGCTGAGTTGAGCAGAAAATGATTTGAGTTCATCCCTGTTGGGAAGTTTATGTTTGAGCAGTAGATGGACAGTCTCTTCGAAACTGACTCTTTCAGCCAGATCTTGAATGAGATAGCCTCGATAGATCAATCGTCCGACCGCACCATCCACTTCGCTGATATTGGTGCTCGCTACGACTATCCCGCGAAGCCCAATATTTCTCATGTCAGGGGCTGCTTCCATATTCTCTCCTCCTCGGTTTTATTGAAATTGCCTAACAAGACCCTTTTCTCACCCGTGGGGGCGAAGGCTCGGACACTTTTTCGATCTTCAGCTATAAGCACTGGAAAAATTATTGGCTAAGAGCAAAAGAGCTTTCGCGAATGCCATGTTATAGCACCGGATTACAAAAAGATGTTAAACATTCGCTCGAGGAATGTCAAAAAAAGGTGGGGGTAGTGAAGGAGATGGCTAAAGTTAGGTAATCGGTAATGGCTTATACCTCTTGGGTCATTGATTGTTCAAACCGTCCAAACCGTAAAAACCGTAAAAACCGCAAAAACCGTAGAAACCGTAGAAACCGCAGAAGTCGTAGAAGTCGTAGAAATCGTAGAAACCGTAGAAATCGTCCATCACAGAGGTCAGAATTCGGAGATCAGAGATCGGCTTTATACCTGACCTCAGACCTCTGATATCTGACCTCTAAATTCTAATTGCTGTCATCTGTCGTCTGCGTCCTGACTCTATGCCCTATGCCCAATGGACAACTGACAAGAATGGTCAGTTCTTTTTTAAAAGGAGGAGAGTGTTGCCGATAACGCTGAGGCTGCTCAAAAGCATGGCAGTCACTGCTATGAGGGGATTGAGCAGGCCGCTCATGGCGACAGGGATGCTGACCAGGTTGTAGATGAAAGAGCAGCCAAGGTTTTGATGGATTTTGCCTCTAACCTTTTTGGCCAGCTGAATAAAATCACAAATCTGCAAGGGTTCTCCTCGCATGAGAGTGAGATCTGCCGCCTCTTTTCCCAGATGGTTGCCGGAATGAACCGCTATGGCCAGATCAGCCTGTACCAGGGCGGGGGCATCATTTATGCCGTCTCCAACCATGGCGACCTGCCTGCCCTGATCCTGTAATTCAGCAATATAGGCTGCCTTCTCTTGAGGCAGTCTTCCTCCCAAGGCCTTGTCGATTCCTATTTCAGCAGCAATTTTCTTGGTAGTCAGATCGTCGTCGCCGGAAATCAGGAAAAGCCGGTATCCAGATTCCTGTAGAGTCTTGACCGCCTGGGCGGAGGTGGACTTTATCTCGTCGCCGAATATGAAGACACCGCAGACTTTATGGGCAAAGCTTAAAAAGACCACGGAGTGTTCGGGACTGTTCTCCAGCAAGGACAACTCAAAGGTTTCCTTGATTTCATCGGCGAGAAATCCTCTGGACCCGATTTTAACCTGGTCTCCATCCAGGACTGCTGACATTCCATTTTCAAATAATTCTACTCCCTCCAGAGGAACCAGTTCGACTCGTTGGCTTGCTGCTGCTCTAGTGATTTCGGCTGCAATAGGATGATCAGATTCCTTTTCCAACGACGCGGCCAATCCCAGTAATTCTCTCTCGGAAAGAGCTCCAAGAGGAACAATCCTTAAGAGTGACCAGTGGCCCTTGGTTACTGTCCCCGTTTTATCTAAAACAAAAAAGTCTACTCTGCCAGGCTGTTCAAAAGAGGTAAAATCTCGTACCAAAATCCCTTGCCTGCCCGCCAGAGAAATGCCCGCCACCCGGGCCATAGGAATAGCTATGCCCAGGGTGCAAGGGCAGGAAATCACCGTGACCGTCACCGCCCGGATAAGTGCCTCCTGGACCGTTAAGCCGACAAGCAGACAGAACAGGCCGGTTCCTGCAGCCAGGGTCAGGACATTGGGCACAAACCACTGCAGGGCGCGCTCAGCCTTTCCCTCGAAGGGTGTCTTTTTACCCAGGGCCTGCTCCATGATGGTGATCATCTGACCGACTAGTGAGGCTTCACCTACCCCCTCAGCTCTAATAGTGAAAATTCCTTGAATGACCCTGCTGCCGCTCTTTATTTGGTCTCCGGTTTTTTTCCCAATAGGCAGAGGTTCACCGGTAAGAGAAGACTCATCCACAAGCCCCTCCCCTCCGAGTATGAGGCCGTCGGCAGGGAGCACCTCGTTTTCTTCCACCCTAAAGGTGTCGTCCTTTCTCAAATACTCAGCGTCAACGTACCGACCCTCAGGGTAGTCCTTGGAGCAGATTCTCACCTTGGTGGGGCGAAGGGAGAAGAAATTCGCTAGGTCCTCTTGGACTTCGTCCTTTGCCCTTCTCTCGAGCAGTTTGCCCAGAAGGACTAAGGTGATGAGTATTGAGGAGGTGTCAAAATAGAGGTGGATACTTGCATACAGCAGTCCGTAGATGCTGTAGAAATAAGCAGTGAATGCTCCCACTGTTATAAGTGTTTCCATGCTGAAAGCAGCGGCGAAAATTCCTGCCCAGGCCCGACGATAGATGTTGCAACCACCGTAGAAAAGAACAATACTGGCCATGACAAATATGGGCCAGGAGAGCTTGTAAACACTGTCCCTGCCAAGTTCAGTGAAGAATCCCGAATAAAGAGCAAATGACAGCATCATCACGTTCACGGTGAGAAATGCCGAGACAACAAATCGGATAATTTCCGCCTTTCGATTTTTGGCTTCCATCCCTTCGCCGGGCAAAGAGGCTTCATAGCCAAGGTCCTTTATGGTGCTAATGATCTTCTGGGGAGAAGTGATAACCGGTTGGTAATCGCACCTCACTCTGTCGGTGGCGAAATTGCAGGATGCTGAGACAATTCCAGGGCTTCTCTTGAGCCTCTCTTCAATGACCCAAGCGCAGGCGGGACACCACATCTGGTCTACCTCGAGGGTCAAGCTCAAAGTGTTCTCATCATGGGGGGCTGTCAGGTGTTCTCTCTGAGAAGTCAATGGGGTAATCGGAGGTAACTCCTGGGCTCTCTCAGCCAGCTCGGCTTCGGACCTTGGAATGATACCAATCTCTTGACATTTCTTGAAAAGCTCTGTCTGACGGAATGACTCAGGGTCGGGGGAGTCGGTGGCCTCCATGAGCATAAGGAACACTTGCTTGCATCCCATGCAACAGAAGCGGTAGGTTTTGCCTGTGATAGTAGTGCTGAATTGTCGGTAACGGAGAGAAAGGCCGCAGAGATCGCAGGCTTCAGCGAGATTGTTCATATCACTCGCGTGGACCGAGAGACTGGACAAAGGCAATGATTCGCCACCGGTCTGTAATATCAATAGTGGTGGCCAGAGGAGGCTGTCTGCCTTTGGGGATGCCGTAACTAATGTCCTTGAAAAGCTTCCCCGTCAACATGGACTGCACTTTCGCAGATCTCAAATCGGTGGGCAGGGGGGCAAAGCTCTGCCCCACTGTGCCGTTGCCGTCATAATTCTGGCCGTGACACTGGGCGCAGTAGATGAGGTAGAGATTCTTGCCTGCGGCAATGACCTCAGGATCAGTAGCCCGGAAAGGAGATCTGAGTTCATTGGCAGGAGTTGCCCGGTAGAAGGCTTCACCCCCAGTGGCAGGCACTATGCCCGATGCCATAATAAGGAGTTCCTTCTCATGAGGCCTGACCACGGGCGTTTCCCGCATGCGGCCCGGGCTGGCATAATTGTCTATGAACACCAGGATCCCATAGGCTGCCAGGAGCACCGCTAACAAGACAAAGGCAGGTATGAGGACTCTTTTCACCTATTCCCCCTTTTGCCCTTTGACGTGTTGCGGATGAGGAACCAGATGGTAGATGCCGTACGGTGATTCCGCCGGCACGTCCTTAATCGGACGATAATCCCAGGTTGGTTGGCCTTGATCACCTATAAGAAGGAATGAAAAGGCCCCCTTAATGAGGATGAAAAGTAACAAACCGACAATGACCAACCAGGTGAGAAACGCGGAAGATTTATAAGATATTCGCTCCATTTTAGATTTTCACTCCCAGTAAACCAACGATTAGGATGTAAAGAAAAGCCCAGACAGCCGTCCCAATGATGATAAGGACAAGGCTCAAGGGAAAGGGGGCGTTTCTGGTTTCGAAGCCCTCCGTATACTGACCGTAGATTTTCTTTTGCCTCCCTTCAGAGTCCCTATTGTAGAAATGACTATAGGCCAAGGCCGCTCCGAAGATGAACAGGAAGACAAAGGCCGGGAACAAGTAGAGAACCACATGCTGGAAGTTAAGGAGCTCAAAAAATCTCATGTCTATTTTCCCCTATTGCCATGCCGGTGACGGATTCACACCCTTGAATCCCGCCTCTAACCTAGCCGCCTCTGACCAGAGCGAAGATCAAAACCGCAGCAGTGGCCAGCAGACCGAGACAGGCCAGCCCCAGCAGCGCAAAACCCTCAATCCGGTTCATCTTAGAAACCTTGAGCGGCTCTAGCTGATCTCCCTCCTGCAAGGGGAGAAAGCGGGCCCTCTGCTGGTCCTTGAACTGGCGGTTGTGGAGGGCCCAGAAAAAGACCAGTATGCTGATTATAAAACCCGCGAGCATGTAGGTCAAAAAGTATGGGTAATACATGGGAAATGCCTAAAGTGTTTAAAACCGTTCAAGTCGTTGAAGTCGTTCAAATCAGAGAAATCGTCTATCGCAGAGGTCAGAAGTCGGAGATCAGAGATCAGCTTTATACCTGACCTCAGACCTCTGATATCTGACCTCTAACCCCGTCTCGCACGTCTCGCCCGACCTCCCGTCTCGTCTCCTCTATGCTCCATGCCCTATGCCCTTTGCCTTGTGCCAGCTGACTAGGGTTCCCAGGAGGAGTCTATGCCCCGGGGTTCCTGGTTGGCATCACTCTGGTTTATGAAGTATACCGCCACATAGTTCCCCACGTCCCAAATCTTTTCCGATTCCAATTCCCGCTTGAAGTAGGGCATGGCGGAGCCGGTGATGCCGTTCATGATCTGGTAGTAGAGAATCCCACCGGAAATTTCCCTCCCATGGAGAATAGTAAAGTTGAGCGGTGGAGGATAGAGATAAGGCTGAGCAGGGCCCATGCCGTCCCCGATAGGTCCATGGCAACCCAGGCAGAACTGCTGATAAATGACGTGCCCTCTGGCCAAGCCAGCCTCCGTGGTTGGATAAGGGTTGGGTAGGTGGCGCCAGCCTGCGGGCACGTGATCTGCGAGCCACTTTACATTGGCCACCGGGCCCGACTCGTAAGCTTTGATGGCTTCTTGTTTCCAATAGATCTGCCGCTGCATGCGGTGATCCGCCTCTTTGAGGCCTAATCCCTGGACATACCGGGTGAGGGTATGAAGATTTTCTTCTCCCAGAAAGGCAAAAAGCGGCATGATGGAGTTAGGCCGCGTATAGCGCGGGTTAATGAAATGGGCAATGTGCCAGTCATCCGGGTGCTCTCCCCCCTCCTGGGAGAGGTCAACTCCGGTTCTCTCTGATCCTAAAAGGATGGGTCTGTCTCCAATATAGTCCCCCGCCTGGGCGATGCGTTCTGCGCCGTGGCCCCAATCAATGGTGCGAATAGACTGGCTATGGCAGTAAACGCAGCCATTGGCAATGTAGATATCTCTGCCCGCCGCCTCTTCAGGGGACCTGGAACGAAAGATGCTGGAAGGAGTTTCCACCCTGGTGGCATAGGGCCAGTAGACCATAATAAAGGTAATTAAAGCCAGGATAGCAAGGGAGCCGACGATTACGGCCTTGGGTGTCATTTTTAAGGTCATGCTCTCGCTCCGGAATGGGAGAGTAAGCTTCTGATAATATTGTACAAACCGATGATGGCGCTACTAAAGATCAAAACACCGAGGGAGGCCCTGAGTACATAGTATAGATGAATCTCCGGCAAGACCCGGTAGACAGTCTCCCCGTTGAGCCAAGCATTGCCCTGAATCAAACCCACGGTGGTGAGAACCACCGTGAAGCCAACAACGCCGATAAGGATAAGCCAGTACTGAAGATCGGCGAGTAACCTACTATAGAGAGGCCTGCCGGTGATTCTCGGAATGATGAAGTAGAGCCCTCCCAGGGCAATCATGGCAGCGAATCCAAGGACACCGATGTGGGCATGTCCCACCACCCAGTTGTTGAAGTGGGTCACCCGCTGGACCTGGGGCAAAGCCATAATTGAGCCCTGAATGCTGACAAAGAAGTACATGATGGTGCCGGTGAAGACGAATTTGGCGCCGATGTCGGCATGGATTTCCCCGAGCTTGCCTTTGGCCGTGTACCAGATGTTGATGAGGAAGACCATCACTGGAATAACCATAGCAACGCTGTCCACAATGGCTATTACCTTCAGCCAGGTAGGAACCGGCACCTGCAAGAGGTGGTGTGTACCTATGTGGGTATATACCACGAGAAGAGACCAAAACCCGATCAGAGAGAGGGTGTGACTGTAAAGTGGGCTGCGAATGGCAGTAGGAATGACATAGTAGGCTACCGCAATAGAGAGGGGAGTCAGGAGAAGTCCAAAGATGTTGTGGCCATAAAACCAGAGGATGATGGCGTCCGGGATACCAACCAAAGCGCCGCTGTTTGGTTGCCAGATGACATTACCGATACAGTAGGTGACAGAGGTGAGAATGACTGCGGCACAGACATACCACACGGAGACATAGAGAAGAGGCTCCTGGCGTCGTTTGACAGTCATGAACAGATTGAAGCAGACGAGGCCGAAGCAGGCGACGACCAGGAGATCTATCGGCCAAATAAGCTCGGCATACTCCCTACCCTGACTGTGACCGGCGGCCAGGCTGATTACCGCGGCGACCAGGGTGATATTCCACAGACCTGCAGTCATCAACCCCAGTCGTTCACTGTAGATTTCAGTCTGGAGCAGGCGAGGGAGAAAGTAGAATGCTGAGGCCAGAAGTCCCGGGGTCACAAAGCCGAAGAGCACCAGATTAACGTGGATCGGTCGTACCCTGCCGAAAACCAGCCAGCTGATGTTATGGGACAGATCGGGGGCAATGAGCTCTGTGGCTCCGGCGAGTCCCATGAGGGTCGCCATTGCCATCCAGCCCGCCGAAGTGAGGCAGAATGCCCTTGCGGTTCTATTGGTAAGGGCAGCACTTGTGGTTGATGAGTCCATTCAGATCACTCTTTTTCGTATCGCCCCGGTCGGTTAATTGTGACAGGCCAGCCAGCACCCGAGGTTGGCCTTCTTTTTCCTATGACAGTCAACGCAGAATCCCATAAAGAAACGGTTTTCTTTGAGCCTGTCCATGGTCTTCACCTGGCCGTGGCATTCCTCGCAGGCCAGTTTCTTCCTAATGTGTCGTTCATGGTTGAAAAAGACAAACTCTGGAACATAGTTGACCTTGACCCAAGGCGTTGGAGTCTTGGTGTTGTAATATTCGTGCTCCTTCTGAATCCAAGGAAACTTTTTTATGATGTAGTTGTGGCAATACAAGCATTTCTCCACTGGCGGAATTCCGGGAAATTTAGAGCGACCCACATAGGGATGGCA
>JARRNM010000119.1:0-1758 GCA_037384945.1 Deltaproteobacteria bacterium
AGAATGAGAAAATTGGGGAATTAGTGCATTTGAAAACTAATTCTCTAATCGACTAATTTTCTAATTGACGAATTGCCAGCGAGCTGTGAGCTATCAGCTGTAAGCTGAATTGACGATTTTTACGGTTTCTACGACTTCAACGACTTGTACGGGTTCTACGATTTACCGTTCACCGTTTACCGTTTACGACTTCAACGATTCACCGTAGTTGAATTCGGATAGGTGGATAAAAATGTTCTCATTTAGAGAAGTGATCGACATGGCCATTCAGTTAGAGAAAAACGCTGAGACCTTTTATCGTGCGGCGCTCGCGGAGATGTCAACTCCGTCCTTAGAGCCAGTTCTGATTTGTCTGGCGGATGAAGAACGCAGCCATGCAGATTGGTTTGAAAAATTGAAGAGAGTGGTGGATGAGGCAGAAGCAGGAGCCCAAGGGGAAGAACTTAGCGGAGCGGTTTTAAGAAATTTGGTGGGGGATCAAAAATTTTCCCTGGATGAAGTGGATCTTTCAAAGATTGAAAGCGTGCAGGAGTTGATAGAACTGGCGGTCGAGCATGAGAAAGACACCATTATCTTTTATCAGATGCTTCAGTCGTTCATTGATGATCCCGAGACGGTTGAAGAGTTGAATGAGATAATTGATGAGGAAAATCAACATATAAAATTTTTGACGGAGTGCAAAATTGAAATGGTTGATGGTGAACGGTAAACGGTAAGCGGTATCTCGTATCCATTCAAACCACACCAAAAAGTATTCTCAATATTATGTTTGACTGGCGTTAACTATCGCGTTAGCGAAATCGTATGCTAACTATAATGTTAACACTGCATAAAATAAGGTGTCTACTGATGATTAGTAAAACTTTAGGATTCAGACTCCCTGAAGAAACCTGGAAGAAGTTGGAGGCGGAGGCCCAAGGCAAAGGTATGTCCATGACAGATCTGGCAAGGCAAAAAGTAATGCTTGCCACTGATTTTGAGGGCCCGGTCCAAGCATTGGTCGACCACTACAGTTCTGTGCTAAATATTTCCAGGCACGAAGTGATTGAGGCGATCTTGACTGACTACGTAGCAATGCAGCAGGCTCATTCAGATGTCTGGGGACCCGGCAGATTGATATTAGAGGAGTTCACCTTTACCGAGCAGGGAATAATGCGGGGACAGGAGCTGTTCGACCTGCGGAAAGCTGTCCACACTCAAGAATTCAAGCGAGAGAAAGTCAAGAAGTTGCTCAAAGAGGAAAAGATCATAGGGCGCGACAGGATGAACAAAGCGGACAGGGAGTGGCTCAATGCTAACCTCCACCTCCTTCATCTTCCTCAAGACAAAGCATCGCCCAAAAAATCTGTCTCCCAATGGATGTCCAAACTGAAAAGGCAGGGTACGGAGTAGGGCATGGGGAGCTCACTGGGTGAGCATGCGAGACGGGAAATTCAGCTGACAGCCGGCAGGAGGCAGCTGGCAGCTGGAGGGCAGAGGTCGGAGATCAGAAGTCAGAAATTAGAGGATAAGGGATAACGGATAACCTTGCATCCCGTTTACCGTTTACCCAGCACTAGCCAAAATAGTCCTGTACAATTGTCCGGGCGAGATCCATGGAACTGGTAAAGGCTGGGGAGACAGGGTTGAGGATATGGACACTATCTCCTTGCTTCTCCACCAGAAAATCCAATACCAGTTCTTTCTTGTCCCAATCAACCAATTGTGCCCGAATGCCTACCTTATCTGCTGGTTCGATGTCTTTGGGGTCTAGCTTTT
>JARRNM010000119.1:1781-11149 GCA_037384945.1 Deltaproteobacteria bacterium
TATTTCTTGGGTTCCCTTAGGGCCACATCTCTGAACTTAGGGTTGGCACAGAAGAGAACTGCATCTCGAAAGAGTATCGAGAAAGCCTCTGCATCGATTCCCTCCAAGACACCGTAGTTTTCTCTCCCTAGGGCCGGGATAGCGGTTGGCCCCAGATATACTTCTCCATGAACACTTCGGGTAAAATGGATTCCCAAAAAGGGGTTACGAATGTCGGGCACCGGATAGATGTTTCCGCGGACCAGGTGGGTTTTGTCTTTTGTTAATTTCTTATAGATGCCCTTGAACGGGATCATCCTGAGGTTCCGAGCCAGATGAAAAGCTCTTGCCACTCGGTCGCAGTGAGCTCCGGCAGCGTTAATGAAGCGCTTGAATTCAATCTCACCACAACTGGCAAGGGCGGTTGAACTCCCCCTAATCCCCAAAAATCCGCAACTGCGAAGAAATTTCACCCTGCCCGAAGCCGTAAGATCTCTTTCCAGACTCAGTACAACTTTTTTCGGGTCGACAACAGCTGTATGGTGTGAATAGATGGCTTGTTGCACAGTTCTAGCATTGGGTTCAATATTGCTGAGTTCCTCTTCGCTCACCAAATCGACCTTGGCGCCGTTGGCAAGTGCTCGTCGGTAGAGTTCTTCCAGGGCTGGGATTTCTGTCTCACTTCTTGTGACAATTACCTTCCCGCTTTCCAGTATTCGCAGTCCTTTCTCCTTGCAGTAAGTCCGCATAAGGAAATTTCCATTTAAGCATGATCTGGCCTTTAAGCTATCTGGAGTATAGTAAATGCCTGCGTGCAAAACACCGCTGTTACGACCGGAAGCGTGCTTACCTAAATCTTTCTCTTTGTCAATAATAACAATGTCTTTGTATCCCCTTTGGATCAACTCCCTGGCGATTGTAAGGCCAATAATACCCCCGCCAACGATAAGTACCTCGGCCCTTGTTTTGGACATAACTATTCCTTCGCTCTCCAGTCCCTGACCTCCGACTTCCACCTATTACAACAATTGACAGCAAAGCGCAGTGACCCAATGACGCCGAAGGCAAGTGAGTCATTAACTGCCCACGGCCCGCTGTCAGCTGTATTGCCCTATGCCTATGCTTACTTACCCCTGACTCTCAGTATACTTGAACTATGAAAAACGGGAAGGATCTTTTTGATAGGCTGAGCCAAATCAATCAAATTGCTTGATTTACGGCAGGTCGATGGGCAGAGGTAATTAGTTTTTGTTAGTTTTGAGAAGGAGGGGTGCGGGCGAGACGGGAAAGGCGCCATAGTTCCGCCTCATTTTTTTGAATTTCTTGCTCTTCTTCCTGATTTAATCGATCAGCCTTACGCATAGCAGCTTTGTGGACAAGGAGAAGCTTTTGGCCTAGAAGGTCAAGTGCCTCGTTGAGACTGATACGGCGCTGGTCGTCATTAATGGCGGTATCGAAACTGTGCAGAGCTGCAACTGTACGCCGATTGATCTCTCTCCAATCCAGAGGTTCTCCCCTTTCTCGTAGATGCACACTGTAGAGTCCTGCATGGCAACTCGAGAGGACGCCCTGCCTTAACTCCAGCCAGATTCGAGAATTTATCATTTTAAGTCGACGGTGAATTTCATCCAGGCTCTGGGACTCAGGAAAGGATGGTTTAACCGGTTTGCGGCCTAAAATTTTTGAGAACCAGGACCATTTCGAAGAGGACAAAGGTGGATTTTCTGACTGGGCCAATAGTGCGGCTGGTAGTGTGTCATTTCCGTCTTCTCTTTGGGTGCTGATCAAGGAAGCGTAACCTTCAGCCACATGGTAACCCCATATGGATCCTATGGTCAGTCCTAGCATCGCTCCCAGGCTGCCGTAAAGCCACGACCCCACGGCAGTACCCCAGAAGGAGCCGAGGAGAATGAATAGCAGACCACAAAGGTTTGCCAACACCTGGTTCATAATAGAAGACTCTTTTTGTGGGATAGAATCATCTAACATATTAGATTTAAGCAACATACGTGCCACAGAGAAGATTTTAGATTTAAGATTAAGGGATTAGAGGAATGAAGGAGTTCGTTCATCTCGTTCAAGTCGAAAAAGTCGTAGAATTCGTGGAAATCGTAGAAACCGTTCAAGTCGTTGAATGGTAATTTGAACTATTTACCTAATTTTCTAATTCTCTAATTCTCTAGTTCCCAAGTCCGCAATCCGCAATCCGCAATTCTGTCTTCTGTCATCTGTCGTCTGACCTCCGACCTCTGGCCTTTAACCCCGTCTCGCCCGACCTCCCGTCTCGCTCGTCTCGCCTCTTTCCCTATGCCCCATGCTCTATGCCCTCTGCGTTCTACAATCTAATTTCCTCAATTTCCTTGCGTTCTTTTCTCAGCCTTGATAATCTTAAGTCGCCATTCAACGACTACTGAGACCGCAGATATGGCCGCCCTTACGGGCACCACGACCCTTTAAGTAGGGTATGGGGCCCGGTCCCAGGCCCATCTTCATGGTCTTGCGACATCTTTTTATAAACTATGTGAGTTAAAGGCAGATTACCGGGGGGATCACACATGGCCACACTGAACCTCAAGAACTTTCCTGAAGATTTGCACGAGCAGGCTAAATCACGGGCCGCCCTGGAGGGGATTACCCTAAAAGAACTTATTGTGCAGGCAGTGACCGGTTACCTTTCTGGTCCTATCACCCTTGATGTCCAGGAAGTCATCGTAAAGAAGAAAGATTCTGAGAAGGAATAAATGGTGAAAAATGAAAGAATCTCGTGCTTATAAACGTAAGAACATGGCTGGTGATGTGAGGACCTTTTCCAACGGCGGTACTTATTTGGGGGGTCTCAGAGACATTTCCGCGGGCGGCATCTCAGTTGCCACTCCAACCCCTTATGAAGTTGGCTATGAGATGCTTGTTTCTATTGAATTGCCTGAGGAACTCGAGACAGTCAGGGCCTTGGCCGAGGTGGTGTGGGTGCATCCCCTGGAGGCTGCCTTCCATCCAACGGGTATGGGTCTTAAGTTCCTTGATCTAAAAGATGAGGATTATTACAAGCTTGAGAAGATCCTGGAACTTGCCTAAAACCGTTCAAGTCGTTGAAACCGTTCAAATCGTATAAGTCGTATAAGTCGTTCATTTAGCTAATAGCTCTCACCTCACTGGCAATTCGTCAATTAGAAAATTAGTCGATTAGAGAATCAGTTTTCAAATGCACTATTTCCCAATTTTCTAATTCTCTAGTTCCCAAATCCGCAATCCGCAATCCGAAATTGAAAAGCCGACTTCCGACCTCCCGCTGCCTGCCTGTCCTGGGCGAAGTCGCGGGGCTGCCCGCTGCCTCCTGCCCGCTGTCTTTCCTTATGCCCCACGCCCTATGCCTTGAGCCGATTCCGGAACAATCTTCGATTGTGAAGGAATTAGGTCGGTATCACAACCGGCTCCCGTAATAATCCTTCTATAGCCTCAGTGGCACTGGCTGCCAGGCGTGGGTGAGTTTGGCTGAGGCCTTCTAATTGACGAAGACTGTCAGCGGTGCGATAAATCAGCATGGCCAGATCGCCCTCGTCCAGACCTGAAATCGCCAGCAATTGGTCCCAGGAGGCTCCTCTAATCCAAAAGTAAATGGCGGCCGCGGGCCAGAAGGACAGAGGCTGGACCATAAAACCCTGAGCACGCAAACGGCGGCGCAAAGGATACAATGCCGAGACCATTTTAGCGAATGCCCGCCCCAACTCTGGGTGCTTCAAGTTGAGTTGCTCCGCAGGGTCTTCATGACTGTCCCGATCACTAACAAAGGGAGCCATGAGACCGGCTAACATGGCTGGGTCGTCGTGGGGAAAAACATCGTGCCGGATGGATTCAGCTACCAGCAAGGGCTGGTCGAGGCGCAGATGTGAGGCCCAGACGCCATCATCACTCAAACGACCTATCTTGTCCACATAACCTTCCTCTCGCAGAAAGTGGAAGTGACGGTTGAACTCGTGCCAAAGTTGATTGCTCACTTGATCAACGCGCTGGCGCAAGTCCAATATTTTGTTTATTTTTTTGGTGAAATCACCTCGTTTTTTAGGCTCACATCGGTTTAGATGGCCGCATTGAGCGCATGGGAGGGCCGCAATGGCGGCCTTGAGTTCGTCCCGCCGGGTTTTTACCGTCTGCCAGGCATCTTGTTGGAGGGAGGGCAGGGGTTCTTCTATTTGCAACTGAGGATAAGTATCGAGGGGTTTGGTGAGAATTGATTGGAGCCAAAGATCTGGTTTATCCAGACCAGTGAGATCAAAACAAACGTCTAATAAAGAAGCAACTTTGTCGAAACGCAACCATCTTTTGTGCACACGACCACGGCGCAAGCCCGGTCCCAGCCGGAAGGCAGTAATCCCCTCCGCTCCCCCTCGGTTCTCCTGCCCCAAGGCGATGAAGAAGTCTCTCTTTTTGTTTTGGAAGAGCCTTCCAGGGGTGAGATAGGCCTGTTTGCTGAGAAGAACCCAACTCCGGCGAAGATCAAGGTGCGATTGTTTAAGCTGCCGCTCTAGCTCCCGCTTTTTGGACAGAGTACGCAATAACCCATCCAAGTCGTCACATTGAGCTTTCTCTAGTTCAACACTCAGGTCTTTTTCCAACAACCTCAGATTCTGAACAAGTTCTTTCTGTTCTTCCAAATTCTGGTAAGTGGCAAAGGAGCGAGCAAGTTGCGTCCTTATTTCTTCGGGTCGATGGGAAAGGAGTAGATTCAAAACCATGGAGAAGGTGATGTGAATCTGGCTATTTACCGGCTCAGGTTTCGAGTGGAGAAGATCTATGATAAGGTAAGGGTCCTGATAGGGGCCAGGCAGCACAACAACGAAGCCCACCTTGTCCATACCCCGCCGTCCGGCCCTGCCGGTCATTTGCAGGAGATCAGTTGCACTAAGGGGAACAAAGGTACGTCCGTTAAAGCGATCGCTTTGGGAGAGAACCACGGTGCGAGCTGGAAAATTGACCCCCGCTGCCACAGTCGAGGTAGAGAAAATCGCCTCGAGCAATCCTTCTTTCATCAAGGTCTCCACGAGGCCTTTCCATTGGGGTAGTTGACCTCCATGGTGGGCTGCCACCCGGGCGTTTCGAAGGGAGGAAACCTGCCGGTGGCCTTTTAAATACCCGTGGGCCTGCAGCAATTGCCGCAGTCTCTGGTGAAAACGACGACCTTCCTCCTCGTTTTCATTGGTGTGAAGGCGAGGTGATGCGGCGAGTAGAGCCTGATTGCAGTCCGCTCTCGACTTCAGGAAAAAAATGGCAGGTAACATGTTGAGGTGGTGAAGACCATTAATTATCTGGGAAAAATTGGCTACCCCCTGTCGCGGAGTAAGTCCGGCCCTTGGGCTATTGCGCAGAAAGTGGCGAACCTTGCCCGCCATTTGTCTTCGCTGAACAAGAGGTGTGACCTCGCCAGTGGGAAACATGAAGAGCGGATGGATGGGCACCGGCCGTTCATGAGCTGCCACAACTCTACATGGAGTCTCGCGTAGCCATTCCAGCCATCCGGCAATCTCGGCTGCGTTAGAGATAGTTGCTGAGAGAAGCAAAACCCTCACTCGAGAGGGAAGATAAATTATGACCTCCTCCCACACTACGCCCCGTTCTTCATCTCCCAGGTAATGAGCTTCATCGAGTACCACGAGATCAACCTCGAGGTCTTCCCCCCGGTGCATGGAATCGTAAAGTTGATTACGGAGAATTTCGGTAGTGCCGACAATGATGGGCGCCTGAGGATTCTCTTTGCGATCGCCTGTAAGAATGCCAACCTTTTCTTTACCAAATTTATGACAGAATTCCGTATACTTGGAATTAGAAAGTGCTTTTAAAGGAGAAGCATACCAGCTACGTAGTCCTTGGGCCAGTAACTTTTCCATAGCCTGAAGAGCAATCCAAGTCTTGCCAGAGCCGGTAGCGGCGGTAACCAACACGTCACCATGCTGTAATTCATCAACAGCTCTTAGTTGGAATGGATCTGGAACGAAGGGGGTAGCTCTGGGCACGCCGATCTCCGCAAGCAACGGTTTAAGTTGCTGCGAAGCTCTGGGTCTAAACCTGGGAGAATCTTTCTGCCCTTGGGGTTGAGTCTTTCTACGCTTCCGTTGATATTTTTTCCTGGGATATCTTCTTCTATTCATATGATAGTTAAGCCAATAATATAAAAAGGAATTATTTCATTAAATTAATGTTGAGCATTAACTAATATCAGCGATTTACCTCTTATTCAAATCCAGCAAACCTAATCTGCCATTCAGGTTTCAGGTGTCAGGAGAAGAAACACAAGGGCTGAAACCTGAAACCTGACACCTAAAGCACTAGTTTTTGTAAAGTCAGATCTTCTGGGTCTGGATTCTTTACCCTTGCTCTGTTTGCTTTCTCTGGTGTAAATGTGAAAATGGTTTTCCTCGCGCGGTAAGGAGTTGGTTTCCATGTCCAAAGTTAGAGAGGTCCAGGAGTACCTTCGACTCGAAGGTCCGCTGGGTCTCATAGCCATTCACGGTGGAGGTATTGAGCCCGGCACCGAGGAAATAGCCAGATTTGTAGCCCGTCACAGCGGGGCCAGCCTTTACGTTTACGCGGGGCGGCGGTCCCGGGGAAATCTCTCCTTGCACCGACCCAGTCATAATGGGAGAATTGAAGAAAGGCCTCTGGTTGCGCAATTCCTCAAACATGTGAAGACTGCCATATCAATACACGGCCACGGTCGCGGACAAAACCGCGCTTATGTGGGAGGCCTAAATGAGAGCATGGTACGGCGCTTCGTGAAGCTTGCCCGGCCAGCCCTTTCCCAATATGAGTGGATATGGGACCCTAAGATCATACCGCCGGGGTTAAGCGGACGAAGCCCGAGTAACGTGGTTAACCTCCCACCTGCTAAAGGAATGCAGCTCGAGTTGCCTTTGAAACTAAGACAAACCAGGAGGGCCGCGGACGGCAGAGATTTAGAACCGGCTGGAGATACTTTACTATTGAGCCGATTATTGATCAATTTTATCTCCACCTTGATCGATGAAAGCAGTTAGCAGAACTGGGCCTTGCGCCAGCCGGCCTCGCGGAATTTCTTGACCCGAGTAGAGCCCCACCATTGTATACTTTGCATTTTCCAGCTTTTATTCTATGCCCAGGTCTCTACAATTACAAGAGATGGATTCGGTAAGAGTGGAGTGTTGAAGTGATGGAGAATTGGAGTGTCGAGGTGTGGGCGTAATGGCTTTGTAGAACTTTGGGAGAGGTAGAGAAGCAGTTGAAGATCCGAAATCTACTCGGTTTTCGAGCTTTTGGCCAGAACTTTATTCAGCTGGGACGCTGGTTGCTGCTGGTGGTTTTTCTTGTCGTTGGGCTACTTCTTTTGTTAGGGGGAAAAAATATAGGTTTCTCCATTCTGTTTCTCTTGGTTGTACTCTGGTTGATTCTAGATAACCCACTGGAATATTTCACGACTCAGGGGGATCATGACTCTTCAGATGCTAATTGGCCTGGCGATGCAGGGGAGGGTCCGTTGGCTGGCTTCGCGCCAAGGGAACCAGTTGTTCTAGGTTCAAGTGACACCTTAGATCTCCACACCTTTTCTCCCAAAGAGGTACCATCGCTGCTAGAGGAGTTCATCCATGAGTCACAGAGGGCGGAGATTTATTTAGTCAAGATAATTCACGGGAAGGGCTCCGGTACCATGCGTCGTCGGGTGCAAACCCTATTGGCGCGGAACCAGCGAGTCCTGGCATTTTATGATGCGCCACCGGAATCTGGCGGGTGGGGAGCCACATTGGTGGAACTGAGGCCGGACAAGGAGCCGGAAGGGGAAGTGTTTCAACCAGGCACTAAGCAGTAAGCACTAGGCACTATCGGGGCTAGAACGACGCGGAGACCCAAGACGGGGCGATGAGGTCAGAGATCAGAGGTCTGAGGTCAGTTTGACGAATCCACCAGTTGACCAGTTGACGCTCTGCGCTGTGCTCCTCGCCCTTTGCAAATAGAAAGCGGGGCCGAAGCCCCGCAGTAAATCTCCCACCGACTTTTACCGGCCCCACCCACAGGATTCGCTTTCGTTGCCAGTAACCTACTTGCGAAAGGAAGCGGTAGCAAACGCTTGCGGCCCAAAAGGACCAGCGGCCGGAGAGCCTGTGGGAGTTAGATTTAGTCTACATTCTAGTCTTTCGGTTCGTCAACCATTTTTGGTTGTCTACGCCAGGTCGAAGCGTTCAAATCATTCAAATCGTTCAAGTCGTCTATCCCAGAGGTCAGAAGTCCGATGTCAGAGATCAGTTTTAGCCCCGTCGTCTGACCTCAGACCTCTGATCTCTGACCTCTGAAGCTTTGAGGTTCTGCAGCTCTGGGGCTCTGAAAAAACTGCCCGCTGCCTGTTGCGAGCTGCCAGCTGGTAAGCGCTTATCTGCCGCTTCTTTTAAGGCGTCGTTCACGGCTTCTTTGACGCTTACGCTCTTTGTCCCTTTTCTTCCTCTCTCTTCTCATTGGATCAGGGTCCCTGGCAGGGTCGAGCAAAAAAGAACCAACCATCGCCGGCACCTCCACTTTGCGCGGCTCAGCGGCTTTCGGTCGCGACGCCTTGGCGGGTTTGGTAGATTCGTGGACCGGCGGGCCACTCAGGAAGGAGGGAGGAAGGCTTCTTACCAAATAAAGGAATTCGCCACAAAGATGAAAGACGTGGCCTTTATCGTGGGCCTGGGCCGCATGTATGGTCAAGAGGATCGGTTTGGGATCACGACGTCTACCGATGCGCAAAGCTACTTCCTCTGTTGTGGCCAAAGGTACATAGGGACGACCTGCCGCCTTGAGCCCATGCTTGAGGATTACGGGGTAAGCCTTTCTTCTTGCGGCGTGAAAGAGTAGGCGAGGTGGGACAGTGGCTGAAAATATCAGCTCCCTTGCTTGTTTGGGCTTAATACAATTTTCTTCTAGGGTAAAGGCTGACTCAAATTGTGAGTAAGCCAATTCTTTTAGATGGCCCAAGCGGATGTGTTTCCAACCTTCTTCCTCATGAAAGGCCCACAAGAGCTCTTTGATAGGGAGGGAACCATCATCATCCAAAAAAAGCCCGAATTCGTCAGGTCGGTAAAAAAGGATGTACTCGATTAGTTTTCCCAGTTCTTGAAGCTGGTATTTCCTCACTGTTTAATCCCAGATATCTGTCCAAGAAGATGTAGGTCGGTTAATCTGCCTTTTATTCTTGACACAGTCCTGCCTATTCTCTATGGTATAGCATCATTCATCCGAAAGGCAAGGAGTCGAGAGTACTTCATGACCTTCTCCAGGAGACAGGCCGCCCACCAGAGCCACTATTACTTTTTTTGCTATTGTAGTCAGGAGGGGTCTGTCCGCTAGCCCTGTTCAACCTTTGGAATCGAGGCCGGGGGCAGACTCAGCTG
>JARRNM010000120.1:0-14586 GCA_037384945.1 Deltaproteobacteria bacterium
TAATGGGGGCGAGCCCAGCGTCAGGATCAATTAAATTCAAGTCACCCATTAGGATAACCGGTCCGGTGACACTATTAATCAATCTGATCGTCTCTGCAACTTGTTCATCGTAATCACCCAAATAAAAATGCACATTGATTATAGTAACGGGCAAGTCGTCCAATGTAATTGTACAGACCAGCGCTATCCTCGGCTTCTTTCGCTCATAGCGTATGAATTTTTTGTAATATTCACTAATTTTGAACCTGGATAATACTGCCAATCCCCACTCGAGGCGAGAGTCCTCATGGGAAAGGTAAGCATAGTTCATGCCTACATAGTCTGCTAGGAACTCTGCCTGGGCAGTACCCCTAACTTCTTGCAGGGCAATGATATCTGGATGAAGAGATTTTATTGTCAGGGCGATTTTCTCTAATTTACTTCTCGAACTAGTTAGATACCTTACCGGGGTTAATAGTCCGTCCCTCCCGGCGCCAACTCGAATGTTGTAGGTCATGAGCTGGAGGCAAGAGGTTGTGACTGGTTCACTTTTAGAGGGTCTTACGCTTTGTCTCGCCTTGCACCCGGTCGCGATGAGAAGAATCACCATAGCTAGTGTCCAGACAGAAACTGTTGATCTGGGTGTCATTCTGAGGAGTGAAGGGACGAAGAGTCTCCCGGATACTAGGTTTCGCAGAGATTCCTCTCTGCGCTCAGAATGACATTCGGGACTTTCCCTGCAGACGGTAATTAATCGGCAATTTCTGTCAATCATCAGGATAATGACCTTGATCTGAGATTCATCTCTCTACGCAAGCTGAGGGAACAAACCCACTAACCGGTACGTTCCCATTGGAGTTTTCTCCGTAGGTAGAACTTGAGGAAATCTTTGATAGATGCCAAAGATCGGAGATAGAAGGAGATATAAAAACGCAGGAGGGTGAATTGGAGTTGCATTGGTTTGAAATGTTTCAATCTTATAACTGAGTGGATCCCGTCATATTTTCGCCAGTCGAAAGTGATAATTCTATCTTTTACTTGTTCAAACAAGTCGGTCCCTGGGTAAGGGGTAAGGATGGTAAAAGAGACAGTATTTGGATTCAGGGATTTGGCGAATCGCAGGGTATCCTCCACCATTTCTTTGTCTTCATTGAGCGCGCCGATTATGAAACTCGCGGTCATTTCTATTTTGTTGTCTTTTAGAATAGCAATCGCCTCACGGGCTATGTCTGCACTAATTTTTTTGTTGTAAGAGTCAAGAGTATCTTGGTTTCTACTCTCTATGCCGATGTAGGTAGAGCGGCAACCAGCTTCATACATCAGTGAAACCATTTCAGGATTTTTTACAATGGTGTCAACCCGGGAAAAGCACCACCAGTGTATGTCCAAACCACGTTTACCAATCTCTTCGCAGAGATCAATCACCCTTTGGGGATTCAGGGTGAAGTTGTCGTCCACAAAGGCAAAGGCCCGATAACCTGGTGCCGAACTTGGACGTTCGATATTTGTCCATATTCAACAAGTTTCTGGCTGGGAAAGGCAGAGTGTCAAGGTCATCAGAGTAGGTTCTATCAGCGTTGTGTATTACTTCATTGTCGAGTCTGTAGGATAGTCCTTTTATTTGCTCCAGGTTGTCTCCCTGGCTGAGTGCCTCGGCGAGCTCGAGCATTGCGTGTTCGCCTTCCCCTCTGACGACATAATCGGCAGCTCCACTTCCCAGTATCTCCTCTGCCATGAAAGATGCATGTGGACCTCCAACGACCACTCTGACACCCCGGGATTTGAGCATGCGGGCGTAGTCCATGCCCTTGTAGTAACGGGAAGTGTCAAGGGTTATACCCACAAGATCCCAATTGTCATCGGGAATGGATTGTTTATCTTCAGCGACATTTAAATCGACAATGCTAACCTCATAATCGCTTTCAGATAAAAAAGCAGCCATATATGCCAAGCCAAGGGGAGGCAGGACGAAATCAAAGGTACGATAGACGTCGCGGTAGGAGGGATTAACCAGTAGTATTTTCACCCTCGAATTCTCCTGAAATTAGCTTTCTCAGCCAAATTTTCATAAACATATTTTATGGATGCAAAATTTACAACCAAAAAAGGCAGAGACCATAAAGGTCCTGCCTAATTCTTGTGAGAAATAGATTCGCCTTAGACTGAGACTTTGTCGATCTATGGTTCTACGGGTACCCCATCCTCAGGCCTGAGATAGAGCACGTGTTTGGTGCCGGCGACTTCAGTTTGGTAGTCTTGGAGATACTCCTTTATTTTATCGCGATTTTCGGCCTCTATCTGGGCAAGAGCAGCGGCGTCCGGTTCGTAATTGGGTAAGGTCTTTCGCCAGGTGAGAGCGTCCTGCCACAGTTCGCTTTGTGGATTGACGGGAATCTGATGTAATCTTGCTCGCCAAAACCCCATCCTGATGCGCAAGACGATATAGTAGACTCTGTTGGGTAAAAGTTCTGCTTCCACGGGCGACTTGTATTCGGACCATGCGATAAAAAGGTGCTTGCCAGGTTCACACTCATACTGAAAAGCCATCTTACCTGCGGTAAATCCTATAAGCTTATCACCATCCCAAATGCTGACCTGAGCTGCTCCTCCCGTTGAAGATGGTCTTAGGAAATTAACCAACGCTTTACCTTCACTTGGTCTTTGCAGGGGCTCCTGTTTAATCATGTGTTTAGGGGCACACGAAAGCACAAAGAGAAAGAAAATAGCAACCCCAACACCTCGCCAGATTTTTTTCATTTTCTTCCCTCCACTCGCCTTTAGACCATGCTTAAATTGCCTTAACCTGAGTTATGCTGCCTTTCCTTGACAAAAAGTCGCTGGGAACCTCGTCTACAGTGTCTTTCTTGAGGACCTTTTTGCTGCTATTGACTGCAGAGCTTCAAGGTTTAGGAAAATTAAGGTCCCCCTTCTACCACCCAAGATGCTTGATAGAATCCGGTGCTGCCCTGGGTCATGGCTTCCACAGGTACCACTGCCGGCTGTAAACAAACGTTTGTTGACTGGATGAGGTAAGAAATGGCTGAAGTGCAATGTTACCTTTAGCTTGGTGTAACATGCAAGAGAATTCTGCCAAACGCTCCGCGGTTAGGTATAGAGCATGGAGCATAGGGTATGGGATACAAGGCGCAGGGCGCAAACCATAAGGTAAAGGAGACAGGAGACAGTTGCCAGGAGGATGAAGGAGCGGGCATAAGGAACAACATGGCGAATGGCGAATTTGGCAAAGCATGTCGTAAGAGGTAAAAGGCGCAGTAGCAAGGAAATTGCGAGCTGGCAGGAAGCAGCGGGCCAGCTGGCAACCGTCCTGCGGTACCGCGGGATTGGTCCCGAACCGTACGCTAAGTTAACAATGTACAATCCCCTTGTGTTATGGACCTTTTTACGTTTAAATGGGTAGCCATTTTTTGGGGTGGGTTTATTTTACCTTCGGAGGTGACTGACGACGCGTGTGAGTGAATCATTCCTGAGACGACCGAGAGGATTGTGCTGATGAAAATTGCTTATTTCACTATGGAGATCGGGCTAAACGAAAGCATACCAACCTATAGTGGAGGTCTTGGCATTCTCGCCGGTGACCACATCAAATCCGCCGCTGATCTAGGCCTGCCGCTGGTGGCGGTAAGCTTGCTCTATAAAAGGGGCTACTTCATGCAAAATATCAGCCCCATGGGTTGGCAGGAAGAGATGTATCCCTATTTCGATCCCCGGGCATTTATGGAGCCTTTGCCAATGAAAATAAGTGTTCCCATGGCTGGCCGGGAGGTGAAGGTAGGGGTCTGGAAATACGCCTATCAGGGGTTCAAAGGAAAGGTTCCCATTTATTTTTTAGATGCAGACCTTGATGACAACAAGGCGGACGATAGATTGGTTACTCAATACCTCTATGGGGGAGACAGCCACACCCGCATCTGCCAGGAGGCAATTCTCGGTATAGGTGGTTACAAGGCGCAGGGCGCAAACCATAAGGTAAAGGAGACAGGAGACAGTTGCCAGGAGGATGAAGGAGCGGGCATAAGGACTATGATCTGGCGGAGGAAAGCCTTGGAAGTTTTTTGCCTCCTGATATTCGTAAGTTTGGCGGAGAGAGTGGTCTCAACATGACCCGTCTAGCCCTGAATCTCAGCCGTGCCTGCAACGGCGTCAGTGAACTCCACGGCGAAGTTACCAGGGAAATGTTTCCCGGTTACGAAATTGGTCATGTGACCAACGGCGTGCATCACTTGACCTGGACCGGTCCGGACTATGCCCGGCTCTATGATCAATTTTTACCTGAGTGGAGAAGATCCCCGGAGGTGCTGAAAGGTGCTTTGAACATTCCCAATGATACTCTGGCCGAGGTTGAACTCTCTGCCAAGCGCAGACTCATTCGTTATGTTAACGCCGACTCCAATGCCGGCTTTACCGAGGAGTTCCTTACGGTAGGATTCGCCCGCAGGGCCGCTGCATACAAGCGAGCAACTTTATTTTTCACTGACATGGAGAGATTGCTGAACCTCACTCGCAATCGGGTTCAGTTTATTTTCGCTGGTAAGGCCCACCCGCAGGACGAGGCCGGTAAAAAGCTAATCCAGGACATAATTCACACTGCCGAGAAATACGAAGGGCGTCTCCGCTTGGTATACCTTAAAAACTATAACATGTGGCAGGGTGCGCTCTTGACCCAAGGGGTTGATCTCTGGCTCAATAATCCCAGACGCCCAAGGGAGGCATCCGGCACCAGTGGTATGAAAGTAACCTTCAATGGGGGGATCAACATGAGCGTACTCGATGGCTGGTGGCGTGAGGCCTGCGACAATCGAGTCAACGGCTGGGCCATTGGTGACGACGAGGACGCCTCGGATGAGGATACCGCTGCTGATTTCTATGCAGATCTGGAGGATGCGGTAACTACCTACTACGCCAACCGTCCTCAGTGGATCAAGATGATGAAAGCCTCTATCTCTGACTGTGCTTCGAGGTTCAACACCCAGCGCATGGTAAATGAATATTTGGAGAAGTATTACAGGTAAAGCGTAGGGGCGCAGGGCCTTATTCAGCTAGCAGCAGACAGCGGGCAGCAAGGAGCAAATAATTTATCATTTCGCATTTTTCATTTCACATTCCTGTTAAGCTCTTTAATCTGCCGTGGCTTTAAATGCGCAATGATAAATGAGAAATGAGCAATGATAAATGAGAAATGAGCAATGATAAATGAGAAATGAGCAATGAGAAATGACTCCGTGCCCTATGCTCCATGCTTTATGGCCAAATGGCCAAGCCACATAGTTGACCGGTTTGGCCAAATAACCAAAAAAAGATGAACCACATTGATCTCCATACCCACTCCAGTCATTCAGACGGAAGTCTCTCACCTAGACAACTAGTTCAGCTCGCCAAAAAGAGAAGATTGCGCGCAATTGCCCTCACGGACCATGACACTATGGGTGGAGTGGAGGAAGCACTAATAGCTGGAAAGGAGCTAGGTGTCGAGGTGGTGCCAGGGGTTGAAATCAGCGCCCAGCATCCATCAGGAACCATGCACATCTTAGGCTACTATATCAATGCCTCCAATGGAAGGCTTCTTGAGGCCCTGAAAAAACTCCAACAGGCACGGGCTGCTCGTAACCCAAAGATAATTGAACGGCTGCAGGCTCTCGGGCTGGAGATAAGCACCACTGAAGTTCTTGATCTCTCAGCCGGACAAGTGGGAAGGCCACACATTGCCAGGGCACTGGTAAACAGGGGGTATGTCTCCAGCATGGAACAGGCCTTTTCACTCTATCTGAAAAAAGGAGCTGTAGCTTACGTAGAAAAGTTTCGCTTCCCGCCGAAGGAGACTATTGCCATGATTCGGGGAGCAGGTGGGATTGCGGTCCTCGCTCATCCATTCACTCTGGGAATGGAAAAGCCAGAGGAACTATCTCAACTACTGGCCGAGCTGGGAGAAATGGGTTTGGAAGGAGTTGAAGTGTACTACCCAGATCACACAGAAGAGATGGCGGGCCTCTATGAGGATGCTGCTAAAAGACTGGGATTAATCTGTACAGGCGGCTCGGACTTCCACGGAAACTTCAGGAACCACTCGGAGCTGGGGAGCACGATCTTGGGAAAAGGCTTAGATTATAGGATTTTACAGGCCTTAAAAGCTCGGTTACAAGAGAGGGAAAAGGTAACAGGTCGCTAAATTCTTCGTCGTCCAGCTCCTAGGGGGACTCCTCAGAATGACACCCATATCAACAGTTTGCGAATGGATACTAGTGTGAGACGAGGACCGATGTAGTGAGGAAATCTGCTGCAAAACTGGAAGTCTGCGTTATTGGCTCCGGTACAGGTATTCCAAACCCCCGACGCCGGCCACCCGCCCTGGCAGTGAGAGTGAAAGGGTACTTCCTCCTCTTTGATTGTGGTGCGGGGACCATTTGGAGTCTTGCTGAGGCCGGCCTGGATTATCGTGACCTGGACTGGCTCTGGTTCACACATTTTCATCCAGATCACACGGCGGGTCTCGTGCCCCTGCTCTTTGCAGCCAGATCGCCTGTCTATGGGCGCGAAAAACCCTTGATAGTGGGTGGTGCTGCCGGTCTGAAGTACTTTTTTAGACGCTTGCATGAAGTCTATGGTAGTTGGATCGAGCTGGACTCGTTCCTGCTGACTTTTGAAGAAATTGAACATACTGGTGGTGTGGCAATGGAACTCCCTTTCGGAAAGCTGTCCACCTGGCCAATGAATCATACAAACGAGAGCCTTGGTTATCGCCTGGAAACCAAAGATGGCCTTGTTCTTTCCTATTCTGGAGATACAGACTATTGCAGCAATGTAGTGACCCTGGCAAAGGAAGCAGATCTTTTTTTCTGTGAATGTTCTTTTCCGGATAGTCTTAAAGCAACGGGCCATCTAACGCCCGAATGGGCTGGGAGGGTGGCCCAAGAGGCGAATTGCAAGCGTCTGGTGCTCACCCATCTCTATCCCATGTGTGATGAAATCGATGTGGTGGCGGCCTGCCGCAAGCAATACTCTGGAGAGATCGTGCTAGCGGAAGAGTATATGTGGTTTAGATTATAGACACTCAAGGGAGGCATGCTAAGAGGCAGGTCTTGCTGGCGCTTCCCCCATCCATTGGGCCATCGTGATTGGAGTAATGGAGCAATGGAGTACTGGAGTAATGCAGACTTAAGAACTTCCAAATTCCAAGAACCAAGTTGTAAGGTTTCAGGTTTCAGAAATGCTAGACCTGAACACTGAAACCTCAGTGATTGTGATTTGGAATTTCTGTTCCCTCAATACTCCAATACTCCAACACTCCAGAGAGCTATCGCGAGACTAAAACGAACATTGAAGACATAGAAGAGTGCATCACAGGGAGATAGGGTTCCGAGAGATTTTTCCATGCTGACTTCCCAAGAATTAGAGAATGCCAGAAGCGCCCTGGAAGCACTCCAAAACCCTGTAGTGCTTAAGGTGAACTTGACCAAGGACAGTCTGTCAATAAAGTTTCGCGAGTTCATCGAGACCCTGGCTGCCGTAAGTAGTAAGCTGCAAGCCATATATACCACCTATTCCGCAGACGATCCTCCCACCATCGAGATCAAGCCGAACCTCCGCTACATGGCTCTTCCTGGCGGCAGGGAGATGGCCCCCTTTTTGCAAAGTTTGATTTCCCGCTCTAGTGGTGAAACCTCCCTGGCTAAACGCACTTTGTCTACTATGGCGAAATTTATCATCTCTATGAAAGTTGAAGTGATGGTCAGTCCAACATGCCCCCACTGTCCGACTGTTGTGGGCTTGGTTAACCAGCTGGCGATGACCTCGACTTATTTGGAGGTGACCATCGTTGATGTCTCCCTTTTTGCCCGATTCGCCCAGAAATATAACATCCGAGCCGTGCCCACGCTGGTCATTGATGGACACGAGCAGTTAGTGGGAAATATCAGCGAAGATCTCCTGGTGGACAAACTCGCTAACCAGTCGCCGGCAACCTTTCATCCGGACAGCTTCAAGAAGATTGTCAAAGAGGGGGATGCTGAGAAGCTCGCTGGTATGATGGTTGCAGACGGTGAGGTCTATAAAGGAGCCTTAGAATTATTGACTGATCCCGACTGGTCAGTGCGAATGGGCATGATGGTTGTTCTGGAAGAGGTAGCAATGCTTAGCCCGGATCTGGTGCAGCAAGTATATCCTTATGTAGTGGATCTGCTCGACCGTGGTGATGCCAACCAACGGGGGGATATGGCCTACTTGCTCGGCAATATTGGCGATGTGAAGGTACTGGGTCCACTGAACATGTTGTTGAATGATAAGAATCCAGAGGTGGCAGAAGCGGCATTTGAAGCAGTGCGGCAGATCCAAGAACGAGAGAAACTCGCAAGATAAAGAAAGAGTGAACCACAGAGAGCGCAGAGAACACAGAGGGAGGTATGGTGTGATTCGAATATTCATTTTCTCTGTGAGCTTTGTGTGCTCTGTGGTTTAGCCTGATTCCCTTTGTGGAAGAGACGGTATGATGTCTGCTGGGTCTAATAAGCAGCCTACAGATGTAGCTTTGTTGGAATTAATACTCGAGTCTGCGGGTGAAGGTATCGTTTTTGTGCATAGTGAAAAGACCATCGGCTATATCAACCAGGCCGGCAGGGAGATATTGCGCTGCGCGCGGTGGAATGACCCGGTTCCATCCTTCACAGAACTGACTACTCTCCTCGGTTTTGATCCCCTATCAATCACGCCGAAAGATTCGATTGCAAGTAAGATGATGGATAAATCATTAAGCGGTCCTTCTGGTGAAAAAGCATCTAAACAGTCCGGGCTATCTTTACTTTCCTGGCAGCAGGAATCCACGATTTTAGGAGTGCCCTACATTGTTAGAGGAAGTCCGGTTTTCACCGGGGTATCGGGTTTCGCTGGTACCGTTTTGTGTTTCAAAGATTTGAGAGAGACTCGGCAGAGAGAACAGATCATTTCTGAGAACCTTTCATTCGCCAGTCATGAACTGCTTACCCCAATCACCGCTATAAAGAACGCTCTGGATCTGCTGAGCGGCCAAAAGTTTGGTGAGTTGAGCGAGAAGCAAGGGAGATTTGTCCAGCTGGCTTCTCGAAATCTAGAGCGCCTCAACAACGTAGTCACAGCGATTCTGGACCTCAGTCAAATGGAAGCCTGTACCCTTGGACTTCGCCTGGAAGAAGTGGATGTGTTGGAGCCGGTGGAAAGGGCCTTGGCTACCCTGGAGGGGTTGGCTCAGGAAAAGGGTATAAAGCTGCAAAAGCACCTTAACGATCAATGCCCTAAGCTCCTGGCAGATGGAGATCGACTGAGGCAGGTGGTGTACAACCTGGTCCACAATGCAATCAAGTTCACCCCGGAAGGCGGGAACATTTATGTTGGTCTGGAGATTGTGCCAGCGGCTAAGTTGGCGGAGCTATTGCCTAAGGACGATGAGATCAAGCGCAGCAGGAGATCTTTGGATAAAGAATCACTTTTGCTCACAGTTGCCGATGACGGAGAAGGGATCCCCCCTGCGCATTTGAAGTCAATATTTGCCAAATTTCATCAGGGGCGAGGACCCTCAGGAAATCAGAGCACTCGGGGAAGAGGATTGGGCCTGGCCATCGTTAAGACACTGGTCGAGGTGCACGGCGGCCTTGTTTGGGTGGAGAGTGAGCCGGGTGAGGGAAGCACTTTCAGGGTGATGCTGCCGAAGCTTTCCCGCAAGACTTATCTTGTGCAGACAGTAGCCGCCCGGTTGGAGAGAGTTAAAATAGTCAGTTCTTCACTGACTCTGGTTATTTTTCGACTGGTCCCTAAAATAGAAGCGTCCCGCTCTCAAACTCGGGATGAAAACTTGGCTGTTGATTTTCTTCAGTTAGCCGTGGAAACAGGGCGGAGCACGGTGAGGCTAAAGAGTGATACGGTGGAAATTCTGGATTCATCCCGTGGAGTGTTTTTACTGCTGGCGGAGCTTGATCCTAAATATGCACCGGCTTTGTTGGGGAGGTTTATCGCCAATATCAAAAAGCAAGCAATGGAAAAGGGCTTGCCCCTCACTTGGCAACTTAAATGGGGTATGGCCAGTTATCCAAGAGATGAGAGTGCTGCAGCAGAGTTAGTTGCAACTGCAATACAGGCCGTTTCGGGAGCAGATGCCGAGGTGATCGATCTACAGCAGTCGTAATACAGGTTCTTCGGGCCCTAGGCCACAGGGCTCCAATGGTTCAGTTCGAGGGAAGCTGATAGGCTCTCGCATCATCGAGTGGCGATTTAAGGCGAGGATATGCCGAAGAAAAGGATTCTGATTGTTGACGATGAGCCTGACCTCATCGAAACCATCCAAGTGAGTTTGGAGCTTGAGGATTATGAGTGTCTGTTGGCATACGACGGATTCCGAGGTTTCGAACGGGCTCAGAACGAGAAGCCGGACCTGATCATCCTCGATGTCATGCTTCCAGGGATGAATGGCTATAAGGTGTGCCGGTTGCTGAAATTCGATGAGAAGTTTAAACACATTCCAATCATCATGCTCACGGCGGAGGCCCAGGAGAAGGACAGGCTCACGGGTAAAGAAACCGGAGCCGATTTTTATATGACCAAGCCCTTCTCGGCAGACAAACTATTAGCAAAGGTCAAGGAGTATTTGGGAGAATGAAGTCAGAGGACAGAATTTCACATTGCCAAATTGGCAGAGCATTTCGGAATAGGCAAAAGACGCAGGCGCAAGGGAACTGCGAGCTGACAGGTAGTTAATTAGAGAATTAGAAAATTTGGGAATACGATTAGTTAGTTTACGCTGCATTATGAAGGCCTGAGGAGGCCTGATTGAAGATTCACCACAGAGTCACAGAGGACACAGAGGACGGTGTTTTTTCCCTTGCCGGGAGACAACGGCCAGGGAAAAGAGTCTCCGCCTGCGGCGAGAGCTCTTTAGCCTGGCGCCAACCGTTGACCCAAAGCCACTCGGTTACAAGATCGTGCCCGCAGGGCTGAGAACTTTTGCCCGAGCGCCGTCTCCCGATCGGGCAAAAAATATAGTTCCCTCTGTGCTCTCCGTGTCTCTGTGGTTAGTAAATAAAAGTGGATATCCAAATCTATTATCTAAAGCATGCGGAGCTAACCCGAAAGGCGTATTAGGGAATTACCTCCAATGCTTAACCGCTCACGGTTTACTGCTGACCGCTTACCATTTGACGATTTGAACGAGTTCGCCGAAGGCGAACCATTGAATGGTTTGAACTCACAAGGGTACGATTATTGCTTCTTGATTTGACCCAAATCCGGACTCGGAGTTCCAAGAAAATGATATTTTACGCCATGCGCTAGGCGCTATGCGCCGTGCGGGCTTGAGGATGCAATGCCGAGTTTTCAATACAGGGCAAGAGACCACGAGGGCAAGGCCGTAACCGGCGTATTGGATGGTGGCGACAGAGCGGCGGTCGCCGAACAGATCCTGCGACTGGGATACATCCCTGTTGACATCCGGCCGAAGCAGAAAGAGGTAAGAGTAAAAAAAGGCACGGCGGCTAATTGGGCTGACCGCTGGATGCGACGGGTCAGCAGCAATGAGCTCATTTACCTCAACCGTCAATTAGCCCTGGTGCTGGGGGCGGGAGTTCCTCTCTTGACCTGCCTAAGGCTCATGGCCAAGCAGACTGATAATCAACGGCTGCGCGACATTCTTTTGGGTATATCTGATGATATTGAAGGGGGTACTGATTTTTCCGAAGCGATGTCCCACTACCCGAATGTTTTCTCTTCAATTTATGTGAATATGATCAGAGCCGGCGAGGCCTCAGGCCAGCTTGAAACCACCCTCCACCGAATTGCCGCTCTCCAAGAATATGAAATGGAAACCCGAGAAAGGGTCAAGGCCGCCACGCGCTACCCCAAACTGGTAATCGGCGCTCTCATAGCTGCGTTCTTTGTAGTTGTCTACTTTGTTATTCCCACCTTTGCCAAAATCTTCAAACAGTTCGGGTCTGAACTTCCCTTGCCCACCAGAGTAATGATCGCCCTTAACGAATACATTCAGAAGTACTGGGTGCTCAGTCTAGTGGGACTGACTATCTTGGTGGTCTCTTTGATTTGGTGGATACGAACACCACCTGGTCGTTACTGTCTCGATTGGCTCAAGGTGCACATTCCTCTTATGGGTGGGCTCATGTCCAAATTTGTTCTTTCCCGTTTCAGCAGGATATTTGCCACTCTCAATGCCAGTGGACTGCCCATTCTGCATACCCTCGAGATATCGAGTGAAACCATAGGAAACGTCTACTACGCCCGTTCCTTACGAAAAGTCACGGAAGAGGTCAAGCGAGGTGATAATCTTTCTGATTCATTAGCCCGGGCCGGGATATTCCCACCTCTGCTGCACCAAATGGTGACGGTGGGCGAGACGACCGGCAAGTTGGACGAGGTGCTCGGCAAGGTGTCTGATTATTACAATCAGGATGTGGATTACGCCATCAAGCGGTTCACTACTCTAATAGAGCCGGTACTGCTGGCGATTCTGGCCTCATTCGTGTTCTTCTTCGCCCTTTCCGTGTTCCTGCCCTTGTTTAACCTGGCGAGAGTACTGATACGGTAGCTTTTCTTCACAGGTTCAAGGCTGGGACCACTAGTCTGTAACGATGAGGCATAAATATTGCAGTAATTCTACTTGATTGATCTAAGGATTGAAGGGACTTACGAGATCAAAAATCAATTGACATGCATAGGTAATGGTGGTAATCAGTCCAAAACTTGGGGCTTTATTGTTTTAGATCTACTATGAACGGGAGGTTAGTATGCTAAAGATGAGGTCTGGAATCAGTGACGATCGTGGTTTTACTTTGATAGAAATAATTATGGTTATCGTCTTATTAGGTATTATCGCTGCTATCGCCATACCCAAATATATCGACCTCAGAACGGAGGCTGCGGATGCCACTGCCAAAGGCATAGTCGGAGCCATAGTTTCCAGCGCTGCCATAGGTTACGCTGACTTGGTAACACACAACAGCGATACCACCTTTCCAGATTTTACCACTCTTAATGATAATTATCTTCAAGCTCAGAATGTAACCTTGTACAGCGTTCCCGATACATATTTCTGGACCGCAGCCCCGAGGATGGCGTCACTCTGCTGTGAGAGTCAGTCCCGTTCACAGATACGGTAAGACAAGAGGGAAAAGGTAGGTCCCCTTTTCTTCGACGGGGTTTTATCTGGCGATTGACTTCCGTCCGGCCCACCTAAACCTTACTTACCCTAAATCCCTTTCACCAATGAAAGTCCGAGGCCCAGCAATAAAGAGAATCTTTGTGATCCCGGGCCTTTTCGTCCTCACCCTGCTTTACTTCCAGGATGTTCTCACCGGCAAGTTCCTGTTGGTGGAAAGAGATCTTACCACCTTTTTTTATCCCTTTCGCTTTATCTGGGTAGAAACTGTCCGTCAGGGTCACTTCCCCTTCTGGAACCCCTATATAAAATGTGGCGTCCCTCTTTTTGCTGCCATTCAGCCTGGAGTGCTTTACCCCTTAAGTCTTCCTTACCTTTTTCTGCCGCTGGATCTGGCCTTCAACTGGACCATTGTATTTCATTTTTTTCTGGCTGGTGTATTTACTTACGCGTTTATGCGGGAATTGGGGGCTACCATCCAGGGGTCCCTTGCTGCCGCTGTGGCTTTTGTCTTCGGCGGCTACTTAATTTCGGTTCATAATGTACTCAATACCCTCTTGTCTGTGACCTGGTATCCCCTGGTGATGTTGTGCGGCTGCAGAGTGTTCCGCAGAGGAGGGATCGGCTGGGTCGTAGCCACTGCCGTCAGCCTCTGTTTCATGTTTCTCGGAGGGGGGGTAGAGATTTTTCTGTTAACCCTTGCAAGTCTTTTTGTTCTGTTCCTTTATCCAAGAATACTGCCGCTGAAGGATCCCGAAAATGGACCTAGTCTGCAACGACGTCTCGTTTACCTGGCTCTCGTTCTCTTGATTTTTTTGGGACTTTCCATGGTCCAAATCTTACCTTTTTTGGAACTGTACAGCCGGAGCCACCGGTACGGGGGAGTGTCTTTACAGGAGGCGGAGCTGTGGTCTCTGGCGCCGAAGGACCTGATCTATTTCTTTCTGCCCTCTCTCTACGGCCCCCGTACCACTCCGGAACTTTATTGGAAGTTTCAAAATTACCTCAAGACCATTTATGTCGGTCCCGTGGTTCTGTGCCTGGCTGGTATATACTTTATCCGACAAGGCAAACGGGGTTTTGCTTTGCTTGCGGCAATGGTTGTTAGCCTGGTATTTTCTTTAGGGAGCCATACGCCCATATATTCCTTTTTTCATCACTATTTTCCTCTCTTTTCTACCTTGCGCTATCCGGTCAAGTTCATTTTCATCTTCATTTTTTATCTCTCTGTTGCTGCGGGTTTCGGTTTGGATGCTGTGCGCCAGCGCTTTTCCGAAAATCACCATCCTCCTTATTGGGCCCAAGGACTGGTGATAGCTCTAGTGCTGGTCTTGGCAGCTCTTTTCTGGGTGACTCGTCTTCACCCTGAACAGATGCAACCATTGGTGCACCAGTGGGGTGGGCTTAGCTTACACTCTGATCATTTGCCCTTGGTCCTGCATAATTTAAACCGTTTCCTGGTGGTG
>JARRNM010000121.1:0-35619 GCA_037384945.1 Deltaproteobacteria bacterium
CAAAGAGATAGGCACCTATAGATTCGGCTCAAGAAGGCTTGACTACATCTTTGTCGACCCCAATTATTTCTCTGCAGTGGAAGCTGGATTAGCACCAGAACCATATAGGAATGCCTCGGATCATATCGGCTACTTTGCCTGTGTCAGGCCGAAGAACCAAACAGACTAGAGGCAACCATTACACTGAAAGGGCGATTGAACCACGGAGAACACTGAGAGCACAGAGAGATTTTTGCTTGCAGATTGCGGATTTTAACCTCTTCTAGTGGTTGCTTGGTTAATTCTACAATCTCAAATCTACAATCTTAAATTACATTTCTCCGTGTACTCTGTGGTTAACCCTCACCTTAGACATTTAGTATAACTGGCACCAAATGAACGCAGTCGTGATCAGTGATTTACATCTGGAATCAGTACACACGCTGGCTGATCAGATAGCCCTTTTCATCGAAAACCTACCTGAAGGTTGCGACCTCATTCTCAACGGTGACATTATCGACAGCTCTTATCCAAATTTGCCCAGGGAAAACCTGCGAATCCTCGAGCAAATAACTCAGGAGTCCTTTCGCAGAAACATTGTTTGGCTACTGGGAAACCATGACGACTGCTCTCTCCTGCGAAATCGGGGAAGAATCCATTTCAAACGCGTCCACACGATTGCCGACCAACTTTTAATCACCCACGGCAACGAACTCGATAAAACCAAAGCAAGGATCCAGCAGCTCCTCAGGCCATTCAAGGTGATCCAGTTTCTCCTGGTAAAATCGGGTTTGCGACCATTGAACGTAGCCCGACTCGCCACCAGGTTCGAGCCTTTCTACAAACTTTATCGAAAGAAACTCATGTTCGCTGCGGTGAGATTCGCCAAAGAGAGAGGCTTTGAAGTCATTACCTGCGGTCATACCCACTACCCAGAGGATCGTACCATCCAAGGGGTGCGTTACATTAATACCGGCGCCTGGACTGAATACCCGCCCCACTATCTGGTGGTCAGTGACAGGGAGATCAGACTGAAGAGCATTTGAAAATCCCCCTAAAGAGGCTGTCCGACACCGTCACTCTGAGGCGTCAGCCGAAGAATCTCTAACTTGTGGGTACCAAAATCGATGAGATTCTTCGCGGAGTTTATCCTGAGCCTGCCGAAGGGCTCAGAATGACAGTAGCAGCCATTCGGTTGGTTGTCGGACAGCCTCTCGGGGGGATTTAAGATTTGCTAAGATACTTTTCTATGGAGCTAAAGCGGAAGTCAGCCAGAAGTTTGACCAGCTGCGATTCACTCCTCCAGATACCGCCATAGAGGGCAAACTTCTTAGAAGCGGGAAGACCCATAGAGACCCTTTTCCCCCCGAACTCCCTGGGATGAAAATAAAAGAGTGTCGGCAGCTGTCGCTGGTTGAACTGGCGCACCCTTTGTTTAAGTATTGGGTAGGGCAAAAGTCTTAGGCCCCAGCTACCTCCTGCGGGATAGTGGCCAAAGGGAGTCTTTAGGGTTAAGGGTGGCAATTCCCATAAGTCTCCGCCAGCTGGTTTCATTTTCCAGGGGGTGCGAGGGTATGACTCGTTTCCAATGATCTTTAGGGGAGCCAGGCTAGAGTCATAGACAAAGCCTTCTTCAGCAAGAATCTCTAAGGCCCACCTGCTGCGATTGTTGAGCGACCACTGGGGAGCCCGGAAACCAATTGGTCTTTTGTCTATCAACCCTGCAATACACTCAATGCCTCTGCGCAAAACCAGGCGAAACTCTTGCGGATTCAATTCGTAGACCAGCTCATGATCCCAGCCGTGATAGCCAATTTCATGTCCCATATTATAAATGCGCCGAACTAGGTCAGGATGCTTCTCCGCCACATAGCCGAGTACGAAAAAAGTAGCCCTGGAGTTCTGCTGAGCGACCAAACTCAAGAGCCTCTCTGTGTCGGTAACCACGGTAGATGGAAATCTGTCCCACCTTTCCCTGGGGAGTAGATGTTCCACCTCACATATGTGGAACCAGTCTTCAAGGTCTACCGTCAAAAGATTCATTACGCTCATTGTCTTATCTCGGGCACAGCCTGGTCCGCAGTCCGTGGTAAATTGTCCGTTGTTCCATCTGGTCAAATCGTTGAAACCGTTAAAACCGTTGAAGTCGTTCAAATCGATCAAATCGTTAAATGGTAAGCCGTGAGCGGTTCATGGTGTTATTCGTTATACGAAAAAATCAATCCGTAACTCGCTGTCGTCTGATCTCTGCCCTCTGACTTCCAACCTCCGACCTCTGTGGTTCTGTGGCTCTGACTTCGTGCCCTATGCTTTCCTAAATCCACAATCCTGCCCTCTGCCAGCTGCCTCCTGCCAGTTGCCCGCTGACTCTTTACTTCCTCCTGACTTGCATATGTTCCCACAGCGGCCCCTTGAGACCGAAGCGTCGCAGTTTTTCTTGTAACCTTCTGTCGATGTTCACGTTTGAGCCGGGCAGAATCCAATTCTTATTCTTCTCTACATGTTCGTACAACATATCGAGGACGAAAGGACGCACTGACTCAGCCAGAAAGAAAGTAGGTTTTAACATGGAGTCGTCTTCGATAATTAAATCTTCGGGCAAGGTGGACTCCGCCAGTTTTGTCCCTGGGAAAAGCCTTATCCCCACCATGGCAATTACCGCAGTAGGTGACACCTCGTCCATGAGGGCAAAGGTCTCTAGGAGGGTTTCTTTGCTTTCCCCCGGTCCCCCTAAAACTAAGGAGTGGCAGGAGGGTAGCCCCACTTTATGGCAGAGTTGTGAGGCTCGTCTTACCTCCTCTTTGGTAAACGATTTTCCCAGTCCCTTCAGAACCAGGTCGGAGCCTGCGTCGGTGCCAAACTCCACACCCGTACAGCCAGATTCTTTCATGAGAGAAAGCAAAGACTCAGTTACAAACTGCGGGTGGAGGTAGCAGCTCCACTTCACTTCTAGGTTTCTCCGCAGAAGTTCCTTGCATATAGATTGGGCATGGTGTGGTGGAAAATTGAACACATTATCAACTATGAAAACATTGTCGACACCCTGATCATAAAGTTGCTGAATTTCCTCTCCAATCTCCTTTGGTGATCGCAATCGAATCTCACTCCCCTCAAGCAAGGGGTAGGTACAGTAGACACATGAAAAGGTACAACCTCTTTTTGTCTGGACATTCCCCATGCCGCCGAAACGAAGGTACGCTTCATTGTCAAGCTTTTCCCTTCGGGGCATAATCATCTTCCTAATGGAAGAACGTTGTGCTGGGATGGCATCTGGGGGTCTGTGGTTACGTCTAGTAATAACCCCGGGGAGTTGAACAAGAGATTGGCCACGCGCCAGTCGGTCAAGGAAGCGAACAAATAGAATCTCACCTTCACCCACCATTCCATAGTCCGCCTCCAGATCATTCAATATCTGTCGTGGCATAAGGCTGAAGCCTGAGCCCCCTAGCACAATGGTTGCGGAGGTAAGCTTTCGCAAATGTGAAACCACCTTCCGGTAAAAAGGCAAGTAGGAATGGGTATTAGGATAAGCCACATTATCTACATTACGCAGTGACAGTCCAATTACCTCAGGACTAAAATCAGCCACAGCCTGCTCCAGAGCTTTGCCGTAGTCATCAACAAAACAGAGATCCAATAGCTGGTGCTCATGGGAGCTTCGCTTGAGGGCACCACTCAAAAAAGCCAGACCAAGAGGAAACACCGGGTCCGGCAACATTTCTGTGTTCGGTGAAATCAACAGAACGCGCATGGCGAAGCCTTCAGTCCTCTGTCTTTGCCCCATCGGAAATGTTGGAATAATGGAATATTGGAATACCGGGAGGTAAGAGCAGATAAGCTAGTCTGTAATTAGTCTAATTCCTCTCCACCCATCATTCCAACTACTTTCCCAGAATAGTGCAAGCACTCCCCCCACCAAAAGTAGATCCAATGGCCATGCCGGCGACAAGAGTCTTCTCAGTTGCAGATGAAAATCTTTGAGCCTTGCCGAAAGGACCCGTCAGTTCAGCACCTTGCACCGCCGGCGGAATAGTTCCTCCAGCCAAGGCCAGTAAAATAGTTGCCACGCTCAGGAGGCCGGCACCGCCGAATTCTCCAACAAGATAGCGAAGGGGCAGCCGAGGGATCTGATACCACTGATGACCAAAAATCTCCTTCAGGGCCTCTAGTTCTCCATGCTCGAGCTCAGCAACCCCATTAGCAGCTAGTCCAACAAGATCAACCTCTTCTAGTTTAATCCTGGCCTCCTTCAAGGCTGCCCTCATCCCTTGGGCCATCGATCTGCCGTCCGGTTCATAGTGCGCCTGAGCTACAACTCCGCTTGTTAGAGTCAGAGACAAAACAGTTCCATAACTCCTTTTCTCAGGCCCCTTGGCAAAATCCGCCCTCTCGAGCACTAAGCAGGTAGCCCCTTCGCCGACAATGAATCCCCTGCCTGTGGGAAACTGGCTGGGCTGGAGTGTATCTCGCCGCCGGATGGGTTTCAAAGCATTAAGGGAGAGAGGTGATTTTGGCAAAAGGTGCTATTTGGACCTTTCAGCCCGTGATACATGGCGATGTGGCTGGCGGGAGCGTTGGGTACCGTATCTGGAAATAGTATGGGCTCAGCAGCCTGGGGACCATGTTCCAAAAGGCTTACAAAGAACCCATCAGTCTGCTCTGTACTGCCGAAGGCGGTGCCAAAGACCACGCCGATCCGGCGACGATTTTGATCTGTTATTGTTAGGCCGCTATCCTTGATGGCCCCGATGCTGGCGGCAACCGCCAGGCGAGACTGGCGACTCAGTCTGCGGTAAAAGCGAGGTTCCATGAAATCCTGAGCATCGAAATTGCCTATCTCAGCTCCAAGATTACAAACATATTTGCTGGTATCGAATCCCCTAATCGGTGCTATACCAGAGTTACCCTTGATCAACTCACGCCAATAAGCTGATTTTCCAATACCCAGCCCGTTTAACATACCCAGGCCGGTTATGCTGATCGGTACTCTTGTCATGACTAACTTTTAGATTGTTCCTAAACTTTCTTGGACGATCATTAATTGGCCACTCATGTTCAGGACAGGGTTAGCTCCGAGGCAAAGTGCATCTGAGCTACCGGTGTCTTGCTTTGGCAACCTGGAATGTCTTTCGTCTGCGTCGGCGGTTGCCATTTTCCAAGGCCACAAGAGTGAATTACTTTGGGTCCATCCGGAAAATCAACATTGTCATTCTGAGCCCTTCGGCAAGTTCAGAGCCTGCCCTGAGCGAAACGACTTAAGCTCGTCGACAAGTCCTGTCGAAGGGCTAAACTCCGCGAAGGATCCCATGGAAACCCAAGAGCTACGAGATTCTTCGTCGTCCCGCTCTCAGCGGGACTCCTCAGAATGACAAGGGAAACGCAAGTTTTCGGATGGACACTAAGTTGACGCGAATATGCATCTTCGTCTGGGAGCTGACCCTGTCCCAACCAGCTCTTGCATCGAGTGATGACATCCTCGTGAATCCCAGAATAACCAACCTTTATCGATCAGTCCTGCCAAATACTAAAGTGGTGTTGTTTCCACCGAAAGCAAAGGAGTTTGATAGTGCCACCCCAATGCCCACCTCTCTGGGCTCATTGGGAACGTAGTCGAGATCGCAGTCCGGATCTGACTCCTCGTAATTCAATGTTGGAGGAACCACTCCATGATAGATGGTCAAAATGGTGGCGACGGCCTCCACCGCCCCGGCTGCCCCAAGACAGTGTCCCAAGGCGGACTTCACCGAGCTTATGGGGAGCGACCGGGATCTTTCCCCAAAGAGCCTCTTGATGGCCAGGGTTTCCACTTTGTCGTTGATCAGTGTTCCGGTGCCGTGGGCGTTGATATAATCCACTGCTCCCGATGGTATTCCAGCAGCGCCAAGTGCGTTGGACATACTTCTCTCCGCTCCCTCTCCCTTTGAATCTGGAGAAGTCATGTGGTAAGCGTCGGCGGAAATGCCATATCCCATAACTTCAGCATATCCAGCTACCCCATGGAGCGCCGCAAGTTGCTCAGATTCTAGAACCAAAATGGACCCACTTTCACCCAGGACCAATCCCTCGCGATTTCGATCAAAAGGTCGGCAGGTCTTCCGGTCCACTGAACGTAGCGCATTGAAGCCGGAAAAAGTTAGCTCCGAGAGAGACTCTGCACCTCCCGCAACTACCACATCGGCCTTTCCTGATCGAATGAGATCTGCACCATAGCCTATGGCGGTGGCGCTGGAGGAACAGGCTGTGGCAATAGTAGAGCGAATTCCGGAAAAACCATAGAGATTGCCAATGGCGTCGGTGAGATTGCAGGCAGGAAAAGGCATAAGTAAAGAAGGTCGGGGACGCAGATGCCCTTCATAGAGCTGACGGCGGTACTTCTCCGCCTCGAAAACACCGCCGGCACCGGCGCCCATAATAACAGCCACTCGTTCCGGCGATAGATTGCGTTCCATAATCTTCGCTTCTTTAAGAGCTTCCTGGGCGGCCCACAATCCCAGATGATCGCACCGGCCCAGGCCTTTCTCCTTCCCCAGAGCGCTGATAATTCCCATGCCAGTAACGATTACACCCTTACTACTCATCTGCCCTATCCCACTGTTGTCATGGCTTCATCACCATGGAAGCAGCCCCAGGCTACCACACCCTTTGGAGTGGTGGAGTGTTGGAGCATTGGAGTATTGTGAACCTATATCCATCTCAAGAACTCCTTTATCCCATTACTCCAGTCCTCCATTACTCCAATACTCCAGTTTTTAGATCTTAAAATCTCTCAGATACCACCCTCTCCTCCAAAAAAGGCTTTTTAAAAATACCATGCAGATGAGAAAGGTATCCGGAAATGGTCTGAAAGAAGAGCTATTTTTATCATCCTCGTAATAAATCGTTTTTATAGGGACGTAGGTTATCTTCATTCCCAGCAAAGCTGCCTTGAGCAAAATTTCTGTCTCGGTATCATAACGGCTGGTCCACAGTGGAATGTTTTCGAGAACTTCCCTGCCGTAGAGCCGGAATCCACTTTGGGTGTCTGTCAGAGGCTGTCCAACCGCCCAAGAGATACAGTAGACTCCTATTCTATTGGTCCAATACCTTATCCACGGCATCCTCTCGGTTTCCGCCATTCTAGAGCCGATTACTATCTGTGACCTTGATTTGTCGTGCTCTTCAATCAGATTGGGAATTTCACCCGGGTCATGTTGCAGATCACCGTCCAAAGTAACGATGCCTTCCCAGGGTTTTTCCAGCAGGTGCTTGAATCCGCTCCTTAAGGCCAAACCTTTCCCCTGGTTCTTGGCAATTCTAAGGACCTTGGCTCCACTTTCTTTTGCTTGACGGGCAGTGTTATCCTGGGAACCGTCATCCACCACCAAAATCTCCTTCAAGTGTTCACGGGTCCGGCATACCACCTCGGAGATGGTTTGGGAAAGGTTGTAAGCTGGAATAAGTGCACAGAATCTAAAAGAAAGTTTCTTCCTTCTCTGGCGCCGGGTGGGCAAATGAGCATTGGTCTATGCGAACGAGAAATCCTTGGGGACGTTGCCTAGGCTGAGGGTCTCCCTGTCCATAGCGAATACAAAGCGCTGCCAGTTGCCCGAGGGCTTCAACCACCAAAATAGTGGGAAACACCGAAACCCTACCAACTCGATTGACGAATGGGTGGTCGCTCTTGACCCGAAAAGTGCCTTCTACGCTATGACCAGATTTAAGTTGAGTGACCTTGTCGACAAAAAGAAAGGGGTATCTATGGGGCAGTAAATCTTCAACCTGCTCATGGGTAAGCGACATATCTCGGTCCACAGGCCTCAAGTATCTACAGCCTGTTACTCGAAGGCCACCAAACAATATTTGAGATCTTAGATTTAAGATTGTAGATTTACGCTAGCAACCACCAGAAGAAGTTGAAATATGCCATCTACAATCAAAAATCTGAAATGAGATCTCTTTGTGCACTTCGTGGTGAAAGGCCCCTCGCCCTTACAGTTTCTATCTAGTCAGGCCAAAAGTATTGCACCATGGCCTCAACCAGGTCTTTGAGGGTACCGGTGAGTTTGTAAATTAAGGTACCATCGAGCTTTTGTAAGACTTGCAGCGTTTCACCCTTTGCCAGTAAAGACCCGTCAGCTCGCAGCAAAATTTCGAATCGAAATGTCAGAGATGCTGTCTGTGGTTTCAGCAGGTGTGTTTGAATGGTGATGATGTCGTTAGTGCGCGCGGGTTTCTTGAATTCGCATCGGGCACTCGCCACTGGAGCAATAAATCCAAGGGCGGTGAACTGTTCGGGCAGGAGAGAAAACTTCTCCAGTACTTTCATGCGAGCTAGTTCAAACCAGGCAAAGTAGTGACCGTACCAGGTAATGCCCCATTGATCAACCTCATTGAACCTGACCGTGGTCGTAGTCTCAACCCACCGCATCGGAAGCCTTCTGAGCTGAGCTCTTTTCCAAGACGAAATCTCCTAAGGCACTGACCGAGGCAAAGGCCCGTCGCCCCACTTCGGCGTCTGGGATCTCAACCTGATATTCCCTCTCGATGGCCACCACCAATTCTAGGGCATCAATAGAATCAAGGCCAAGACCTTCACCAAACAAGGGCTCTGAATCAATAATGTCCTCGGGGCTGACATCTTCCAACCGCAGAGTTCGAACTATGAGTTCCTTGAGATTGGCAAGCAGATAGTTTCGCTCTAGAAGGTGAGTCTGCAACGGTTGTTCCTCCTTGCTCAGATTTTTGTCTCACGACCAGCCTATGCAAGATTTGCTCCAACATTATCCTCAGGTTAGACCACCATCAACGCTTATAACTTGCCCGGTTATATATGAGGCTTCCTCGGACGCCAAATACAGCACCATTCCGCTTACATCGTCCGGCTGCCCGAAGTGACCCATTGGAATCGATTGCTTGAGTTCCGCCAGGGTTTTTTCAGGTAATGACCGGGTCATATCCGTATCTATCACCCCGGGGGACACAGCGTTAACCGTTATACCAATTTTGCCCACCTCTCTCGCCAAAGACTTGGTGAAACTCGCCACACCGCCTTTGGCAGCAGCGTAATTTGCCTGTCCTTCCCTGCCCATAATGGAGCTGGGAGAAACAATGTTGATCACCCGTCCCCACCTTTGGGCTATCATGGGTTTAAGTGCGAGCTTAGAGCAGATGAAAGTACCCTTCAGGTTGATCTGCAGCACATCATGCCACTCTCCATCGGACATGAACATCACCAGGTTGTCACGCCGTATTCCGGCGTTATTGACTAAAATATCCAGACGGCCAAACTGCTTGAGAACCCGGGCAAAAAGAGCCTTCATCTGGTCAAAGTCAGAGGCGTCCGCCTGGTGAACCTGGGCCCCGGCGCCACCGATTTCATGCTGAAATTTTCGCGCCTGATCTTTATCCTGGAAGTAAGTTACCACAACCTGGGCCCCTTCCTGAATAAATCTTTTGCCAATGGCAGCACCAATGCCGCGAATTCCACCAGTGATGAGAGCTATTTTACCTTTGAATCTCATGGAATCAAATTTTTTCGGCACGATTAAGCTGGTTTATCTAGGATAAACTGACGTTAGAGAGGAGGTAGTGTTGTCTATCAAATTATCTTCCTGTCGTCAAGGTGGACTCTGGTAGTGATTCCTTTTCGCCTCTGCTATATTAGACGGACTCTGTCCTACTCTGCGAGAGTCTGCTTCAGGGTATGAGGTTTCAGGTGTCAGGTGTCGGGTGTCAGCGAAAAGAAGACGGGAGAATACAACCTGACACCTGAACACTGAAACCTTAACACTGAAACCTGAAATCTGAAACCTGAAACCTGAAACCTGAAACCTGTCCTTAACCAAAGGACTGGGCTTCCAACATGTAAATGATCCCATGATTGATTTGAGGAGAAAAGACCTGAAGAAAATCAGAGTTTTTGTTACCGACGGCTACTGGCGTAAAACGGTTGCCGCTGTTCGAGCTTTAGGTCGTATGGGATTGCGAGTAACCGTTGGCGAGTCTACCTACTTGGCCCCCGCCCTTTTTTCGCGATATTGTCACCGCCGGGTGTTAACTCCCTCCCCTGTATTACAACCATCGCAGTATGTGGATTTTCTCGAAAATTATCTCACTCATCATCCCCACCAGGTGCTCATGCCCATGGAGGAAGACACCCTTGTCTTGCTTGCTCAACACAGGGAGAGACTTGCCCCCATCACCCGGCTCCCTTTTGCCACCTACGAAAACATCCTTTTTGCCCGGGACAAACTCAAGGTGCTGAGACGAGCCGAAGCCTTGGAGATACCAACCCCTGAAACTTATGAGATCAACAGCATCGACGACCTAGCTCCACTTACCGGACAACTGCAATACCCCGTGGTTGTCAAACCAAGGGTGGGATCTGGCAGTGCACATAGGTATTATGTATCTGAGCCTTCTCAGTTGTCTCCTATTCTGGAGCGGCTCTTTCGTTCCGGACATCTGCCTCTGGTCCAGGAAAGATTACCCGCCGACGGCGTAGGAATTGGTGCCAGTTTCCTTCTGGACCAAGAACATCGAATACGGGCCAGCTTTATTCATCGACGCATCCGCGAGTATCCGGTAGAGGGTGGCCCAAGCACTCTCCGAGAAAGTATCATCCACGATCAAGTAAGACATGATGGTGCCAGGCTAGCACAAAACCTGCATTTGACCGGCGTGTCCATGGTCGAATTCAAAGTAGACAGTCGCGACGGCAAGGCCAAGCTCCTCGAGGTAAATCCACGCTTTTGGGGGTCATTGGCTCTGGCCATCAACTCAGGGGTAAATTTCCCCTACCTCTTCGCCCTGATGGCTCTGGAGGTGGATTTTCCCCCGGTGTTTGCTTACAGGTTGGGACATCTTTGTCGTTGGTTGCTCCCAGGAGACATCTTACATTTTCTCAAGAATCCCCGGAGGTGGCAGCTGGAACCCAGCTTTTTTCAGTTCCGTAAGCCAAATTTAACTTATGACATTGTCGATCTGAAAGATCCTTTGCCCATCCTGGGGAGCGTTTTGGCTTTGCTGCCTTTTTATTTGAGGGAGGACTTTGTCCATATTCGCACCCGTAGAGGAAGCTGAACTCAAAACAAAAAGTCATTGAAAAATACTTGCAGTTAAGCTAAATAGTTAAGACTTCCGAACTCTAGTCCGCATATTTCAGTAAGGGGCATGGCGAGAAATAAGCCCAGGTCAACGCTCCTAGCAGACGACTGCTGGAATATCCGGGCTGGATGGGGAGTTCGAAATCTGGTGTTGAATTAATGGGAGATTCGCTTTTATGGCTGCAGCAACATATTCATGAGCATAGTCTCCTTTATTTCATAGCTATCTATGTTGTGGGGGGAAGACCGGTAGCGATCTTAACTGCCAGTTTTGTTAAACTCAATCTGCTGTTTTTCTTCCCCCTCGTTGTTTTCATGGACATATTACAGGTTCCCTGTTTTTACTACCTGTATGAACATACCTTCACCAACGAACGGTTTAAGCGATTGAGCGGTTATTTTCAACGAAAGGGCGAGGTAGCGAAAGATCGAAGTTTCTTTCAAAGGTTGAAAACTCTGGGTGGTGTGGGCGTGGTTCTTCTCACTATGCTGCCGGTCAAGGGAGGCGGTATGTGGAGCGGTGTCTTTCTGGCCCACATTACAGGTATGCGGAAGAAGATAAGCTATCCCTTGCTCGTTGTTGGTAGCCTGTTGGGCAGTCTCATGTTTCTGGGTCTCGGCGATGCTCTGATTCGGCTCTATCACCTCATTGCCTGATCGGCCGATTCCTTTCCCTTCCTCCGGGACTGCAACCTGCGGTTCGGAGTTGAGGGGCATGAGTGAATTTCGGATTCTTGGAGGGAAATTTTGAAGACCAATGGCCATCGGTTGGAAGTTTGGGCCATTAACGTGTTAGTGGCTTCTCTGGCCAGTATAAATAGCGATAGACTCTTCAAGCTCACTTATAGGTCGGTGGCTAAACTTGCCGAGAAACTGGCGAGAAGGGACTATTACATTCGCCGAATTCGTTGGATCCGTAATCTCTTCGATCAAGGGCACCCCAGCCTGGAAATTACCAAGAGAATACTCAAAACACTTAATCCTCATCACCGCAAGACCATAATTCAGAGCTACGTCATCAACCAACTCCTGGTGGGAACCAACAAAAGAAAAGCATTTTCTCAAGAACCAGGAGGTTTCTATCCGCCGGGATTTTTAGTACTCAGCCCAACTATGCGGTGTAACCTGAGGTGTTTCGGCTGTTATGCCGGCAGTTACCGAAAGAAGGAAGAATTGAGTTTTGAGACTATAGATCGGATTCTCACCGAGGCCAAGGAAATGGGAATTTACTTCATTACCGTTTCTGGAGGTGAGCCATTTTTTCGCCAAGACATTTTCGACATCTTTCGCAAGCACAATGACATGTCTTTTCTGGTCTACAGTCACGGGGGCCTCATTGACGAAAAAATGGTTGCAAAGATTATCTCGGTGGGCAATGTGCTTCCCTCGATAAGTATAGAAGGCTTCAAGAAGTACACCGATCTGAGGCGGGGAAAAGGGCACTTCGACCGGGTTATGGGCGCCATGGACATGTTGAGTCAGGCCGGTGTCCTATTCGGCTATTCTGCCACTCAAACCAGAGAAAACCACGATACCATCACTAGCGATGAATTCGTTGATTTTATGATTGACAAGGGGTGTCTTCTCGGCTGCTACTTCATGTATGTTCCAGTGGGAAGAGATCCCAAGACTGAACTTATGCCCACTCCGGCCCAAAGAGATTATCTAAGGGCCTCCCTTGGTCGTTGGCGAAATCGCAAGCCCATCCTCTTCATAGATTTTTGGAACGATGGTCCCGTGGTAAATGGCTGCATGTCAGGGGGACGCAAGTACGCCCATATCAACTCCAAAGGGGACGTAGAACCTTGCGTTTTCTGTCATTTCGCCACTCATAACGTCCACGACACACCTCTTAAAGAGGCGCTTAATTCACCTCTTTTCCAGGCGATAAAGGCCAAAATACCCTTTGATGATAACCTGTATCGCCCTTGCATTCTGGTTGACCATCCGGAAGTGGGCCGGGAGATGGCCTTAAAGCATGGAGCCTATTTCACCCACGAGGGGGCGGAAGTCATCTTCACTGAACTGGCAGAAAAAATTGACCAGTTTGCTCAATCCTACAAGACCTTTGCTGATCCAGCTTGGCAAAAGCAATCTCACCCAAAGCAGTCTCAAGGAGATAAAACATGAGGCCACATCGTTGGATAAGTCCAAGCTGGGTTATTGTAACTATCACTTTGGCTTTGTGGGCTGTCCATGTGTCTGCTGCTGCCCGCAGCAGGATAGCCGTGGTCGATCTCGAGTCGCAAGGAGAAAAGGCCAAATCTGAAGAACTCGGAAAGATTGCCGCCCAATGGCTCGCCACCGCCTTCGTCAACCAGGGCCGCTTCGAGGTGGTTGAGCGGCAAGCTTTAGAGAAGGTGATTGAAGAGCAGCAGTTGGGGTTGACCGGAGTCATTGATGTAAATACAGCAGCCCAGTTGGGGAGAGTGCTCGGGGCCACATACATAGTAACCGGTGCGGTTCTCAGCCACAAACAAGGTATAGATTTAAACGTCAAGATCATTGAGACAGAAAATGCCACAATCAAAGTCGCTGATCGACTGGCAGCCAGGAGCGTTGGTGCAATGTCCAACAAGATCGGGCCTTTTGTGGCACGATTGGTCAGCAAGTTCCCCTTGCGGGGATTCATCATCTATCAAAAGGGCAATACTTTTATCCTAGATGTGGGAAAATCTGTCGGGGCGAAAGCGGGGATGAAGTTTGAAGTTTACCGAGAAGGCGACATCATAAAACATCCCGTTTCCGGTGAGATTTTGGGCGTTGAAAAGGTTCATACAGGGGTGCTGGAGGTCACCGAGGTTCAGGAGAAACTGGCCTTTGCCAGGATGATCGAACAAAAAACCAACGAGACCGTGGCGGTTGGCCAAAATGTTGTTTCCATAGGAGCAGTTAAACCAGGATCTACAACTAGCCTTACCGGTTTCTCGTCTGGGGTAGGCACCAGCACCAGCCTCCATTTTGCCCAAAGCTGGGGCAGGCAGGGTGTAGGCTCAGGTGATTTTGTCAAACCCTTTGGAATAGCCGCCGATGGCTCGGGCAACATTTATGTAGCCGACACTTATGACAACCGGATTCAAGTATTCGATAACACCGGGACCTTCATGAAAGCCTGGGGGCAAAAGGGAACCGGTTCCGGCAGTTTTGTCCTGCCATATGATGTAGCTGTGGATGGGGAAGGGAATGTTTACGTCGCAGATACTGGCAACTATCGAGTGCAAAAATTCGATGCCAACGGCATTTATCTGGGTCGCTGGGGCCAAAAGGGCGGGGGTAACGGCGATTTTGCCTTTTTGAGTGGGATTGCTGTGGGTCCAGATGGCGCCATTTACACTGTAGATGCAAAATTAAATCGGGTGCAAATTTTCGACAACCAGGGCAGGTTTTTGCGCTCTTGGGGCAACAAGGGCAAAGGCAGCGGTTCTTTTGTTGCCCCAATGGGAATCACGGTGGATGGCAGCGGCAATGTTTATGTGGCTGATTCCAAGATGAGAAGAGTTCAGAAGTTTGACCCGCAAGGGCGCTTTCTTGCCGCCTTCACCGACAGGCTGACATATCCGGTAGATGTTGTCCTGGATCCCTCCTCTGGCAATTTGCTGATATTGGATGCTGCCAGCCATTTGATCTGGGAAATGAGCCCGACTGGACAGAATCTAAGATCTTACGGAGGCCCGGGAACGAGCTCTGGGCAGTTCGTCGAACCTTATGGATTATGCGCTGATGGAGCTGGCAACGTCTTTGTGGCGGACACCGGCAACTCACGGGTGCAGAAGTTTTCCCATTAGTTACCTGGCCGTCTGGCAACAAATATGAGGTAAGTTACTGATAGAGCAGGCAGCAAATCGCCTGCTTTGTTTTTTTGCGGACACTAACGCTCAACTGTCATGACTAATTCCTTTTTCCACCTTCTGGCCGACCGCATTGTCCGATCTCATAGGCTTGTTCTGCTGATCGCCACAGTGCTCACCATTGTATCCATCCTGCTCATTACTCAACTCCGCCTGGACTCCACCTTGGACTCTCTCATGCCTTCCAGGGATAGCCAGGCCAGAAAGTTGCTGGCAGATCTCATGGACGCCGGCCCTCAGGATGTGCTGGTAGTGGTGGTAAGCGTCCCTAAACCTGGAGAATTGGAAAGCGCCAAGCAAATCGTTGATGGTTTCGTCGAAAAAATGGCATCTTTTCCCGGCATAGGACACTTGGAAGCCAAGGTTGCCACTCAGCAAAAGAAGTTCTTTTCAGACATCTTGCTGCCCCATGCAGGTCTCTTCCTCTCTGAAGGGGAACGCAATGATTTACTCGAGCGCTTGAGCGACTCCGCCATTTTCCGTCAAATAGAAGAGAATAAGCGATTGTTACTTATGCCGATGCAGAGTGGTGTTAGTGACCTGATTCTGAAAGATCCTTTGGGCTTGCGATATTTGTGGCTTTCCCGTTGGTTTTCCCGGCAGTCATTTGCCGGCCTGGAACTGGAGGATGGCTACCTGGTGGACAAGAACCGAAGTCATCTTCTCATCTTCATCAGACCGAAAGAGTCTGCGCGAAACATTGCCTATACCAAGAGACTAATGGCAGCAGCTTCGGCAGCAGCAGAAACCGCCATCAGTAACTGGCGCAAATCTCATCCCGCGGCCGTCGTCAGCCCCAAAATTACCTTTGCTGGTGGATATGCAATTGCTCAGGAGGATGAAGCCCTAACCCGAAGAGATCTGCAAAGCAGCCTGCTCATTTCATTTCTTGGGGTTAATATCTTGTTTTTTCTGGTCTTCCGGAAATTACGTTTCCTCTTCCTAATGCTCTTGCCATTGGCCATGGCTGTCACCTGGACCTTCGGCATTTTGCAGCTCATTTTTGGTCACCTCAACATACTTACCGGGGCTTTTGCCGCTGTACTGCTCGGGCTTGGTATCGACTTCGCCATACACCTTCTCAATCTGTACGTAGATGCCAGTCAGAGTCAGGATCAGGTCAGGGCCCTGCATCTGGCACTGACCCAAAGTGGTGGAGCCATCCTCATGGGGGGACTGACCACGGCACTGGCTTTTTTCGCCCTCAGTATTTCCTCTTTCAGAGGTTTCCAGGAATTGGGCATCATCACAGGGATCGGCATTCTGGCCTGCCTGGCTGCCATGCTGGTAGTGTTGCCTGCCCTGCTTGTTTGGCAGCAGGGTAGTGCGGTTCCCTCGGTGTCCGCCAAGACCATTCCCAATTTCGGGCTCAATTATCTCATCTGGCCTGCGGTGAAACGCCCTCGCCAGGTCGTATGGATCAGCCTAGTATTGCTAGCTGCTTTAGGTATTGCAGCTTTAGACATTTCCTTTGAGGACGACCTACGATCCTTACTACTGGCCAGCGCCTGAAGAACAGCGCTTGGCCCTGGAGTTTTATCAACGTCATGCTGGTGAACTCAACCCCGACCGCATCGAGGCCACATTCAAAAAAGCTTTGCAGGAGAACGGTTTTCAATTCCTCCCGGAGTATACCTCATACTTGAGTTGGCTAAGGACCCTGGTGAATCCAAAAGGCGGAGTGGATCGACAGACATTCGAAAAAGCGAATCTCGAGCAACTGCTTGATCTTTTCCTAGTAGGAAAAGGCCCGAAGCAAAAACTGCTTACTTTTGTCTACCCCCGACAAGGTTTATGGGACAAAAACGACTTGGCCAGTCTTAGTATGGATCTCAGAAAGACTGCGGTGGAAAGTGGCCTCAATGGGAGTGAATGGCGGCTTGCAGGCTGGCCCATCTTGACGGAGCATCTCAAAGGTCTGGTGTGGCGGGACCTTGCCGACTCTCTAATTCTTGCGGGAGTGGCTATTGCTCTGGCCTTACTCTTGGCTTTGCGAAACCCTGTTTCTGCCGCACTGGCTGCCATTCCCCTGGCAGGCGGAATATTGGCCATGTTGGGGATGATGTCTTTGTTGTCAATAAAATTCAACTACGCCAACTTCATTGTCCTGCCCCTGATTGTGGGAATAGGTATAGATGACGGCATCCACATTGTTCACCGCTGGCGCCAAGAGGCCACAGGTAACCTTACCGAGGTTCTCAACCAAATCGGCCGAGCCATTGTGCTCACCTCTCTGACTACAACCATCGGATTCGGTTCCCTAGTTAGTTCTCACTATCCTGGCCTGCGGAGCATCGGCTGGGTTGCAGCTCTGGGCATTCTAGCCTGCCTTCTCGGTGCCCTTTTCATGTTACCTGCGGTTTTGGCCTGGATTGAGGCAAAGCGCCTGGAGAAAGGCGTATAGAGAAAAACTTTGCGGACTTCGGATTGCGGATTTGAGAAGGCATGGGGCATGGAGCGTGGAGCATGGAGAAAGAAGTTAGAAGTCAGAGGTCAGAGGTCGGAAGACAGAAAACAAAGGACAGAGGACAGAAGGACGCTTTTAACGTTTTTAACGACTTTAACGATTTCAACGGCTTCAACGGCTTCAACGACTTCAACGACTTGAACGGTTTGAACAATTGACAACAGACAACTGACAAACAAAGAGGATGTGGTCATGAAACCCGCTTACCTGGGAATAGATGTAGGCTCGATTAGCACAAATATAGTGCTCTTGGATGACAAAGACAGAGTGCACCACAAGGAATACTTGCGAACCCGCGGCCAGCCCATGAAGGCCATGCAAGCCGGCCTCACGGAGTTGGCTCAGAAACTGGATGGCGAGTTGACCGTCAGTGGTGTGGGCACCACGGGTAGTGGTCGTTATCTGGCCGGAATTCTAGTAGGTGCCGATGTCATCAAAAACGAGATTACCGCCCATGCCGTGGCAGCTTTACACTATGAACCGGAGACTCAGACCATCATCGAAATTGGTGGCCAGGACTCCAAGAGCATAATTCTGCGAAACTCCACTGTCATCGATTTTGCCATGAACACAGTCTGTGCCGCAGGCACCGGCTCTTTTCTAGATCAGCAGGCATACCGTTTGGGAATCCCGATAGAATCTTTCGGAGAATATGCCCTCAGGGCCAAAAAGCCGGTTAAGATTGCCAGTCGCTGTACTGTCTTTGCCGAGTCGGACATGATCCACAAACAACAAATGGGCCATAGCGTGGAAGACATCATAGCGGGACTGTGCCAAGCCCTGGTACGCAATTACTTGAACAATCTGGTCAAGAGTCAGGAACTCCGTCGCCCCATCCTCTTCCAGGGAGGGGTGGCTGCCAATGTGGGAATGCGGTCTGCCTTTGAGCAAGTTCTGGGAAAAGAATTACTCGTCCCCCCGGATTTTGAGGTGATGGGGGCCATCGGTGCCGCTCTTTTGGCAAAGGAAGCGATGAGCTCACTGGAGAAAAGCCGCTTCCGTGGATTTGAGGTGGGGGGCCTACCTTACGAATTGAGCGGATTTGAATGTGAGGGGTGTTCCAATTGCTGTGAGGTGATGGAGGTCAAGATTCCTCTGGCCACAGGCCAGGAACGCTTGGTGCGCTGGGGGGATCGCTGCGGCAAATGGGAAACTGGAGACCTATAGAGGGAAGGAGATTTCCTTGCGGTTTATGAGATCTACAAAGGCCTCCAATCTGGTTTGTACCCCGCCGGGTGAAGTATGCTCGTCGAAGATCAGGGTGAGCACCGGGATATTGTAATCAGTGGAAACCTTAGCCAAGATCGTTTGAGCTACCAGCTCGGGCATGCAGGTAAAAGGCATGAGGTGAACTATACCGTCAAATCCCCTTTTGGCAAAAGCCACTGACTTTCCCACCGATTTTACACTTTCACCTCCACTGGGTTCAGACAGGTATGGTCTGGCCTGCCGCTGGGACCAACGGAACTGGTTCCGTCGAAAAATCTTAAATCGATAACGATCATTCAGCCAGTCACTGAGCCAAAGGCCACGGTGCACCTCAACTCCCATCTCGCCGAGCCTTTCCTCCACGCTCATATTGGCGTAATGCTCCAGTACCATAAAGATCTCCCCTACAATACCTACTCTGATGATCGGGCGATTACGGTCGTAGGTCACTGTACCCAGTATCCGCCGCACTTTCCTTTTAACGGACCACAGGTCACGGAATCGAGCTGTTTCCTCTATGATTTTAAGGCAGCGACGGAGGGCCCGGTCAGTGGCATGTCTCTCGATCTCCCTTGGCCGCAACCAGAGGGAACGATGTAAAGCCCAGTCCACCAAGGCGAGACGATGAAGGATGAAGAAAAAGACTTTGTAGGAATCCCACTTGGTATTGAGTCCGGCGATCCTCTTGACCATGTCCAACATGTCACGAAGACTGTCCGGATCATCAGCACGCCCCATCCTGAACTCGTAACCCAGATCTCTTAAGATTTGTTCCTGGATCACGCTGTAGTAGCCAAAACGACAGGGGCCAAAGCCACCAGGCATCATAATATCGGTGGCCCCTTGATTTAGCGCCTGGATCATATTGCCCAGATTCATTTTAAAGGGCAGACAGGCACATTCAGGTGAATAGCGCGTACCCAGCATCAGGGCTTCTTTATTGGGACGGGGTGGCATGGTTATGTGGACGCCGAGATTTTTGAACACCTGCTCGAAACCCAGGTGGAGATGCCCCATGTGTGGTATTGTCAGATGCATCTTCTCGGATTTGGACTTTAGGGCAAACCTACCAGTACTGTGCGAACCTTCTCCCTTACTCCCTAACTTCGACGGCAAGTTTCCATTCTTTTTCCTCTGCTCCACCATGTCCAGAAATGCCTCTACTCTGGTATTTAATCCACCGTCGGCGCTGTGCTCATCCATGACCAGGCTGAGAATGGGTTTGTTCGAGTGTTTGGTGACGTAATATTCCACCAGGGCGTTGGTAAAGGAATCTTGACCGCAGCCAAAGCTGGAAACATTGATGATGCCGTCCACCTGTTGATCTCTCATATAGTGTAAAGCGGCGGCCACCAGCTCTCTTCCCAATTGCCAGTAGACATTCTTCGATAGTCTCTCACTCTCTTTATCCAGGATTTTCTTGGGCACAGACTCTGGGGTTACAATCTCAACACCATGCCGTTTAAGTAAATTTAGCAGGTCATGACTGAGGGCGCTATCAAAGGAGATGTAGGGCCGACCGATTACCGCTACTCGGTATCGGGGTGTAATTTCGTCATTACCGTTTCCTTGAGCAAAAGCTCTATCCCACGGTTTCAAAGCCCCATTCAGGGGATATCTCAACAGTCTTTGTTCGAAATGGACTTGAGCCTTCCAGGCTGCCTCCCAGGCAGTCTCCACCTGTGATTTCCTCCTGTTAAAATGGCAACCCATTTCGAAACAGGCCTGGGCAAATCCTTCCGGCTTGGGAAGCTTGGCATTTACCCTCGGAGTAAGCAGACCGGGGAGATCGGTAAAAACGTTGCGAGCCATATCAGTCAGTCCCAGGATCTTGGGACACATATAAGCATCTGGACTGACGCTGATGATCCTCGGTAGTAAAAGGTAGTCCACCTTATCTTTTAATCTGGAAACGTGCTCGAGAAATACTTTAACGGGAAGGCAGAGATCACTGCGGGTGAGACCTTGAGCGGCGTCGAAACTGGACCTCCTAGTGGGCTTTGAAACCAGGATATCAATCCCCAGATGAGAGAAAAAGGTTGCCCACAGGGGTTGGTATCTGAAATAAAGAAGTCCTCGGGGTATGCCAACGACAACCGGTCCAGGAGCAGCTGATGCCCGGGAAGTCGGGCATCCCTTGAAGTTGCATCCAGGTTGTGAATTCGCTGATAGAGTCAACTGCACTCGCTCCAGAGGTCTCTTCGCCTTTTGTTCCTAGTCGACCAATTCCCTAGTTTTCGCCGACGGGGCCAGCTCCCTACTGCACACTACTTTCACCTGTCACCCTCCTAGGTGCAACCTTCAGCTTCCGGTTAATTAGTACTGTCCATTTCTTAGTAACCTTGCCCGCCGGAATCTCACCATAATTTCCCAGGCTCATCTGATAATGAAGCCAGCCTTTGTTAAGTAGTTCTTCTTCAGTATAATAACCTTCTTTCCTGAGTTCTATCATAATAGGCCGATCATAACTCCATTCGAACTCCGCCGGTGTGGTTCCTTTTTCCACACCATCCACATAGTATTTGGCTCCTACTGGATCCGTGTTGAGTCGAATAATACCTGTGGAACTGGTACATCCAGCGGAGGCGAAGAAAAAAATAAGACCTAATATTGTCAGTTGGGACAATCTAGACATGACTCCCTCGAGCTCTTTCTGGTTAACAATATATGAGAAAACCTTGAACTTCAGCGTCGGGCCAAGGTTGTCTTACTCACCCCAGGCAGTAGAACCCGGTCACTGGATATCTTGGCCAATTTCTCGCCTAAACTGCCAAAGAACCAAGCAGCCAGTTGGGCAGCCTTGTCCTCTGGTTTGGTCCAACCACAGACCGTGGTGCGAATCTCTCGAAAGTCCAGTTGATCGAGGACCTTATATATAGTCGCTGGTGAAAAGTCAAACAAATGAGATGGGGCCTGATATAGCTTCATTCTCTTTGACCAGGGCCTCAGCATTCCAGCGATAGGGGCAGTGTGCGGCCACCTAAGCAACAACAAACCACCGGCTTTAAGAAGACGGTGGACTTCCCCGAGCAAACCCATTGGATCCGGCAAATGTTCTATCACATAGAATAGTGTGATGACATCGTAGCAATTATCTTGCCAGTCGGGTCGCGGTAAGGGTCTGTCTGATACCTTTAACCCTAACTTCTCTCGGGCGTAACGTATGCCGGTGGCTGAGATCTCAATTCCCTCAACCTGCCAGCCCCGCTGAATCATTTCCTCCAAGAAAAAGCCATAGCCGCAGCCAATGTCCAGTAATCGTCCCGGAATAGGGATAGCTTCCTGAATGAGTCTGGCGCTCTTGGTGAAAACCTGGGCCATCAGTTGGCGCCACCTCTCAATCCCTTGGAGATCTGTAGGTAGGTAGTCCTGATAATGACTGTGGAGAAATTCCTCGGAAGGTTGCGGCTCAAGAAATATGAGGCCGCAGTTGAGACAGCGCTGGTATTGCCACTCGCCCTCACGAATAAAAGGTCCGGTTTCACTCCCCCGGCAAAGGAGACAGGAGGTCACAGCTGTCCTCCTCTTGTGGCCCCCCCATAAAAGGGGGCAAGAGTCCTTCCTCACATTCCCGTTTTAGATTCAGCAGGGTGACTTCCGTTAGGGTATTGTGCCTCCTCTCTCCCTGCTTCAGCCGCCACACCAATCGATAAAAGAAATTGGAAATATTGTAAACCAGGGTATGGCTCACCCTGGTGCAGCTTCCTCTAACTTTGAGCTCCCATACCTCGTAGCCCCCCTGGAAGGGTCCGCTTTGAAACTGGAGTACCAAAGAACGATCCTTCTGTATTTGCACCACCTTTGAAACCCAGCTGAGCTTTATCTTATAGATGGTTTCGACTCGAATGACCGTGCCAATTTGGTAGGGCCCCGGGGTAATCTTGCTAAGTCGAAGTCGATCAGAGGGTATCAAGGTTACGAACCGGTGAAAATCAGTGAGGATACGGAAGACGCGAGAAGGCGGAGCCTGGATAAAAATGTGGTGTTCATTTACCTGACCCTGATAGTGGAGAAACGCAAGTCTCTCTGGAACAGGTGGAGGGGTAGTACAGCCAGCCAAGGCCAAAACCAGCAAAGATACGATCAAACTTTGCGAGGACAAAAATAGGCTCTGTATTGAATGCATAGAGAAACGTTCGTAAAGGCTATCTTTTTTCACCACAAAGATCACAAAGTACACAAAAAAGATTCTGTAGTCATCGACAACCTTTGTGAACTTTGTGCGCTTCGTGGTGAAACCTGTTTGTTGCTTCTCCAACCACAAAGAACACGAAAAAGTGGCACCTCAGATTGTATATTGCAGTATAAGATTCAAAACCATCAATCTGCAATCTGAAATCTCAAATTGCCTTGTTTGCTCGGAGCATTTTGAATAGACATGATCTAAAGGCCATATTGCTGGGGCCGAAAAATTGCGGATTTGTTCTTGCTCGGGCAAGTCTCAAGACTATGCATTTCATTGAAAGAGCTTTTTTGTAAAGCAAAATATATCCCTCGTGGAGCTGCTCCGGAGTCATTTTTTTGGGCTGGAAGACAACATGGGAGGTGTCGTACCTCTGCCAGTCCTTGTGCAGCAGTCTGCCCTCCTTTTCAATCTTCTGATAAAACCTGGTTCCCGGATAGGGTGTGAGGATGCTCAAAAATAGGCTGTCAAAGTTGGACCTTCGGATAAATTTCTCCATCCTAGGAAAGATGGAGATATCATCGTTATCAAAGCCAATAACGTACTCGGCTGGTTTGTTTATTCGTTTTCCACATTCCGCCAGAGCATCCTCAGAAAGGCTCTCCATTCCGATGAACAGACCTAGACACCTCGTCTCCGACATCAACTGCATCAACTCATCGTCTTTGGCCACCCCTACCGAAGCCTGGCCGACCCACTGTATATTATAGGACTTGAGCATGTTCAGCAGCTCAAGGCAATGTTTCCGGTTGGCAATAATGTTGTCATCAACGAAGAATATGAGGTTCTTGAGGGCGAAGACCCTATCCACCGGTCTCACTCTTGCCACCATCTCCTCAACGAGATGCACAGGCTTGGTACGGTACTTGGCGCCGTAGTACTGAGTGACCGCGCAGAAGTTGCAATTGATGGGACATCCCCTAGTGGTTTCGATAAAGTCAACCGGGCTATAAAGACTTTTGTCGATAATATCCCATCGGGGGGGAAGGGACATTCCCAAATCGAATAATGCATCGGCCTGGTAAATCTCCTTCAGTTTGCCCCCCTGGAAGTCTTTCACCATCTGGGGCCAAACCTTTTCGCCTTCCCCGATCGCCACGGCGTCGCAATGCTCGAGGGCCTCCTCCGGAAGGGCAGACACGTGCATACCCCCCATGACCACAGTCCTCCCCCGCCGCTTGAACTCATCGGCTAACTCATACGCTCTGGTGGCGAGAGGAGTCATTACTGAGATTCCGATGAGGTCGGCATCATCACTAAAGTCTACCGGACTGATCCGCTCGTCCACCATCTTCACTGTACAGTCCGGCGGCGTATGGGCAGCAATAGTAGGCAGACCGAGAAATGGCAGTTTGAAGAAAAAATCAGCTCCCAGAATCTTCTTGAGTCCTATGGGTGAGATCAACAGGATTTTCACTGGCATTTTCACCTTCCTGCCTAGAAGAGGTGTAGGCTAGTTATCATAGTTGAAATCATCAAGGCAAGAAAGAGTCTATCAGTTTATTTAGAGAGCAATGTTGACAGGGCAAATAGTTTGCACTATCAAGGGGAATGGTAAAAGCCCATGCGTGAACATTTTCTGGACAAACCATTTTGGTATAGGAAGACACTGCAAACCGTCAGTGCATTGCCTCCAGCCGTCACCTATGTCTTGGCACGATGCGTTGCTGGACTTGTCTACCTTTTTTCGCCACGGGATCGGCGTCATGTCTCACACAACTTTGACCTTATCTTCAACGGCTACAACCCACCTGTCAATAGAAAGATGCTCCTGTGGAAATTCTTCCAGAACTACGGAATCTACGTTGTCGATTTCTTTCGTCTGCTGAGCCTGACTAGGGAAGAAAGCCAGGAATTCGCTCAACTCTACCAGGGTCGCCAACATATTGATGAAGCCCTGGGCAGTGGGCGAGGGGCGGTGCTCCTCACTGCTCATCTGGGCCATTGGGAAATTGGAGGTCTCGGGCTCCGGGCCATGGGCTATCCGGTCAACGTAGTAGCCCTAAAGCACAACACCACATTCACCAATGCCTTAATAAACATAATGCGCATGCGTCATGGCATACGGGTCATTGAAGTGGAAGAGTCAGCCTATGGCGCCATAGAGTTGGTCAAGGCATTGAATCGAAATGAGCTGGTGGCTGTTTTGGGTGACAGAGTTTTTGCTGCCGATAGATCCGAGGTGACCACTCTTTTCAATCGACCGGTGGAGCTGCCAGTCGGCCCGGTGCTGCTGGCAATGGCAGCTCACGCACCGATTGTTCCGGCCTTTTCGATCATGGAGGCTCCCGGACGCTATCGCGGCGTGGTGGAACCCCCCTTGAAGCTAAAATACGGTCCGGATCGTAGAAAAGCACTGCAATATAACCTGCGACAAGTGGCAAAAGTTTTTGAAAAATACATCCGCCGCTATCCGGACCAGTGGTACATAGTTGAACCCTTGTAAAGATTTCGGATTGGGGATTTCGGATTGAAAATGACCAAGTCTTCAAAGCTGTTGCTCTGTTTGGGATTCATTCTGGCTACCACCGCTACCCTTACCACTCAGGTTGGAAGGGCTGGAACTCATTTGACCGCGGAAGAAGTTCTGGATCAGCTCCAGGCCAAAGCCAAAACGTTGAAGAGTCTCAAAGCTTCTTTTGAACAACGGAAATACTCCCGGCTTCTGGTAAGACCTATTGAGTCGGAAGGCGAGTTTTTCTGGCAGCCACCTGGTCGCTTTCGTTGGCAGGTGGTTAAACCCGCGCCTTTGACCCTGGTGGTGAGGGAAGATAAGATTCTACTCCTTTACCCAGACCTTAAGAAAGCAACCCTCTACCGTGGGCAGTCGGGGGTGACCCTTTTGGATCGGATCACTGGTGCTACCGGTGATCCCCAAGGTTTTCAGCGTCAATATGCGCTAGAGGTCGAATCGGTCGGCCAAGGTCAAGGAAGTAGGTGGATACAGATGAACATGGAACCGAAATCCGCCAAGTATGCTCGTTATTTCAAACGGCTGGAAGTTAAGATAGATCCAAAAACCTGGCTGCCAGTTGAGATCGACATCTTAGAGGGTACCGATGACTGGACCCTTATTTATCTGTCAAATCTGATAGAAAATTCCAACTTTACAGACGGCCTATTTAGCGTTGAACCACCGGAAGGTTTTCAGGTTCAGAGTTACTAGACCGGGAGACGGCATGAAGGGCTGCAGCTTCTTGTTTCCAGGGCAGGGAGCCCAATACGTGGGCATGGGACGTGAACTGGTAGAACGGTTCCCTGAGTGTGAGGATCTGCTCAAACGAGCCGAACTCCAGCTTGATTTGCCCCTCGGAAAAATCATGTTTTCCGGCCCTGAGGAAAGACTCCATGAAGATCTCAACGCACAACTTGCAGTGTATATCGTAAGCTGCATGGTGGCCGATCTACTGGCAAGTAAACCCATCAGGGCAGCAACGCTCGCACCTTATAGCTCTGGCATATATGGAGCCGCTTACGGAGCTGGAGTTATAGACTTCCAAACCGGCCTAAACCTTATAGTGGAGGTTGACCGTTGTATCAGGGAGGCCGACAGCCATGGTTGCATGGGGGTCGTGCTCGGGCTCTCACTCGCAGAGGTGGAGGAGATGTGTCAACGGGTGGAGGGACAGGTGGAGGTAAGCATAGTAAACACTCGACATCAAATTATTGTCTCCGGTGAACACAGGGCTGTTAATAGGCTGCTGAAACTTGCAGCGGACTCAGAAGCCCTAAAGACAGATCGACTCCCTGCGGCGGCACCCTATCACTGTAGCCTTCTTACCTCGGCCGATCACTGTCTTGCCAAGAAGATTTCCAAGATCTCAATGAATGAGCCCCATACTCCCATTCTCTCTTATATCGACCAGAAGCCTTTAGTTAAAGCAGCTCAGGTGGCTCAGTTGCTCTCCATCCAGCTTAGAAGTCAGGTCCAGTGGCTAGGGGTGGTTGAGGAAATGGTTCGGCAGAACCTCTCACCTATGGTTGAAATTGGACCCGGACAAATGCTTGGTCGCACGGTACGGTGGATTTACCGCCAGACAGAAGTGCTTAACACTGATACAACGGTGGCTCTGGAACAAACCGTCAAAAGTCTCCAAAATTCAAACTGACCCGGTCGCAGAAAAATGGCAAGACTTAGGTCTCCTCATCTGCGGATATATATTTGAAAATGGAGCGATGGAGTGAGATGGACTCTCAAATTCCAAGGAGCAAATTTCCAGTGTTCAGGTTTCAGGTTTTACCTTTCGTGTTTGTTCTCCTGACACCTGACACCCGAAACCTGACACCTCGTTGATGGGGAATAGCTATCTGGAATCCTTAGGCACTCTGACACTCCCTCACCCGTTAAAGCATAAGCAATAGCCTATGACAACTCGTTTACGGCAGAAATCAAAGTTCAGATCATTCGCATCCTTCCTGATACTTGCCTGTCTATTCCTGAGCACGCTCAGTACCGGGAGAGCCTCAGCTGGAGACGAGGGTCCCAAGATAATCATTCTTGAATTTCACGGTTTGAAGCAAGAAATTCTGGCCGAGAGCTTGGAGGACCTGCCCAATTTCCAAGAAATTATTAAGGGGGCCAAGGGCGATCAAGCTTATGTCTATCTATCCCGAGTCTTTACCACCATTCCTGCTGCCTCTCAGCCAGCTGTAACTTCCATGTATACCGGACTTTATCCTCAGCGCACCGGAGTGGTTTCAACCATTTGGTTTGACCGAACCACCCACCAAATACGCACCCTCATTTCCTATTCCCAAAACAGAATCAACAACATTCTAAAGGCCGGGAACGTCAAGTCCTTGTTTGACTATGTAGGTCAAGCAGGCAAACGATCCATGACCACCATGCTCATGCTCACCAAAGGGGCTGACTGGTCAGTCAAATCCGGCGCCTTTTTCTGGGGGAATGCTTCAGTTCTTAATGCTTTTCGCCATGGCGAATGGGTTCCTAACAGCCAGTACGTAGACAACAAAACCCTCGACGGTTTTCTCACTGGCCACATATCGGCATACCGGAGAAGTCTTGCAGGTATTTACAAATATCACCATCTAGTCCCAGATGTGATGGTAGTGCAACTGTTGGGGACAGATCTGTTTTCCCATTACCCCACGAGTGATCTCAAAGAACGACAAGCTTCAATGAACGAAATCCAGAAGTATTACACTCGAACCGTACTGGATCCGCTCATGGGCAGGTTGATCAATGGTTTAAAAGAGTTGGGAATCTATGAGGACGTCATTTTCATCCTGGCTTCGGAACATGGGTCCATCCGCATTCAAAAGTATATTCCCGATGATACCTTAAACCCCAGTCTTCGTGGTCAGTTCAAGCTGCCCAGTTGTTTAAGAAGCAATAGCCGGGCGGATGCTATCATCATGCCAGGGGCTTGCACCAAAGAAGTGTACCTGAAGAATAGGCAAACCGGTAAATGGATGGATCCACCCCGATTATTGGCAGATGTCAAACCGGCAGTTGATTTGATCCTGGCCAACCCGGAGGTCAAAACCTCTCTGAAGGCCATGGTGATCCGCCAGTATCCTGGGGAAAGGCACGAGGGTCTGTTGGAAAGCGACCAGTGGTGGCTATTCGACTGGCAAGGCTATGAGGCCACTGACGGCAAGGATGATGCCTTCTATCAGGCCCTGAGGCCTCTAACTGAACTCGCAGATCACTTTGCACTGGGCCGGTACCTGATTCAGGGCCTCAGAAGACAATACACCAGAGAGACGGCTCCGGATATAAAGCTGATTAACCAAAAAGGATATTATTTCGAGCCTGATCTCGACAAGTATGGACATCACGGCAGTTACTATCCCGACGACTGCATCGTTTCATTCTGGGTGACAGGCCCAGGACTGTCTCCAATCATTCCAGGACAACATATCTACCAGGCTGACGCTTCAACATTGGACCTGGTTCCCATGGTAACTTACCTGTTGGGAATACCCTTGCCTCAAGGACTGGACGGCTCCAATCCACTTAAGGATATCGAAAGTAATTCAACTAGAGCAAGCTTTTGACTAGGCACTAAGAACTAAGCACTAGGCACCAAGGGGGTGAGAAGTCAGAGGTCGGAAGTCGAATGTCAGACGACATAGGACGAATACTTAAAACCACTGAATATCGAACAGCAGAACAAGAAACCGCAGAATGATGAAGTGATCGCTTCGATATTCGAAATTTCTTGTTCGACATTCTGCGGTTCAAAAAAGCGGTAGTTCACAACCACTAAATCTTGATTGCTTTTCTGCTGAATCTTGGATGACCTCTGACTTCTGTCCTCTGACCTCTGTCGTCTAACTCCATGCCCTCTGCTCTAGGCTTTTTACACCACGGACCACTGACCACTGCCCAGATGACGCCATCGTTGGTTTGACAGAGTGGTGTGCCCTTTCTATAATCTGCAGCCAATCTGTTGATGGCTGTTCCTAAGAAAAGGAGACCAATCCATGGGCAACAAAATAGGTTTATCTGCCTTCGCCGTTATCCCGGTATTTTTGCTAAGTGGAATGATATCAAATCTTTCCGCTCAGTCCGTCACTTGGGCGGAAAATCCCTTGCTCGACTGGGAAAGAGACAATCTTCAGACCTTCGACAGAAACAATTACGACCAAACCATCGAAACGGCCCGAAACCAAGCACATGACCCCAACGGCAATGCTTTTCTCTTTATCTACTACGGCCATGCTCAGAAATACTATTTGGAGCGTGACCGAAACTCTGCCCTATATTACAAACAACAATATCAAATGACCCTCAATCGACTTTCAGGGGCAAACCTGCCCGTGCTTACCAGACTGATTGCCATGCCCCAGACTTCCTGGAATAAGAAAATTAACCATAAGTTTTTAAATGCAGCATTCGAAAAAGCAGCCACCATGGAGTATCTGGGTGCCATTTTTTTCTACCTAAAAAGCCCGGACCCGGATGTGGCCAAAGGCGCAACTGGAGCTCTCAGAGCCATTTTACAGCAGAAACGTAACATCGTCATGAACGGCGGCACTTTGAGCACTTCTGACCGCGCCTGGATGAGCAACAATCGCTTGTTGCAGCTCCTCGTCCAAAAGGCAGGTGAAACTGCCAACCCTGCCACCGGTTTCCTTGCAAAGATTCCAGCCTTTGCCCGGAAAAAGATCATGGGCGGTGCCCCTGCTTGCTTAGCCCTAATTGAAGACCCGGCCTTGCCCATGTTGCGCCAGGCGGCCACCATGGGTAATGCCAGTGCAGCTGCGGTGATCCAGTTAATTCAAGATGCCAGGGGCGCCCGTCTGGCCAAGTACCCCAATAGTACCTGGTACAGCGCCACAGGCCCCTAGCCCGGATGTTTCATGAATCACCTGGTGCGACCGAGGATATGGCCGTCCTTCCGGGCGTCCTCGGGTGTCGCACCCTGCGACGTACCGTTCAGGTACGGTTCGGGTCCATCACCCTGCGGTTGCCCGGTGGCACGCCCATCTTCACGGTCTCGCGACAGCAATTCATGAAACATCCGGGCTTGGAGTCCCAAATTCACAGTTTAATTTATTTATCAGGTCTGAAATCAGCAGCTTATGAAGTATTGCTGATCACCAGCAAGGTATTAAATGTTCTTCGACTCTGCTCAGGACCGTGAGCCTGTCGAACGGCAGATGATGCCTTGCTGGCGATCAGGGAGGGTTAGATAATACTTTTCATCTTCAAATGAAAATGTTATAAATATGTCTTAACAATTCGTTGTTATAATTAATTGATTTCGGTCTGATATTAACTATCCACTCGGCAGGAGTTCCAGTGGAAGAGTTCTCCTGCCGCGGATGGTTATCAGACCCAGACGAGGAGGCAGGGGAATTAATGCCTACACCCGCTAAGGAATTACAGAAAGAGCTCAGATACGGTAACGTAACTGCCCATAGATACTTTGACTGCCCTTACTATCAGAGGTGCCTAGAGGAGGCGGTCAAGAAGTATTGGGTGAGCTTTTCATGCCGTAATTGTCCAGAGTTTAAAGAGTATAAGAAAACCCAAGGCGCCACCAAGGTGCGCTAGCAATGTGCCCTCGCCCCCGGAGGTGGTTCAGCCGGGGCCTAACGACTCTCCATTCAAAAACTTTGTCCTCACAGCCACTTTAGCCCTCCGCAGGAGTGGTAGGTATTTGCAGATAAACCCGGATGGTATCTTCCATTTGGTTTTGCTGTCACTCAACTGACGTGGGACGGCAGATCATGACAAAGAGTGTCATCAATCGCCACCAAATAGTGCTGTTTAGGTTTATGAGCTACCTTCTGTGGCAGAAGCAAGCAAGAACCTGTAAGTATGTGCCATTTCAAACATTATCATTTTGACTGGAGATATGGTCACGGGCGGTCTAAACACTTTTGGCACCGATATTGCTAACTCAACGTAACCCAAAGACCAGTAGTTGGGCTTTTTGTCATAGAGATCGGGTGCTTACTATATGGCAACCAAAGAGAATGGTTTTGTTCCAACTGGAGGAAACGGATATGTACAGCAAACCAATCCTTTTCTCAATGTCAAATAAGAAAGGTTTCACTCTCATCGAGCTGTTGATGATTCTTGCCATCCTGGGGGTACTGACTACGCTTAGTATAAAGGGCTTCCATGAAAACAAGCTGCGTACCTATAATACGCAGGCCTTAGTCGGATCACGCAACGTTTTGAACCTCGCAGCCACGGACGCGCCCACACCTGCAGATGCTGGAACCGATGAGTTCGATGCCAGAACCGATGGAACCGTAGCGTACTACGGGGAGTTCAGAGTAAATTGGCCTGTACAGACAAATGTGCGCTATGATTCAGCGAGAAAATTGTGGCAGTTTTTCATGGCCCATGTGGGAGGCGACACGGGATTCTACTTCTGGATCCCAGCCGAAGGCTGCAGTGAGGAAACTGATGCTTCTGGTAATCACTCCGACATGATTTTGCAGAATGAAGACTACAAAGACAATGCACTAAACATCGGTCCGTTCCCATAATGGGCGATGCTTCACCTATCTTTTGGTGCATTCTTTCCAGAGCGGCTGGGTACCGTGTGCCCGCCGCTCTTATTTTTTGAGTGGTCCGTCCTTGTTCTTTCTTTGCCCGGATATTTCATGAATTTCCGTCGCCAGACCGCGAAGATGGGCGGGCCACCTGGCCACCGTCCCGCGGTACCGCGGGATTGGTTCCGAACCGTACCTAAACGGTACGCCGCAGGAGCCGACACCCGAGGACGCCAGGAAGAACGGCCATATCTGTGGTCGCAGCAGGTTATTCATGAAACGTCCGGGCTAGGCTGCCGGTCAGCAGTTAATTGTATCTAGCCCGATAAGACAGGCCTTTAGCATATTTCTCTAACTAGCTATTTTACCTTGCATAGTTTTTGCATATACGCTATAGAACTATCATCTTTCATTGAAATGTCTCGTGGCAAACACTCCTAGCTAAAAAGCAAACAAGGGGGGGTGACGGATGAAGGATAAGAAGACGATCGTTCTTGCCGTCGTTTTATTAGCGTTAGTAGGCATTTATGCCTTCGTCTCCTATAAGAGCGAGCAGAGAAAAAAACCCACCGGGAAAGCGGGGCAGGCAACCAGCCTAACCCCCGAGCAGGAAATGCAGAAGAAGGTCATCCTCGCGATTAGAAGTTACCAGAAGGACACGCAAAAAGTCCCCCGGAACCTGCAACAGCTCAAAGGCAAATATTTGGATGAGAAAACCTACACCGGCAAGCCTGATCCTTTTAAGCCTTTCATCCTGGCCAGCGCAGCCTCAGAGGAAAGCCCGGTGGTAGTTCACCGTCAGCTTACCCCCCTTCAGAAAATGCCTCTGAGCGAGATCCAAGCGGGCCTCAAAGCAATCATCTGGGGACAGCTTGGCAGTAAGGCCTTGGTGGAAGACGCCACCGGCAAGGGATACGTGGTTCAGGAGGGCACCTACGTTGGCCAGCACGACGGCATAGTCAAAAAGATATACCAAGACAGGATAGTCGTTGAGGAATATAGACGAGACCCCGCCAAAGGTCGATTGGAGCCAACCGAGGTAGTCCTCAGACTGAAAAAGGTTGAGAAAAAATAAGACTTAATCAGTTCCATTAATCAGCAAAACTCGCCTTGGCCACACGCCGAAGTGGACATTTATAGCCCCACCAGCTGTGAATCCAAACAATCTTCCAAAACGATACCGACTAGTCGTGCGATAATTTGTCCCCATGGGCCGGGGAAGTTGATTTTTCTGGCCCCTTTATAGGCATCGCTAATTTTATTTTCATGAAGAGGTGTCATTTGTGCTAAAATTAACATATTACAGCTTACTTGAAATGCATGCCCTTAGATGTTAAAGGCAGGTTGGACGAAGAGGGAAACGACGATTGGCCCTTTACCACAACGGGGTAGGTATGACAACTTTCGACTTGGATCACGAAGAACAGGCAATGATCCAAGAGATTAAGGCCCTGCTGCCCGGATTCAAAAAAAGCAGGGGAAACCTTATTCCCATCCTCCAGTCCATCCAAGAGAAACACTCTTATCTTGCCCCTGCCGTGATGGAAATGGTAGCAAGTCATCTGGACATCTCCCCCAGTGAGGTTTATGGAGTAGCAACATTTTACAATCAATTTCGCTTTCACCCTCCGGGCAGGAACCAGATAAAGGTTTGTCTCGGCACCGCCTGCCACGTGGCCGGCGGCGACATTATTCTGGAAAACTTCGAACGGAAACTGGGGATAAAGGACGGAGAGACCACTCCCGACCGCGAATTTAGCATCGAGAGAGTGGCTTGTGTAGGGTGCTGCGCCCTGGCGCCCGTTGCCGTGGTTAATGACAATGTGCAGGGTCACATGCAACCGAGTAAGGTCGAGGGTATATTCCTTCAATTCCAGATTGAGCGAGAACGGGAAGAAAGGGAGAATGCGAATGAGTGAGCAAAAGGCAGAAAAATGCTTTGCTCCCATTCGGGCTGAGTCGCAACACCGCATGGAGGAGCAACAAAGAGATGCCATTCCAACCATTTTTCTGGTCATGTCCACCTGCGGTCTTGCCTCTGGAGCAACTGAGACCAAACAGGCCTTCGAAGAAGCCCTTTCCGAAAAGTCCATTGAAGCGCGAATCATCCCTGTGGGCTGTCTCGGTCACTGTTATGCGGAACCCCTGGTCATAATAGATCATCCCGCGGCGGGATTTCCGCCCATCTGTTATTACCAAATTAATGCTGACCGGGCGCGGATCTTGGTCAGGTCCTACCTAGAAGAAGGAGATCCTGTTCTCAAATACGTTTTGGGCGCCATGGAAGAAAACGATCTGATTCCTGCAGTAATGGACTTTCCCCGCTTCAAGTTGGAACAACGATTGGTCATGGAACACTGCGGCCTTATAGACCCAGAGGACATTCATCAATACGTTGCCAAAGGGGGATACTCCGGCTTGGTCAAGGCTTTGGATTCCGATCCTGAAGAGGTAATTAATCTCATCGAGAAATCGGGGCTGAGGGGCAGAGGAGGTGCGGGTTTTTCCACCGGGCGCAAGTGGCGAATTGCCAGAACTGTCGAGACAGATGGGAAATTTGTGATTTGCAACGCTGATGAAGGGGACCCGGGCGCCTATATGGATCGCACCATTCTGGAAAGCAATCCGCACCAGTTGCTGGAAGGTCTCGCCATTTGTGCCTATGCAGTGGGAGCCAACCGGTCCATTGTCTATGTCAGGGCGGAATATCCTCTTGCCGTAAAGGCAGTCAACAAGGCGATAGAGAGTGCCGAGGAGCTCTCCCTTCTCGGGCCTTCCGTTCTCGGCACATCATTCAATCTCGAGGTCTCGGTGTTTCAAGGTTCCGGGGCCTTCGTTTGCGGCGAGGAAACAGCCCTTATCCAGTCCATAGAGGGAAAGAGGGGAATGCCCCAGCACCGCCCGCCCTTCCCAGTGGAAAAGGGGCTTTGGGGACGGCCGACTGTGGTAAACAACGTTAAGACCTTGTCCTCTGTGCCCAGCATCGTCTTAAGGGGGGCTGAATGGTTTCGCACCGTCGGTACTGAGCACAGCCCCGGAACCGCCATTTTCTCTGTGGTGGGCAATGTCAAACATCCAGGGCTGGTTGAAATTGCCATGGGAACAAGTCTGCGAACGCTTATCTTTGATGTCTGCGGGGGAATCCCCCACAAAAAGGAATTCAAGGCGGTGCAGATTGGCGGACCCTCGGGCGGTTGTTTGCCTGCCAGCTTTCTCGATACCCCAATTGATTTCGATTCCCTCACCCAAGCAGGGGCGATGATGGGATCCGGCGGCATGGTGGTCATGGACGAGGACAGCTGCATGGTGGACGTATCCAGGTATTTTCTTGACTTCACTCAGAAGGAATCTTGCGGCAAGTGCACCTTTTGCCGCATGGGGACCAACCATCTTCTCACTATCTTGGAACGCATCACCAAAGGGGAAGGTCGGGAGAAAGATCTTGAAATACTGGAGACCCTGAGCAAGGACATCAAAGCTGGCTCTCTCTGCGGACTGGGTAAAACTGCTCCCAACCCAGTGCTGACCTCACTCAAATATTTTCGCGACGAATACCAAGCGCACATCATTGAGAAGAGATGTCCGGCTCTTAAGTGTAGAGCTCTTACCGCCTTCTACATAGACTTGGATAAATGCGCCCGGGGATGTGAAGTTTGTGTTGGTTGCTGTCCGGTGGATGCCATTTTCACCACCAAAGGGAGAAAGAAAGCCATAGATCAGGAGCTCTGTGTCAAATGTGGAGAATGCAGGGCGGTCTGCCCTCCGGAATACGACGCGGTGCTAAGAGTTTCACCGGCGGAGCTCGCTCCCATTATCGAGCGGCCACCTGAAGAGAAAAAGTAGGGGACAATGGTCAAACTAATCGTTGAC
>JARRNM010000122.1:0-12466 GCA_037384945.1 Deltaproteobacteria bacterium
CTATCCTTTTCAGCTAAAGAGCTTTCTACCAACGATATGACTTGGGAGGAAAGTTCTTTGAGTTTTAGAGAAACAATGCTCTCCTCATCACTAGCATTTGCAATAGGCTGCGTCCAGGTCAGAAAAACAAAGAGGCTAAGGATGAAGAAAAACCTTTGACTGCCTTCAAAAAACATTACTATCTCCTTCTTTTTGCCAAGAGAATCTGAGGTGCTATTCATTGCTTAAGCGAACTTCTGCAAAAAAAGGGCCAATAGCCACTGTCCTGCCTGTGTCTGTTGGTGCCTTGGTTTGGCCAAGTTATTATATTGAAATCTCTATATTATTATTCCAGAAGTACCCGTTTTCAGCACCAATATCGTCGTTTTTGGAGCCAAAATCGAGATGATATGAAATTGCTCTTGAAGTGAATGCCTGAGATAGACTATGAAAATCCGCGCTCCTCACTTTAATGCCAATTCTTTTAGAAGCTGGTTGCTGCCCGCTGCCTCCTGCCAGCTGCAAGCTGAATTTTGCCCCCAGATTTGACCTATTTTCAACTATACTAATCTTGTCAACTAGTTAACTTGGCCCGACCACGACCACGCATCATACTAAGAACGTCCCCCTTCATTAAACCGCTCTTCTTGAGCCCAAAAATGCAGCTCTAAGCGCGAAATCTGGTCACTTTTTAAGCGTTTATCTCAGGATATCAGTAAGTTGATTTGGTCCGACCACGATTCTAAAGACACTGGTCCGGTCTGGATCTCCGTGCCCTTATAAATGACACTTGCAATTTTTTTAGAATATTGTTAGTTTACTAAACTATAGTTTAAATATATTAACTATAGTTTATAAAATGAAACTATAGTTGTATAACAATCACAGCTAGTAACTTGAAAGATGTGTGGTTGACCATGAGACCCATAGTGTCTAAACAAAACTCAATGCGTTATCCGCTGAATGAGCTTTTTGGCACCGAAGCTCATGTAAGACTACTTAGGGTCTTGGCAATCGAGGCGGATGGTCCTCTCACTGCCTCTGATGCAGCCCAACGGACCGGCCTGACGATTCCTGGTGCCCAAAAAGCACTGCGGCGCCTCTGCAAGTCGGGATTTGTCCTTCGTGTTGGCGGAGGGAGAAAATATCAATATGAAATTAATCGTTCCGACATACTTGTTCAGATGGTGCTAAACCTTTTTTATGAGGAAAAGAATCGGTACGAAGAATTGTTAAATGCCTTAAAGGAAAAAATTGAGAGTCTCAGACCTCATCCACACGCTGTATGGATTCAAGCTTTTCCGAAAGAATTGGGAGAACCACTTGAGTTGAGCATCCTGCATGACACTCTTCATCTTGCCAATTCCATGCGCGATCTGCGCAAGCAACTCAATCAGATAGAACAGGAGTTCGATCTCACGATTGAAATTAGTGGCAATACAAAAGCAGATATTCCCTTTCTCGACATCAAAGACATTACACCTTTGTACGGAGTCTTGCCGATCCAATTTGATCTTGGCCGCCCAGTGCTCTCAGGACCTCGGAAACACGAGGACAGAGAAAAATGGTTGATCAAATTGTCTCAAAAAATTGCTGAGGCTGTCGAACATGATGCCTCTTTAATACGAAGGGCCAAGGAGCACGTCGACCGATTGCTACAGACGGATTTGGGGCTTGCTACCGGTGATATAATCGAATGGCGAGATATTCTAAGGTCATATTCTCGTCCGCGTTTGATTCAATTCCTAACATCACATAGCGAACGCGCAAATCGTTTGCGGCAAAGTAATCCTTTTTTTGCCGTTCTCAGTTCTGACGAGAAAGAAAGGCTGATAAACGGCCTAGAGGTCAGTAGTGACACGTGATCAACTCGAGCATGCCATCAGGGCCGCATGCGAAGTTGCCGATGACACTGAATTATGGGTATTTGGGTCTCAAGCCATACTGGGACAATACCCTGATGCCCCGGAGAGTCTTCGCGTATCGATCGAAGTGGATGTCCAGCCAAAGAATCAACCCGACGCCGCTGACTATATAGACGGCGCTTTGGGTGAGTTGTCCCTGTTCCATCAGACACATGGTTTCTATGTGCATGGGATATCCATCGAGTCTGCGGTTCTTCCGAAAGACTGGGAACAGCGGGCAATCGCAATCCGACATCCAATAGGAACCAGAGGCAATACTGGGTGGTGTATTGAGGCCCACGATCTTGCTGCAAGCAAACTTGTCGCTTTTAGGGAAAAAGACAAAGAATTCTTGCGGTTGCTCCTAATTGAGGGGATGATCGATGCAGAAATCCTTACGGAAAGGATAAGTGAGTTGGATTTGGATGACCAGATACGGGAACGTCTTCTTCTATGGCTGCAGATCACAGTAAAGGATTTATAGACGATAGCGATCCTATCAGTTGGAATTGCGATCAGTGTCTGCAGTCAGTGGTCGGACTAGGCTATCAGACGTCCAAGATAGCCTCGTCCACCGGTCTTGGGCAAATTTTAGGAGGAATTCTCGCTTATGACAGCGGTGGGTGATTTACCCCGTTAAATCCTTGCTTCGAAAAATACGGAGCAAATTTAACTGGGGTGTGCCAGACGTGCCCAGGAATGTAATGCCTCTTTGCTCTTGCCATCTTGTGCGCCTATCGAAAAAGGCTCTTTTTGCCCCCAAAAAGAGCGCTATAGGTCCCTTATTGGGCCTATTTTTAACAACTTTTCCAAAATTGTCAATTAGTTAACGTGGCCCGACCATCGATCAAGAACTGCTTCAACGACTTCCCTTGCGCCATGTGCCTTGAGCCTTTCGCCTTTCCTTTTATTTAACTTGGCCCGACCACGCGCCAACCCTCGGACTCCACACGAGAAAAAAGGCCGGCTTGTTCTTTAATCTTTTGATACTCGGTTTTCACCAGTTTTTGCCAAGCAAACCATGCAGCGAAAGCAAATACCAGCAAAGAGATAGTACTAAGAATGGAAATAGACCAAACGGCCGACTTGTCGGCGAAATTCGTCCATAAGAACGTGTTTAGGCTAATGGTTATCAGAAGTGAATTAAAAGCCCACCCTCGACAGATTCGTAACCTACTGCGCCCATATTCCAAAAGGTCCGAAAGCCTCTCTGAACGAATTAGGATCAGTCCTCGTGCGTTATAGTATTCCGCTATATTTTGAAAGTGTGGTCCTCGCAGATCATCACTCCATATCTTATGGAACAATGTATCCGCAATCCGGTCTGAGATAATCCCAAGAACATATATCACAGCCAAGATAACGACGGCAGCAGATGGCGATAACAAAGGTTCTAGCGGCACCCAATCTTATCCAAACACCGAAAAAGTAAACAGGGCGAGCCAGATAAAAGCACCCACCCCAATGACTATCAGTTCAACGAATAGGTTGGTTGTACTCATAAGCGAAAAAGGTCCTTCTAACTTGATTCTTGAAACTGTAACCCCTCCGCACTCGCCAAAATAACCAGCCCCTTCTGTCTTTTTCTCTATGCTCTCTCGTGCGCCTGTCGAATAATGCTCTTTTTGGCCCCAAAAAGAGCATTATTGCCCCTGGATTGGACCTATTTTCGACAACTATTCGAATCTTGTCAACTAGTTAACTTGGCCCGACCACGGCCCCAGTTTCCGGAGCTACTACTTCGGAACAGTTTTTTGAAGAAAGCGGAAAGTCTCTTGTCAAGGCTGGCGCGTCCGGCTTGGCTGCATATTGTGCGGTAGCATTTGGCGCAGGACCGGGCGGCTTTGTCGTGATGGCAGTTAGCATTGGGACTTATTGTGCGGTCAACAAGATCATATCATATGCGGAGAAGATCAACAGACGCAATTACGTTTTTATTGAAGATGTGCTGGGTCAGCTTCCCCTAGAAATGCAACATAGAATAACGCCCGCGGAGCGTGAGCAAAGAGCCACTCCATGGGATAGGGCCGATGTGCAAACTCCATGGGATAGACCAAACACTGCAACTCCATGGGAACCTGCAAGTCGAAGTACACCGTGGGATTAATTGCCTGTAGGCGTGTAAGCGTGGTTGGGCCAAATTATCATATAGAAATCTCTAAATTATTGTTCCAGAATTAGCTGTTTTCAGCCCTCATATCGTCGTTGGGGCCAAAATTGAAATGATATGAAATTTGTGGCTCTCGAAGTTGAAACCCCTCAGCACTATCCAGGATAACTCGCCCCTTCTATTTTTCTTCTCTCCATGCTGAATGCCCTATGTTTTATGCCTCGAGCCTTGCGCCCCGTGCCCTAACCCCATGAAGAAACGCAAGAAAGCAAGAACGTCCCCCTTCACTGGAACTTGCTGCCCAGGCTCAGAAGCGAGGCCTCTGGGGATCATCGGGTGAAGTTCCACCGTGGGAATTCAGGAGACGAAGGAAGCTGTAAGCCCGAACATTAATGTTTTCGCTTTTCGTGACCCTATGCCCTATGCTCTATGCCCCATGCTCATAGTTGGAATTCCGAAGGCAGAGAAGGAAGCATGCGGCTTAGGTCGTGTCTCTCAATGCAAATTAACTATTAAGCTCTGAAGACGTAAACGTCAAACGAAGACTTGACCCCTTGACCCCTTTACGTATTGACAAAATCAGTGCGCTTCCTGTATGTTCATATCAGGTAAGTCAACTTTCTAATATATTTATCAAATCCATATTATTCCCCTAGGCAAAAAATGAAGTTCCAATTGTGCCCTATTGGCTCCCAGTTAAGCCGTGTCCGGCTCTACTGGGAGCGCAGCAACATACTCTCTTCACACTGAAGATTCTTAATCGTATTTCTCAGTTTCAGCTTGGGCAGGATCTTTGGGTTACAGAAACCGCAATGAAGCAACTCTTCTAAGACTGCAGACATCATCACATTAAATGCGAAAGCCCTTATGGAGACTAAACATGAAGAGTGTAGATACGAAAAGAGCTTTTAGTCTGATTTTTCATGCAGCGCTACTTATGGTTCTTTCAGTTGCTTGTGCCAATCTGGCCCGGGCTGAAACCATCACTTTCGAAGAACCGATCTCTTCTCCAAATCTGCTCACCGTGCAATACTGCAATAAGGGGGTTGAGTTTCTGGAGCCTGCCCGCATTTTCGAACCAACAGTAGAAACATCCAGTGAAATTCATGCCGTGACCAATGATTTCGGCGGTGAGTTTGGCGAGACCAGGGTGATCAAGATCCGGTTTACCACTCCTCAGTCTGAGGTCAGTGTAAATGCAGGATTGGACCGAGAATACACCGCCGGCGTATACGCCTTTCTCTTAGCCTTTGATACCGAGAATCCCGGTACGACATTTGTCGATCCGGGCTTTGTTGGTTTTGACGCGGTGATTTTAGGAGTTGAACCGACTCCAATCAACCAGTTGCTGTCAGTAACCTCAGGCCAAAAGAATATTCGTAGCGTATCGGTCATTTTCACAAGCACCGTCAGCAACGTCGGCGACATCCCTCGTTTTGAGTTGATTGATGACTTGACCTTCACTGACCTCGGGCCGCCTTGTTCGGGTGCAGGGGATACCGTGCCGCCGAATATAACCATATTCGAGCCCGCCAACCAGGAAGTCATCACCAATCCTTTGACTGAATTGAGATTTGAAGTCCACGATAGTCTAAGCGGGGTTGCCACAATTGAAGTGTCTTTCTACAATACTTATACTCAACCCTATGTAAAAATCGACTCCTTCAACGCGTGCGGAGAGGAGGGTCCCCCCTGTATTTACGATGATTTCCCCAGTCGGGTCAGATGGTCACAGAAGGTCCATATCCCCTTCGGCACCAGCCGAATCGTTGTCACGGCATGGGACTTTGCCGGCAATGATGCTGGAGTATATCGACCCATCAGTTTCATCCCCCCCGGGAAGGACATTAACCTCTGGGCAAGGGCCATGGAGATCACCCAGGCGGTGCAACCGTGGCTGGAGGAAAACCTTGACCGTCGTTTGCAGGGTGATACACCGCCCACATTTTTATATCCCCATTACGCCCACGTCCCACCAAGAAGCGTTCCACTGGTTGCCGGCCGGACGACCGTCGTGCGGCTGTTTGGGGGCGTTGAGGGTACGACTTTCGATTTTCCCTTGAACAATGCCAGGGCCGCTTTGAGGTGTTATCAGGATCCACTCTACCTGAATCCATGTCTGGGGGATTGGGAGATAATGCCCGAGGACCGCCCACCGCGTGTAAAATCCGAAATTACGCTTACTCCGGGGGAAGATATTGATACGATGCGGCGAAACGACGCTCATACCTGGAACTTCGTGTTGCCTGAGGCGTGGACCCAACAGGACAGGATCTACCTGGAAGGCGAAGTCATACCGCCCCAAGGCCTCTCAGAATGTGCGAACTGCGGGGATGCCGCCAACCGAATTCGTGTGTCCGAGGTCGTTTTTAATCCGGTGCCCGCTGCAAACCAATTGATTCACGTGATCCGCATCCGAAGGGATCTCGATGGACAGATCACCTATCCACTGCAGAGTGAGATAGATCACACGTTGGATTTCCTCGGTAGAGTACTCCCCATCGATGAAGGGACGCTTCCGAGATATGCCAACCAGACCATAACCTTCTTTGATGATGCTTCGCAAGACATTGATGTCCGGTCATCCCGGGTTCTGAATAGTCTTCCAGCGCCGTTCTTTACAAACGTTCTCGGCCTAATAGACAAGGGCTTCGGCGGCCAGGAAGGCCGCGGGCTAGTGGGGGAAGGGATTTGCTACGCCAAAGCCCGCGATTACGATCTCACCAGTGCTCCCCACGAACTGGGGCATGCCATCGGGCTTTTGCATGCGGGACCCCCACCAGGACATGGCAGCGAGTGCATAGATGACCGTTTTTGTGAAAGTAGCTGGCCCTATCCCCACGGAACCACCGGCGCCTTCGGATTCGATGTTTTCTTCCTGCATGCCAAACCTCCCGGCGATTCGGAGAGCGATTACCACGACTTTATGTCGTACGGTAAACCCAGGTGGGTGTCCCCTCGTACCTGGATCCGTTTTTTCAATAAATGGTCTTTTAGCAACAACTGGCCCGTGCCGACAGCTTCGATTGCCTTGGAATCAGATGAACACGCTGACACGATAAAGGCGAGCGGTAGCGAGGCCACCCGCTATTATCTCGTTGTCCGAGGCCAGCAGGAGAAAATAAACGGCGCCTGGCATCTTTTGCCGGTGTACGAGATGGATTTACCGATGGAACCTCAATTCGATAACGAACCTGGTGAATACAGCATCGAACTGGTAGACATTGAGGGGCAGATCCTTAGCGTGCATAGCTTTCCCATTCAACCGGGCCACTTCGATACGGAAGATGCCGACGATTTGGTCCTTGCGCCGCTGGATTTCGTTCAATACATCCCATCCGTCGAAGATGCGGTTTCCATTCGATTCAAGAAAAACGACGATACTCTTGCGACAGTCAATCGGACTACAGCCCATCCGACGCTCCAGATCCTGTCTCCAAACGTCCATGGAATGGACTGCACTGACAATGACTGTCAAATCCGGTGGACCGCTGACGACGGAAACGGAGACACGTTGTACTTTATGGTCCAGTATGCCACCGATTTCGGAGACATGGAGACTTCTTGGACGACGCTGGCCGAGAACCTAAATGCAGAGGTATTGAACGTTACGATGGAGGATCTTTCCGGAAGCAGCGCGGCTCGGGTGAGGGTGCTGGCAACCGACGGCTTCAACACCACGGCTGCCGTGTCTGATCCATTTTTCATAGCTGACAAACCACCTCGGGCTCGAATCCTCGAATCGGATGATATTGTGGTAACCAACGAAGGCAACCGGAGAGTGTTGCAGGGTTCGGCCTCCGACATGGAAGACGGTCTGCTGGGACCGGACCGCCTCTCATGGCATTCGGATCTGGACGGGCCGGTAGGCACGGGGCAGTGGTTCAGCACCTCCCAACTAACACCTGGAACCCACCAGATCACCCTGAAAGCAGTAGACAGTCAGGGCCAATACGGAGAAGACACTATAGAGATTGAGGTCATAGAGAAACTGAATACCCAGCCCACTGCCGATGCCGGCCCGGACTTATCAGCACTTCCCGGCGGAACGGTCCTTCTGGACGGCAGTAACTCTCAGGACCCCGATGGAGATGCGCTGGTATTTCACTGGCAGATTACAAATCAACCAGCGGGCAGCAACCCGGTGTTGACCAGCCCTGATGCGATGCAATCGGAGATATCCACCGACATGGAAGGCGAATATACAGTTGAGTTAAGAGTTCACGACGGGAAGGTGTCGAGTTTGCCGGACCAAGCCGTTGTAAATTTTGTGAATCGACCTCCGGTTGCGGTATGCAGGGACATCACCATGGACGCGGATGAATTCTGCCAAGGTGACGGCTCTGTTGACGGTGGCTCCTATGATCCTGATGATGGGGATGTCGCCACGATCGTAGAAAACCCAGAAGGACCGTACGAGCTTGGTTCTACAGTCGTCACACTGACAATTACTGACAGTTTTGGTTCAAGCGACAGTTGCACCGGTGAAGTTACAGTCAGAGATGCAACTCCTCCTGATATTAGTGGCTTGAGTGTGAGTCCGAATGTCCTCTGGCCACCTGACCACAAAATGGTGCCGGTAGCTGTTAGCGTCTCGGTGTCTGATAACTGTGATGACGCTCCAGCATGTCAGATTACTTCGGTGAGCAGTAATGAGCCCGGAAATGTTTTGGGTGACGGTGACACAGCTCAGGACTGGGAGATCGCCGGAGATATGTCTGTGAATTTAAGATCCGAACGCTCCGGCAAGGGTAATGGCCGAACCTACACCATTATGGTTGAGTGCACTGATGCTTGGGGAAATAGCGCAACGGGAGAGGCGGTTGTACTTGTTCCGCACGACCGTAGCAAAGACAAAAATAAAAGCAAGAAGTAGAGCCCGATTCGCCTTCATCAACAAATATGTGCTTACGGTAGGCAGTGTCAATAATGGCCCTGCCTATTAGTTTTGAGTAGTAAAGATCTCATACTTGTATACGTAACAAATGGGTGATTGACACCCTGTGACCTAGGGGTCATTATCTGCTTGTTTTCTCTGTTGATTTGGAGAAAGGAAGAGAAATGACCCAGGATCACATTGTTTTCAATTCCCCGGATCTATCCGCACAGTGCCAGGAACATCCAAGGCAAATCAATCCCCCCGAAGGGGTTGCTTCCGAGCATGTTCCTCCGGCGACTCCCTCCATTTCATTACAACTAAGTGCATCCAAGAGAGTTGTGGGTTCTGAGGCCAAGCCGAAGGTCATTGCCAGGGTTTTGGCCAGGTTATCGGTTCTGGGGTTTCCTGCAAAAGACTACGTGGAGGACTACCTTAGGCATTTGCACCGCCGCAACTGCAAGTACACAACGCTTAGCAACAAGCTGACTGCCTTACAGTTGTTTTTAAGCTTCACAGAGGATCTTGGCAAGAGACACAAGGTAAAAGGCCATCTTGGATTGTGAAATACCTGCTTTCAAAAGTGCGCGAATCTGATATCGTTTACCTCGAGTTAACTGCGTGTATGTTCTCATAAGTGCTCCTTTTACTTGGCGGTTGAAGGATCACTGAGAATACCGCAGTTGACTCATTCCTTCACCACCAAATGGTGTTGCACTTATGATTTGAATTCACAAACCCTAAAACAGAAGCTATTCATCGTCATTTCAATCTCTTGGTTTGGTCCGACCACGGCTCATCTACTCTGCAAGTAACAAAAAAGATGGCACGCAAAAACACACTGAAGGGCTTGGTATTGGGCGACATCCCAAATGTATTTACCTGGAAGGTAATGCCGGTTTGCGTTGCGCGCGCCATTTAAGTGCCCCTCTTTCGATCCGACTCTTAAAACGCCATTTTTGGTGCCAAAATTGGCCTTCTAGGGCCTTGCTTACCCCCTCTAATACTATGTTTCTAATTGAATTCCAATATATTAACTTGGTCCGACCCCAACTTAAAACGCCTCATATCCAACCTTCAGTCCTAATTCTTTTCTGGAAAGAGTGAGGTATTCTAATCGATACTGACAGCTATAGGACTTATTGCTGATCTCTAACAAGTTGCCAAGGAGCAAAATTACCTGGATGATTCTTGTCCGTGAAATATCCATCTAGCTTGTTCCCGTCGTCAGAGAGTGTGAGAACTCCCTTTCCCGTGGGATTTTCCGGTGTATCGCCAAACACCCACCATATAAAGGTTAAAGTATTTTCTGCCCGTTTTCCTTTGATATTAGCAGTCGCTCCAATCTTTTTTAATTGCTCGGCTGAATAATATAGTGTTCCGGTGAAGCTCTGCCCATGTTGGGTAAAAGTAACTGGTCCAAAAAATGAGTTCCATTGACCTGTCAAAGTCGATTTTTGTCCTGGATCAGTAACAGAGGGACTCGACTGGGTTGGTGACTTTTTAGGTTCCATCGGAACCAAAGCTTTAAATTGCATTGCTACGTCACGTTTACAAGTCATTTGGTTCTTCAGCAGTTCGAGTAGATCTTTCTGCAAAACACCTTGATAGGATTTGTCGTTGTATGCGGCGGTACCAGAAATACCAAGATCTGCTAATTTTTTCAGTAGTCCTTTTACTTGAGCGTTAATCTCGCCAGAGAGATCGATGGATGTGGAAGCTCCTTGACTATTATATTCTCCACAAATTTTATTCGCAAAGTCAGCAATAGCTTCTAAGGCTTCTTTCTGCTGTTCAAAATGGTCAATAGCAAAAGCACTGTGCTTTGACAGCATTAATAAAAGTAGTAAGACTAGAAAAAGTTTACATACTTTTAACATCATGGACTCCTTTCGAAGTAGCACCACCTTGATATATACATTTTATTCGGCGCTTTCGGTCGGGCCAAATCATTACACCGGAATCTCTATATTATTGTTTCAGAAATAGCTGTTATCATCCCCTATATCGTCGTTTTTAGGGTCAAAACCGGACAGATAAGAAACTCAGAGCCTACCTCTGAACCTCTGGCTGCCCGCTGCCGCCTGCCAGCTGCATGCTGAATTTCGCCCCCAAAAAGAGCATTATTGGCCTCGGATTGCACCCATTTTCGACAACTACTCTAATCTTGCTAAGTACTTAGCTTGGCCCGACCCCATTTCCCGTAACTATCATTTGGTGCTTTGTCAATTGGAGGGCTGTATCTGCTACAGAAAAGTTCTAGGCTTCGGGTCACTTGCCTTCGGTGTCACTGGGCATAGAGCATGGAGCATGGGGAAATACAGCTGACAGGTGGCAGCTTGCGCTGCGCGTCACTTGCCTTCGGCGTCATTGGGTCATTAAGTCATTGAGTCAGCATGGAGCCCCAGTGAAATGTTCGCCACAGGCGAATTTCACGGGGTAAACATAGGGCATGGTGTCATATTTAGATTTTATCCTCCGACTGCTGACCATGGACCTCCTCCAGTCCATTCGAGATTGAAGTCTCCTCCTCTTTCAGCACCTTGGAGCGGCGGAATGAGAAACAGCCGTAGCTCCTCGATGATCTGTGGAAAGTCATCCGCGGTATTTTCTAGACCACTGCGCGTTAGAAAGACTTTCCACTGAGTTGCTTTGTCTCGATCCGTGCTGAATTCTTCGGTAAGGGCGACTGGAGCGGATTCGGGAATCTCTGTTCTGCGCCGATTAAAAGTTGCCCGGATAGCCTTGACCAGCTTAGAACCGTCAAAGGTAAACAGCTTCGCAATCACCCGGAGATCGAAGAAATCCTTCATGCGGCTGTTCACCATACCTAAAGCTACCATCGCTTGGAGTTTCTCAGAGATGACTGTTCAGGCGGATAGGCCAGAATTCGAGGTACTGGCGAATCGAGTAGCGTAGGATGGCTAATTTCTTCTGCTTCTGGCGTCACCACATCGCCAAAGCCGATGTCGATTTGGACAAGAATACGAGCAGTTTCAAGGTAAGCTATCAGCCTCACACGCTGACCCTGATACTCCTGGTTATCACGGATCTCATTCACTTGAATGCTATCGATGTCATACTGGACACCATCCTCCTCAACATCAACCTGGCAGATTTCCTGGAACAGTGTGATCAACCGCTCAGGGGAGGCTTCCCCGTATCCTGCAAAGTCGAGATCCCTAGTCGGCCGGTGCGATCGATCCATCCAAACGTTCAAAAGCATTGCACCTTTGAGGATAAATTGCTCTGCATACTTGGACTGTGCCAATCGATAAAGGAATCTCTCTGCTGCATACCAGGTCAAGACAAGCTGAAAATCCTCTCCTCTTTCCCGGCTGAGTTTCAACAGCCGCTGGCGAACCGAAGCTGGTATGTTGCACGGTCCTCCACTGGTCACAGTGTCGCCTCCAGATAAGGCTTCATTACGTAAGCTACGCGGCAGATCTTTGCGTAATGCCACAGCTCGTCGTTGGTACATTTCCTCTGGCCGCGACAGTCCCAAAGAGCCTCCAGGGCAACATCAAGGCCGATTTTATTTCGGTATTTGAAGCAGTCCGCTAGGGTCTTGGCCGGGTTGTATACTTTCGCCGGAAC
>JARRNM010000123.1:0-2378 GCA_037384945.1 Deltaproteobacteria bacterium
CACCCACACGGTGTCGTGACTGAGAGGCTCATCGATTAGGTTATCGCCGTCATCGTCTATGCCGTTGCCCGCCACTTCTGTGGCTTCATCGACAATGCCGTCGTTGTCATCATCCACCCCGTTAGCCGGCTCCGCGGCCCCGTTAATCCCAGGGATGTCATTGACGGCCATGACCATGTTCAAGGGGTTGGCGGGGTTGACGGCCAAGGTGGACTCCGTCTGGTGCCCCATGGCCTGGGTGATGTTCACATCGGTGCCCGGAAGCCGCAGACCCCGGACGAGGGAAGAACCGTCGCTCACTGGATAAAGGGCCGTGTCCGTCAAGGTGATGTGGTCATGGCCATCAACGAAAAGGGTATCGCCGGTTCCACCCCCGCCGTTGAGGGTGTAAGTGCCGCCGCCGGTGACGGCGTTGATCGCGATCTCATCGTCGCCTAGACCGGCGTCAATGAGGAGATTCCCGTTCAAGTTGCCGTCCAAAGCTTCGAGGAGGATGGTGTCGTCCTCGTCGAGGGTATTGATGGTCAGGCTGGTGATGATGTTGGCATCGTTGAAGATTACATCCTCCATGGTGCTGATCTCAACGATGAATGTATTATCGGCGGCCGCCCCTGAATCCCGAAGGGTAATGACGTCCGCTCCGCCCGTGGTGTTGATCACCCGGGCGGGCCCCCCGGTCATATCCACCATGGGTTCAAAGCCCTCATAGGTAATGAGGTCGTCATCACGCCGGATGGTTCCCGAATCGACACTCGTGCCTGTGTAGGTGACGTTGAAGAAATATCCGGCCGCGAGGACAATGGTGTCGAACCCCCGGGCACCTCCCTGTACCACCCCGCTGATGCTGCCGAGGGCTTCAAAAACAAAGGTGTCTGCGTTGTCCGCGCTACCTACCAGGTTCTCAACACCTGTAAACGACACATTTTCAACCACCCCTGCATTGGGCCCGGTAACAGTCCAGGTGCTGTCAGCATCCGGACCGATCAGGGTGTCAGAACCCAGTCCCCCGTTAAAGGTGATGGGCACGGTGGACAGCAGGCTGGTATGAATCTTCAAGCTGTCGTCACCTTGGTTTGAACCGGTAATGGTTAGGGAAGTAACGTCGGCGAGGGAATGTGAAAGGATGACCCTCTCGGTTTGGTTATCGAAAAGTTCAAAAAGTGTTGGATCTTCGGCATTGAGCCGGAGGGTGAAATCATTGTCTCTTGGCCCAGCCATGAAGATAAAATACCCTTCATCATCTACTGGAGAGTCTTGGATTGCATCAAAGATTTCAGCAGGTTCATCGGTATGCAGGTCAACCGACAGCACGAGGCTGAAGGGATCAAAAACGTTGTTACTTTCCAGGTATATATAAAAGGTAGGCTGGTTGGGATTGTCGGATACAACCGGGAGGTCTATTGTGAGAGTGCCTGAGGCTTCTGTGGCTGGCGGGTCCAGACCGTGGGAAATAAGCTCGACCCTGGAATCTAAGTCAAAGCGACCCTCTGAAACGATTCGTGTCGAATCGGAAAGATCTTCTGCGGTCACTTCCAGGCCATCGATCTCCTCGCTCACCTGAACGGTTACCGAGGACTCCCTCATGATCAGAGATGCATCTTCTGAAGAAACCGAGGCTGAAAAATCGAAATTCAACCCGAGCGCTAGCCGAAAGGACAGGGCGCAGTCAAAGGAGAGTTCCAGGTCACTGAATTGATCTGCAAAGAGGTTTTGCAGGTTGACCGCAAGATCCACCTCCCGAACCGCATCAGAGTGGAAATCAAATCGGACCTCCTTACTCTCCAGGAGGTACTCGCCACCAAAGTGGAAAGGCTCGGAAGAAAACTGTCCTGAAAATCCGTTAAAAAGGGGCTTCAGCCGGGTGGTCTGGATGTAGTCCACAAGACCTCTCAGGCTGGGGATAGAGCCAAGATACGATTTTATATCCGAGCGGATTTCATCCAGCTTGGGAACATAGGGCAGCCCCAGAAGTAGCTGAAAATTAGGAAGGTATTCATTTATCTGAAAGTCCTTGTTTAGAAAGGACCATATCTCCGGCAGGTAGAGGTTGATGTCCCAGTCCTGAGCGAGACTGAGGTCATATTCCGATTCTATTACCTCCTTGAGATTTCTCCGGTGGGCCACATTATTCAGATCAAAGCCGGGAGTGGAGATCCCGGGCAAGGCGCCGATCTTGGACAGACTCACCTCGTCGGTGAGATCAAAATTGAAAACCTCGAGGAGGGTAAAATATTCCAAGGCCGGTGTGTACAAATCGAACACGCTGCCTAGTCTACCCTCCGCCTCAGCAGAAAAGAGCTGGTTGAGGGAGTTTTCGATTACGGGAAGGTTAACGTTGAGTGCTTCAGAATCGGTAATGGACCCACTCAGCTGGCTGA
>JARRNM010000123.1:2385-3687 GCA_037384945.1 Deltaproteobacteria bacterium
CACTCAGCTGGCTGAGTTCCCTGAGCATCTCGAGGATGGGCTCTTTGAAGAGCGTTATATCTGTCTTTACCGTAACTTCTGGGGAATCGTCAGCAAAGAGGTCGTCAGTTCGTATATATATAAAAAAGGTAGGACCTTCGTCTGCTGAACCACCTCCAGAGGCGGGAAGTTCGGCAACCAGGGTCCCTACTGCGGCAAGGCTGACAAAATCATCAATAGTCTCGGGGGTAATAGCCTCGAGTTCAGTCAGGGTGATGCGCCCATCTTCTTCGATGGTCTCGTCGAACTGGACACTCACCTGGGCGTCCACCTCGACAACGTGCTCCTGTCTTTCCCCTGTTCCCGAGGAGTCATCCGGGGTGTCGTCTGCATCAGACGCACCAATCCCTATGGCCAGACTGGCCTCAAATTCCCGGATACTGAGATAGAATTCTTCAGAACGATCCAGATCGACGCCAAAGGTGTAATCAAGCTCCAGAGTCGCCTCGAAGGCTGCCGTAGCGCTTTCCTCGAGGGAAAGTTCCCCAGCCATTTCGGCCTGGGCGTCAAAACGTACTTCACCTATGCGAGTCGCCGTCGCTTTTATCTCGAAGCGGATCTCGCTATCCACCACGGCAAAGCCACCACCCAGCGAATCGAGGCTGAGCTGAAGGTCGCCGTATGATCCTGAACTTTCTTGAAGTGCAGCAAGCACACCCTCGGTGCTAGGGGGATCCACCGCATCATTGAAATAGTCGTAGACAGGTTTACACAGCCGACTATCCAGAATCTCACTCAGACCGAGGAGCCCTCCCATGGAAGAGTCCTCAGTCAGAGGAAAAACAGTACCGAACTCACCAAAATCCTCCAGCATCCTGCCCACCCGGGCAAATTCCTGCAAGCCTCTGGTAAAGTTTTCTTCCTGGATCGAGGAGATGGAAAAATCCTCATAGAGCGATGGCTCGGAAGAGTCCTCTTCCCGATCGTCTGAATCATCCTCTTCGGTCAAGCCGGAGAAGATGTCTTCGAGATTTTGCGCGGGATCGTAAGAATCAGAAGCGTAAGATGAAGATTGTTGCTGGCACGTGCCTTCGGAAAGCAGAACTTCTTCCAGGGGTAGGAGAGCTGGATTGCTATCGAACAGAGGGTTTACAGTATCAGGTGCAGCTTGAGGCAGTCCACCCAGTAGGGAGTCCGCTGAAAGCAGAATCCGCTCTTCGAGCATCTCTAGCTCAAAGGGATTTGGAGGTTTCGACTGCTTCATTCAAGAGATACCCCGCCAAAGATGAAGCTCGACCGCAGTCAATATGATTGTTTTCCAAC
>JARRNM010000123.1:3818-12994 GCA_037384945.1 Deltaproteobacteria bacterium
TGGGGACACAAATGCAATGGAGGTTACAGGTGCAGAGTCCTGGGCAGCCGTCTCAGAGCCTTAGAGATTCAGAGGTCATAAGTCAGAGGTCGGAAATCGGATGTCAGAGGACGGATAACAGAATTTCGAATTGAGAATTCCGGATTTCGGATTGTGGATTGGGGATTTGCGTGGGCATTGAGCATAGAGCATAGGGCATAGAGGAAAGCGAGACGAGCGAGACGGGCGAGACGGGATATTCAGCTGGCAGCTAGCAGCGGGCAGCATGTCAATTGCGAATTTCGGATTGCGGATTGGGAATTTGGCTTCGCGTCATATGGCTGCGCCGTCATTAGGTCATTATGCTTCGCTGTCATTTGTTGTAATCGGTAGAGGCATGGAGATTAAGGCGAGAAGCTGTCGGTGGTCCGTAGTCCGTTGCAAGAATAGACAAAATTTTTTCCCTGTGCCCTGAGCCTTGAGCCGTATGGTTCTCTGGATTTTGGCTACTGGCTCCTGGATTCTGAATTCTGACTTGCCTAAAAATTCTGCCCTGAACCGGTGAACGAGAGGGCTTCCTCCAGCCAGGTGTCCATCTGGAGAACGTTCTTGCGCTGACGAAAGGCCAGCCTCTGGGCGGCGTATTGGGCGTAGCCCAGGGCTTTTTTGGCCATCTGCCGAGCTCCGGGCACGTCCCTTTCCACCCCCGACTTCAGCCGCCCTTGTATCCATTTCGGCAGAAACCGCTGGATGAGTTCATCGTCCACACTCATGAACGCCTGAACACTGCCGGGATCTCCCTGCCGGGCACAACGGCCGAAGAGTTGACGGTCGATGCGGCCCGACTCATGCCGCTCGGTGGCAATGACATGGAGGCCCCCGAGCTCAGCCACTCCTCGTCCCAACTTGATATCCGTGCCCCGCCCCGCCATGTTGGTGGCAATGGTGATTTTCCCCTGCTGTCCGGCGGCGGCAACGATCCGGGCCTCTTCCCGGTGGCGGACGGCATTCAGCAGGTTAAATTCCAACCCCCTGGACTCAAGCATTGCTGCCAGCTTTTCGCTTGCCTTGACACTCCTGGTTCCCACCAGCAGTGGACGACCTGTCTGGTTACAACAGAAGACTTCCTCGGCAATGGCCTGCCATTTTTGTTCCTCATCAGAAAAGACCGAGTCTGGAAGCTCCTCCCTGATGCAGGGCCTGTTGGTGGGTATGGTTATGACCGGCAGGCCATAGATATGCCAAAACTCAGAAGCCGCTTCCCGGGCTGTTCCGGTCATGCCGCTCAGCTTCCTGAAAAAGCGGAAGAAGCGTTGAAAGCTGAGTCTTGCCAGGGTTTCACTCGGGTTGGTCACCTCCAGTCCCTCTTTGGCTTCCACTGCCTGGTGCAACCCATGCCTCCAGGTCCGGTTCGGCATGAGACGGCCGGTGAATTCGTCGACGATCACCACTTTGTCGTCTTCCACCACATATTGCTTATCACAATGATAAAATTCCCTGGCAGTAAGTGCCTGTTGGACCAATTCATTCCGTCGGGCCTCTCCCTGCCATAGACCGCGGAGCGACTCGGAAAGGATTTTGATCTTTTCTTTGCCCTCCTCCGTCAACCTGATCTCCCGGTACTTGAGATCTGTATGGTAGTCGGCCCCCAGTTCAAGGGCCGCTGCCATCCTGTGCCCGTTCCAGGAGGCCTCCACCAGTGGTTTATTTTCCTGGGCCCGGGAGATGATGAGCGGTGTGACCGCCTCATCGATCAAAACGCTGTCTGCCTCATCCACAATGGCCGTGTCCAGACCCCGCATGACCACACCGTCGAATCCCGATAGCCAGGGGCGCAGCATCTGGTGGATGAGTCGGCGAGATGGATGTTGCAGGTGACCAAACTGCAGTCGATCGCGGAGAAAGTCGGCAACCAGCTCTTTGCTGGTGGTATAGACTATTCCTTTTTCATAGTTGGCCCGTCGTTCGCGAGGATGCATCTGCCCGGTGACGCACCCCACTGATACCCCGCAAAAGGCGTAAAAGGTTCTCATTTCTCTGGCATCACGGTCGGCAAGGTAATCGTTGACCGTGACGATATGACAGGGTCGTCCCGTCCAGGCGGAGAGAATGGCCGGCAAACAGGCGGTCAATGATTTCCCTTCGCCGGTGGCCATCTCGGTGAGATAACCCTGATCAAGGGCCATAGCACCCATTATCTGCACTGGATAGGGGCGCAACCCCAGGGTCCTCTCTGCAACCTCCACCATGCAGGCCAGGGCATCGGCAAGGATCTCCTGGCGGTCCTTTTCCTGGCGCCGAAATCGGGCCTGCATTCCCCGCAGACGGCTGCGAAGAATCCGGTCGGAGATCAAGCGCAGTCTAGACGCCAACTCGTCAATCTTGTCGGCTTCAGTCTGGAGCATGCTGCCGAATCGGGAGAGACGGTGATATCTTCCCACCATGCCATATACCACTCCATCCAAACCCTCATGCAGCTTTTCGGGATCAAGGATCTTTGTCCGCCGGTAATCGTGGGTGGGCGAAATCAAATCTGATACCTCTTTTGCAGGAGTTGCCGCAACTTTCTGCCCCACTGGACAAGGAGCGGTGTAGGACGCAAACTGAGGCGGATCTTGCCGGACATTCCGTGCATAAAGGTCACCTCCGGGTTGGACTTCAGATTGGCATAGATCTGAAAGAAAGGTTCCGCAGCCTTGAGACCCGACTGATCGCGCACCGACACCTGCACTTCGCCGCCGCCGAGCCAACCGAGGGCCGCCGAGGGCAGCTGTTCGTGCTGAAAGGGTATTATAAGGAAGTTTTCCACCTCCAGGTTCACACCTCCCTGACCGTACAACCGGACTTCGGCCTTGCGGATCTTCTCGACAAAGAGATTTGCCGCTTCTTCCTGGGAAACCACAGCGGAAAACCGGAATGCTGTAGGATTTACAATTTGCCCAAGTGCCGATCCCCTGGGAATCCAGGCTCCCACCAACTCACTGCTTTGGGGTGCCACCCATATCCCCGGCTGACGAGCCCTAACCAGCAATGATTCGCGCTGCTTCTCCAGGTCCTTCAACTTGCTCTCAATGGTCTCGAGTCGCCTGTGGATCGGGTCCAGGTCGGCTTTCTGGAGAAACATGGCGCGCCTCTGCATTGCCAGCGTCTCTTGGCGCTGAGCCTCGCTTGCCTCGATCTCGAACTCCAACTCCTGGTCCGAGAGCTCCATCAGCGGGGTGCCCTCATCGACCCGTTGCCCTGAAGTGGTCACTACGGCTTGCACGTAACCGGGGGCGTCATTGACCACCCGGAGGTATTGCACGGCCTCGAGCACCCCTGGAGCCCTGAACCGGTAAGGGAAAGGAAATACGGCGAGAGCTCCAAATATCACCAAAAAAGTCCCCAGAGAGATCGCCGTGGCTCGTGGCCGGGTCCTGGCCAACCGAGGACTGGAGGCAAGATAAGAAGCAAAGCGGTAAAGGGGGACAATACCCCACGAAATCACACAGACCAAGGCCATGATCAGTCCGGCAAGGAGAAACTTGTCAGCTACGAAAAGGATGATACCGGTAAAAACAACTAGACGATAGATCCCACTCAGTATGCCGAAGACAGAAAGCCAGACCGCCTCTTTCACATTTTGGGCAGGGCTGGAAGACTCCCTCCAGCCGAAGAGGTACCTCTCCACCACATGCCGCAATTGTTGAAAGGCCCGGGTGGAAAGATTGGGAATGTCCAAAAGATCGGAGAGAATATAATAACCATCAAAACGGAGCAGGGGGTTGCCGTTGAAAAGCACGGTGGATACCGAGGCGATAAACATCATATTATACGCCAGGCTGTGCAGGGTACCCATGCCCGTGTAGGCCCAGACAAAAGTAGCCAGTGCAGCCACGAAGATCTCCGTGATCATGCCGGCCGCCCCCACGAAAGCGCGCTTCCAGCGACTGCGAAACGACCAGCTCGAAGTGGCGTCCATGTAAGGAAGAGGAGTGAAAACCAGCAGCATCACCCCCATGGTGTGGACCTCGCCCCCATAACGCTTGCAGACGATTGCATGGCCAAACTCGTGAAGCGTCTTGATCAAAACAAGGCCGACATAGAGGAGGAAGAGGTTGTCTGGCGCCAGGATGCCCTGGGCCTGGGCCATGGCTGCATCAAAGTGCTCAAGAACAACTTTTACCGCCGCACCAACCACTACCAGCCACACGATCGCGCCTATGGGACCTATGAGACGTTTGAGCACCGGCTCAATTCCCTTCAGAAGATTTTCGGGATCGTAAAGTGGTACGCGCATGAACATGATATTGAGAAAGCGCGATTGTAGTTCCCGTTGTTTCCTCTTTTGATAGCGCTCAAAGAATTTGGCGCTGTCGGGAGGTATGTCATAGAAGAGCAGATTGGCGAAATAGAGCTGGGCCAAGAGTTGGATTACGTCTTCCTGTCCGGGAGCATGATCGGGAACTCGCTCCACGCACTCGTTCCAGACTTCTTCCACGGTCCGCTCAGGCCGCAAACGTGAGACAAACTCGTGGGCTTCCGGACGGAGACGAAAAAACTGGTTGTTGAAGGGATCATGGAGGACATACCACTTCTCTCCCCGAAAGAATTGCTTGCGCACTTTCACCGTCGGCCTCAGGGTTATGCGCAGCCCGGCGACGCGGTGCCATGATTCGCTGAATGTTCTGCCAACATCGGCCATGCTACCACCAGAGAAATATTCTGAGGAAATCGATGGTACGGTGGGTCAAAATCCACAGTATATTCCGTTTTCCCACGTTTATCTTGGCCACACCGCTCATTCCCGGCCGCCACCATCCAGCGACCTTTTCAGGAAAAACAGCACGCACGAGGAATACGTTCCCTTTTTCCTCGGTCACCGCAACTGGATCGACCCGCTCCACCACAACGGGAAACTCCAAGTCGGGTCTACTCACGAAAGAGATCTCACCGGTTGCCTCTCCAGCCAACTCGTGCACATCTCTTTCATCGATTTTAAGTTCGGCATACATCTTTTCCAACAGCGCAACTTTGAAGAGTACATCCCCTTTCTTTACGGGTGCCCCAAGCAACTCCTCAAGATCCCCCTCCACCACGATACCCGCAAAAGGAGCTTTTACTTCGGCATGACCAAGATGATAGCGGACCAGATCCAGCCGGGCCTCTGCCTGCTGGGCCAAGGCCTCGGCGATCTTCATTTCCGCCAGAGCCTTCTCTGTTCTAGCCTTCTCAGCCTCTCGGACATACCGATTTTGGTTGGCAATGGCCGTAGATTCCTCGAGGAGGAGTTCTCGGGTATCGAGTTTCAGGAGAACGCTTCCCTCCTGGACAATATCCCCCACCTTGACCTGGACCTCATCAATATAGCCGTCAAAGGGAGCCGGCAGATAGGCCAGATCATCCGTTTTCAAAATGAAGGGGGCCTCTACCCGGTAGGTCATCTTGCCAAACAACAGGACGGCCAAGGCCACACAGACGAGAACACCTATCAATTTGACCAAGGTATGCTCCACTCCCCAGAGCCGTCCGAGCCCTTCCCTCACCGTGGTCATCATCCTTGCCCCAAACCAACGGTCATGTTCCTTCAGGTCGCCCAACCTCCGTGCTGCCTGGTCACAGAGCAAGCGAAGGCCCCGAATCACCTCTTCTGAAAAGGGTTCCTTGGACCGCTCACAGGTTAAGACCCCCACCGGAGAGTCATCCAACCTGATCGGTAGAGATACCAAATATTGCGAGCCTTGTTCCTTGGCAAAGGACTCATGGTTGCGGACCACTGCACCGCCAATCTCTGTTCGGGGCCAGAGGATCTCCTCATCCTGATCAAAGGCCTCCTCCATGGCCTCTTCCATCCTCTGAACCGCATCCATTTTCTTCTCGAATCGCTCCATGTGACTGACGGCCTGCAAACGAAGGTAGTCTCCCTCCAGCCATCCCAAGCCGACCCGCTCGCATTTGTAGCGAGAGGCCACCTCATTACAAAAGGTCATAGCAGCCGCCATGTACCTTTTCTCTTCATTGAGCAGAACCATTACGTCCAGTATCTCAGAAAATTGGACAACATCCAGCTTGGCCTGACGCGCCACCCGCCCCAGCTGATAGACCGCCGGAATGTCCGCCACTAATTTCAGACGGGTGGCAACCTCCTCTGCATTTGGTCCTGTATCGTTTTCAGTAAGAAAGACCGCCACGCTGACTCGTTCATCTTCCTCCAGTTCAAGACGGACTCCGACAATCGCTCCCTTCCTTCCCGTGTCCTGCACCTTTCTGATTTCTTCCCACCCGTAGCCATTCACCACAGAAGTCTCGGCTATTTCCTCTACTTTGGCCTCCAGTCCTGAGGTCTTTGCAGTCCTGCGGCTTCTAGGAGGCCAAAGTGCAAGGTATTTCCAGGAACTGTCCTCCCCCTCCTTGAGGAGGAGAAAACCGAGCCTGGCTCCTGCTAGACGGGCCAGCCCCGCCAGGAAGGCTGCCCAGAATTCATTGGGCGGACCGTCGAATCTTCGCAGCTCTTCAAGATCGTCAATGATCCGATTCATTTCACTGTCGTAAGCTTCCTGTCTGTGTTCCATGGGTCTGCCTGCGATGGTCTTGAGGCCGTTTCTGTTAGTGATGAGGAAAAGGCTCAGCCCGGATATTTCATGCAATATCCGGCCTAGATGTCTCTTCCCTGGGAAGAGATCGATGAATCAGGTTAAGTACTTGATTTTATTTTACTCTCTCATTATTTTTTGTCAACGAAAATTATCAAGAGCAGAGGCCAGAGGACAGACGACAGATGACAGGATTTCTAATTGCGGATTGCGGATTGCGGATCTGAGACATGAGACGAGGCAAATCAAGATATGAAGTCCCACTGGCATGGTAGGAGAGTTTATCTGCTAACGATCGATGCTCGCGGAAACTTTGTAAGAATAATACTTTGGAAGCATTGCCAACTAATTGATTATTGCTTTGACTCCAGGAGCAGCAGGGCTTTCCTTAGATTAGCTTTTGCGTAAGAAAAGTTTGGATTTATTTGAAGGGCTTTTTGAAAATGTTTTACAGCCGCATCAATATTTCCTTTGCGAGCAAGATCAATCCCCAGGTTGTTGTGGGCTTCTGCATTATCAGGCTCAATCCGCAGCGTTTCCTGGTAGTGTTTAATGGCGTCATCAATGCGCCCCTTTCTGTCAAGATCAATCCCCAGGTTGTTGTGGGCTTCTCCATTATCAGGCTCAATCCGCAGCGTTTCCTGGTAGTGTTTAATGGCGTCATCAATGCGCCCCTGTTTGTCAAGAGCAATCCCCAGGTTGTTGTGGGCTTCGGCATAATCAGGCTTAATCCGCAGCGCCTCCTGGTAGTGCTTAATGGCGTCATCGGTGCGCCCCTGTTTGTCAAGAGCAGTCCCCAGATTGTAGTTGCAGAGCCAATTGTTGGAAGTTACCTCGAGGGTATGCTCAAAAAGCGATATACCGTTCTGCCAATACTGAACCTGCTTCCATGTCAGCACCGTAAGAAATAAGAGCACAGTAGTTGATAGCGTAGCCAGGGATAGGTTTCTATGAGGCCACCGTGGCACAATCTCAGGAACACCCCAGCCTATGATGATGAACAGGCCGATGAGCGGGATATAAGTGAACCTGTCAGCCATAGCCTGTGACCCCACCTGCACAAAGCCTATTACCGGTACGAGAGTTCCAATGTACCAGAGCCAGCCCACTAAAAGGTATGGATAACGACGTGCCCCCCGCACAACCAGAATAGAGATGCACAGAAGTAAAAAACCAGCCCCGGCTGCCTTCCACATTGGCAAGCTGTGGCCCGGGTGGGGATAAAATATTGCCAGATTATGAGGCCAAATCATCTTTCCCATGTACTTTACATAGGAAAGCAGTCCGTTGGCGATCCTAATGGAGATAGGCCAAGATTCAGAATGCGCTAAGGCCCCCCCACTCTTTTCTGCCAGGAAAGTCACAACGCTCGAGACTGCCACCAGAGCAAATAAGGGGATCTTTTCCCATACCAGGCTGAGAACCGATGACATAGGTTGCCCGGACTTGATCGATCCTTGAACCGTTACCTCAGGACCATCTGGAGACTGGCCAACCTGAAACCGGCCCAGGGGCCAATAGTCTAACAACAGCAGAACAAAGGGGAGGGTCACCAGCATGGGCTTGGCTAAGAGGCCGAAAACAAGAGGAACAAGGATCAGCAGATATCTTTTTGCGGTTGGACCTTGTACATAACGAAAGTAAGCCCACATGGTGAGCATCCAGAACAGGGTGCTCAAAACATCCTTGCGCTCTGTCACCCAGGCGACCGACTCCACATGCAGGGGGTGGAGAGCAAAGAGGGCGGCAACGAAACCACTCCGCCACAGATCGCCGGTCATGAGTTTGAGTACAAAAAAGAGCAAGAGCACATTTGCTAGGTGCAGGAGCAAATTGGTCAGATGATACCCACCTGCATCCAGACCATAGAGCTCGAAATCGAGCATGAGAGATAACCAGGTCAGTGGAATATTCAATCCGGCGTGAGTAGTAGTGAAGGCCCAGATTATGCTGTCTGATGTTAGGCCATTTTGAACATGAGGATTTTCATAAACATAAAGATTGTCATCAAGGAGTGCAAAATCATACCCGGTTACATGCAGATAGACGGCACAAGTGGCCAGGACCAAAACCAAGGAGACTAATAGTGTCAGGAAGTGACTCCGAAAATCTGTGGTTCTGCCGCTATCCACCGTGTTCTCAGAAGTTGGCTTTGTTTCGAGACTTTTCTTTTTCCGTGGAGACTTTTTCTTGGGCCTTCTCTTTCCCACCGTACCCTCTCGAAGTCACAAGGCAGGATCAATCTACCGGGTATCCGAAATGCAAATGTACTTGAACGGTTGAACTCACTATTAACCTAGAGGATTTTATGAGACTTTTACAGGCCTGTAAAGCCTACATAGAGACAGAAGTTTCCCCAAAGATGAGTGAACCATTCTTGTAACCTCTTTTCAGTAGCCAGTTTACATTTGTGCGCAAGTGAAAGTGGCCCAGCTGATGTCTCTTCTGTCGTTCCAGGAGCTCACGGTCTGGTCACTTCTAGCCCGGCTGTGGCCGGGGGAAAACACCCCCTCCCTGTTCCCCGTTCCTGCTGAACGGGGCCAGGGGCTCCCCCAACCACACCCGGGGAAGTGACACAGACCTTCCGTCAGCCCTGTTGAATTCCGCTACGCGGACCCGCCGAAG
>JARRNM010000124.1:0-6306 GCA_037384945.1 Deltaproteobacteria bacterium
CAAAAGGAAGTCGGGAAGGGACTCCATCTGTGAGACTGCCTTATGCATGGCCTTCAAGCTGGCTGCAAGTATGTTGGTGCGGTCGATCTCCGCGGCACTTACTTCTCCCACGCCAATATCGGCGGCTACAGAGCAGATTTTTTCATAGCAGGCTTCTCGTTGGCTAAGGCTAAGTTGTTTCGAATCGCGGACGTTTGGCAGGTCAATTTCGTACGGGAGCACCACCGCTGCTGCCACTACAGGACCGGCAAGGGGACCACGGCCTGCTTCGTCTACACCGGCTATGCGGCGGAAATTGCGCTGGTGTGCCCTGCGCTCGAAATACCAGGGATCCCGAGGATCTTCAGGAAACAGCGATGATTGCGACGGCCGCTTGGCCATGTTCCAGAGCTTTCGGCTTTCAGCCATCACCTTTCAGGCTGGTGAACAGTGAAGGGTAAAGGGAGAAAAGATACCATTTCAACCGGTTACCTTTTACCGCTTACGGTTTACCCTCATGATCGAGGCCGTAACTCACGGATGCGGGCAGCTTTTCCTCTTAATTTACGCAAATAATAAAGGCGTGAGCGCCGCACGCGGCCACGGCTGACCAATTCGACCTTGTCGATCATCGGGGAATGGAGGGGGAAAATTCGCTCTACCCCTATACCGTAAGAGATCTTTCGCACGGTAAAGGTGGAGTTTATCCTTCCTTTACGTTTTCGTATGACCACCCCTTGAAAAACCTGAATACGTTCTTTGTCTCCTTCGCGAATTCTCACATGAACTTTTACCGTATCCCCTGGCTTGAACTGGGGAATATCTGTCCGCATCTGTTCTCTATCAAGTAAATGCATAGTGTTCATTGGAGTCTCCTCACTTCAAACTGGAATCCCTTATTCGGAACCAAGCATCCACAATCCAGCATTTAGTATTCCGCTTACCGTAAGTAGTTTTCGTTTAATCTTCCCATCAGCCTGTCAAGGATGATGGCGGCTGCTGAGCGTACCGACAAATGATTATAGTCAGAAAATCCTTGAATGGGAGCCAAGGTACTGTCAGCCATAGCCAGTACTTCCTTGGTCAGCCCCCATCCCGTGCCAAACAATATCAGGAAGGGTTTTCCCTGTTGAATTCTTTCTCTCGCCTCCGAATAGCTTAGAGTGGCGTCAGACAGGGAGGCACTGGTCACCAAAAGTTCTGGTTTCTGGCCACAATCAGTTTCAATAATACCAACTACCTCAGCCAATGAGGTAGCTGGGGTTACTAGGTCCAGCGCTAGCTTTCTTTCAGGGTGACGAGTCGACCCATACCCCTCCCGCCAGTGGGACAAAAGCCTTCGGATCAACCTCAACTGGTCTTCCAAAGGTGTGATCAGATAAAAGCGACTGACTCCGTATGTGAGAGCCGCGCGGGCGATGTCGTGAATGTCCAGATTGGTCACCGAGGAGACAATGATCTGGCGCTGACGGTTATACACAGGGTAGTGGAGCAACGCCACATGGACATTCATGTTCTTAGTACAACAATTAGACAATTAGTTAATTAGAAAATTAGATACTGGGCAGAGCAATTCACTAATCCCCAAGTTCTCCGGTTTCCTAATCTTCTAATCTCCTTCCTCCCGGATGGCCTCTGCCAGAAGTTCCTCATCCTCCCGACTGAGTTGGTATTTTTCCAGAAGGTCGGGTCGCCTCTGCCGGGTGCGCACCAGGGCCTGCTGGCGACGCCAACGGCGAATGGCGCCATGATTCCCAGAAAGGAGTATATTCGGTACCCGATGCTCACCAAAGATCTCAGGCCGAGTGTAATGTGGGTACTCCAACAACCCGGTGATAAAACTCTCTTCAGTTAGAGACTCATTGCTGCCTAGTACACCGGGAAGCAGCCTGGCTACTGCGTCTACTACAACCAAGGCAGCAAGTTCGCCGCCGGTTAGGACATAGTCGCCAATGGAGATTTCGTCATCTACGTAATGATCACGAATCCTCTCATCGACTCCTTCGTATCGACCGCAAACTAGGCATATATGGTCCAGTCGACTAAGTTCGAAAGCAATACCCTGGTCAAAAATCCTGCCCTGAGGGCTCAACAGTATAACCCTAGCAGGGGGGTAATTTTCCCGAATATCGCCAATGGCCGCCACCAGGGGTTCGGGCTTCATTACCATGCCGCTGCCGCCGCCGAAGGGCCGGTCATCTGTGGTTCGATGGGGATCGGTAGCGTAATCGCGAATATTGATGACCCGGATCTCAATGAGCTTTCGCTCTGCGGCCTTACCAATAATCGATTCGCTAATTGGCCCTGCCACCATACCGGGAAATATGGTCAGAATGTCAATGATCATTGCGTTGATACCCTAAATGAGTTTTAACTCAATTAGGGTTTATCCGTTATTGGTCATTAGTTATTCGTATTAAGATAAGAATTATTCAAACTATCTCATTCTATTTTAAATGAAATATAAAGGAGAGATTGACGATTTTCCTAATAACCTATAACGAATAAGCTTCGATCGAGCATTACCGCTCAAACGCTCTCTTATTGGGTTTCCGGAAGATCGACGGTCATCAAGCGGTGATGGAGATCCACCTCCCTGACGACCTCCTCTAGGGCCGGAACGAGGATTTCCTTCCTTCCTTGGCGTACCACGTAGACGTCGTTACTCCCGGTTTCTATAATCTCCTCCAGAGTTCCCAGCTTCTGCCCCTCAGTGTCCACCACTTCGAGTCCTATTAGCTGATACCAGTAGAACTCACCAGAAGCTGTGGGAGGTAAGCGCGACTCGGGCACACAAAGTTCAGCCCCAACCAAGCGGCGGGCTCGTTCACCTGTGCCTATCTCGTGACACCTTAGAAGAAAAGTCTTCTGATGGGGGCGAATCTCGGCCACGGTCAAGGTTAACGAAGTACCATCCGCCAGATTCGCAGTAATCTTTTCCTCAGCAAAGAGAGTCGAAAAGGTTTCCCCGTAAGGAAGAACCTTCAGGTGGCCTTTCAACCCGTGCGCTTTGACCACCTTCCCGATGGAGAGCGATGGCTTGCTGATCATCGCTTTCATTCGATAATTTCTAGAACCGCCCGCTTGCGGATCTTCGTAGATGCAGCGCTCAGTATCGTTCTCATTGCCCGAGCAGTGCGTCCTTGTTTGCCGATTACCTTACCGAGATCCTCCTTGGCCACCCGCAGTTCGATAACAGATGTCTGCTCTCCTTCTAACTCTGAAACCTCAACTTGTTCAGGGTGATCCACCAGCGCTTTAGCTATAAGTTCAATAAGTTCCTTCAACATGGTGACCTCCACTAAGCCAAAGGAGTAGAATAGGTCTGGCTCTGAAAATATTAGGTTGCACAGCCGAAACTTGCAAAAAACCGGCTGGCGGAGGACCCCAGACAACCGCTCCGTTTCTTGCTATCTGCCGTTTTGGATCTCCGGAAGGCACCTCCTCAAAACTTGGTTCCCCGGTTCTAGGCCGCCCCAGTAAGCAAACCCTTTTGCTTGATTAAACTTCTCACCGTATCCGTTGGCTGGGCACCACGGTCGAGCCAAATCCGAAGCTTCTCCGGATCAATCTGTATTTCTGCTGGATCGGTCAAAGGGTTGTACGTACCAATGATCTCCAGGAACTTGCCATCTCTCGGCGCTTCTGAATTAGCAACTACAATCCGGTAAAATGGTCTTTTCTTTGCACCTTTTCGTGTGAGTCGAATTCGTACAGCCATACTCTTTTTTACTCCTCCATGTCGATTGGACACCCAGTTGTGTTCCTCTAAGCTGCCAGAGCGCTTATATTGTCATCAAAAGGGCAAAGGAATCCCCCCTCGAGGTGAACGGATACCGCCTTTACCACTCTTACCCAACTTGTGCAACATCTTTTTCATTTGTCCATAGTTCTTAAGAAGTTTATTGACTTCCTGTACCGAAGTGCCGCTGCCCCTGGCAATCCTTTTGCGACGGCTTGCATTGATGATCGTATGTTTACGCCTCTCCTCGGCAGTCATGGAATTGATAATGGCCTCAACGCGTATGAGTTCGCGATCATCGGGTTGCAGGTGGCGCAACTGTTTCAATTTGCCCATACCGGGAAGCATCCCCAAAATCTGTTCCAAAGAGCCCATTTTCTTGACCTGCTGCAACTGATCACGAAAATCCTCAAGGGTGAAGGTGTCCTTTATCAGTTTCTCTTGTAGTTCTTGGGCCTGTTTGGCATCAAAGGCTTTTTCAGCCTTCTCTATAAGAGAAAGGACATCTCCCATTCCCAAAATGCGCGAGGCCATGCGCTCCGGGTGAAAAGTCTCCAAAGCATCTAATTTTTCGCCGATGCCACAAAACTTGATGGGTCTGCCGGTTACGGTGCGCATGGAGAGGGCGGCCCCTCCCCGGGCATCGCCGTCCATCTTGCTGAGGATGATTCCGGTTATATCCAACGCTTGGTTGAAGGCTTCAGCAACCTGCACCGCGTCCTGGCCGGTCATGGAGTCGGCGACGAGAAGAATCTCTCGGGGCGATATTTTCGCTTTGATTTCATCCAATTCGTCCATGAGCTCGGTATCAATGTGGAGTCTACCGGCGGTGTCTACAATCAAGATGTCGCATCCCTCTTGGGCCGCATAGCCAAGGGCCTTAGTGGCAATCTCCACAGGATTCATGTTAACGGTGGCGGGAAAAACCGGGATGGAAAGCTGTTTTCCCAGGGTTTGCAGCTGGTCGATGGCCGCAGGTCGATAGACGTCAGTTGGAACGAGGCAGGGTTTTCGGTTAGAATCTTTGAGATAGAGGGCCAGCTTGCCGGCGGTGGTAGTTTTGCCGGATCCCTGAAGGCCCACTAACATGTAAATCAGGGGAGTGCGGCCGGAAAGATCAAGGGGGGCAGCTTCAGCGCCCATGAGCTGGGTCAGGGCCTCATGGACAATTTTGACCACCTGCTGGCCTGGAGTAAGGCTTTGCATGACCTCCACGCCAGTGGCCCGCTCGGCAAGGTCAGCCACAAACTGCTTGGCCACTTTGTAGTTCACATCCGCCTCAAGCAAGGCGAGACGAACCTCGCGCATAGCTTCCTTGATATGCTTGTCCGTGAGTTTCCCCTGCCCTTTGAGGCGTTTGAGAGTTCGGTTGAACTTTTCGCTTAGATTTTCGAACATAGTTCTTGTAGTCAGTGAAAGTCCGATAAAGTTGTAAAGCTCTTCATTATAGAGAGCAGACCATAGGGTGTCAAGGGAAACAAATCCAGGAGATTGCCCGTTTTCCCCTGTTGAATCTCACCATCTAACCAGTCAGGCTAATCGGACTAAAGCCTTTCCTGAATCTCCCAAGGGCCAGCAAGATTATTAATTGAAAACCTGGCAGATTGGCTTAAAAGTAGGGCTGTTGCCGGACCGAAAAAATATCTGGACATTTCAAAAGATTTACCCTATGGTAACTTTGCCACAATAAGTGAAATTTCTTACAACCTTAGAGGATGCTCAAACGAGCATCCTCTGCACTCTCTGCACTGCATGCTGGGTAAAGAGACCCGGAAGATTTTTGAGCAGCTCGTATTGGTTTCGCAATTGGGACTGACCATGGTGGGCTGTATCGGTCTTGGTTTCGCCATAGGCTACTATCTTGACAAGTGGCTTGGAACCAAGGGGATTTTTCTGACCATTTTCATACTTCTTGGTATTGCTGGCGGCGGCTTTACCGTCTACCGACAGATTAAGGAGCTGGAGGCGCAGTACACCGACGGATCTACTGAAGACGACTCTCCATAAGGTTTCGAGGCTCGAGTGCATTCTCATGAGCGATTATCTCACCCTGCAAAAGACTCTTATCAAGAAAACACTGTTTCTCGCCTTGGCCGCAGCCTGTACTTGCCTTGTCTTCAACCAGAAGGCGGCTGCCAAAGGTATAGCCCTGGGAAGCATTTTTAGTGTGGCCGACTTCAAGCTGATGGCTTTACTCCTGCCGCGGCGGCTGGTACGTCAGAGCAGAATCACTTTCTATCTTGGCTTCATTTGCCGATTTGTCTTGCTCAGTGTGCCCCTGATTTTAGCCCTTAAACTGCCGTCATTTAACTTCGCTGCAACAGTGGTCGGTCTTCTGTTGATGAAGGCCGCCGTCTTTTACCATTTCTTTATGAGCAAGAGTTCGACACCATCGGTCGGTCCAGGCCAGAGGAATAGCTTGAGTCGGGACTCGTTGGATGTAGCTTCTCCTCTGCTATCAGAAGAGAAGCTGACCGCTAAGAGATAGTGGCCGGCACCGAAGGAATGCTATGGAAGCCATATGCCAGGTGGGAGACCACGATGATAATGATGCTGCCTCCCATTATATTGCCGAAAAGACGAAA
>JARRNM010000124.1:6326-20866 GCA_037384945.1 Deltaproteobacteria bacterium
CTTTACGGTCAACAGCGACACCCTGTTGATGACCTGGTTGATAATAGGTCTCATCCTGATATTTACCGTGCTGGCAACTCGTCGCAGGGCGATGGTTCCTGGCCCGTGGCAGCAGCTTAGTGAACTGCTGGTGAGTTGGGTAAAGGATCTGTCCGTTGATGCATTGGGAGAGCAATGGGGCAAGCGCTACTACCCTCTGGTTTGCGCTCTGTTCATCTTCCTGCTTATGTGCAACTGGATCGGCCTCGTCCCTTTCATGGAGGAGCCTACCAAGGATTTGAATACGACGCTAGGTCTCGGCATCATGGGGTTTTTCATATCGCACGGGACTGCAATCAAGGTAAAGGGGTTCAAAAATTACATAACGGAATATTTTAAGCCTATCTTTTTCATGATGCCTCTGAATGTGGTGGGAGAATTGGCCAAGGTGATCTCCATATCTTTTCGTCTTTTCGGCAATATAATGGGAGGCAGCATCATTATCATCGTGGTCTCCCACCTGGCATATGGCTTGATCTTGCCGCCATTTCTCTACGCTTTTTTTGGCTTGTTTGTCGGGACAATCCAGGCCTTTGTCTTCACGATGCTCACCTTGGTTTATATATCGGTTCAGATCAGGTGATGCAACAGATGTATAAGGAAAGGAGGATGGAGAACTATGGAAATAAGTGGAGCTGATATAGTCAGAGCTGCGGCGCTCTTGGGAGCAGGTTTGGCAATGGGTTTTGGTGCCATCGGCCCGGGTGTGGGTGAAGGTATTACCGCTGCCAAGGCCTGTGAGGCCATAGGTCGGAATCCGAGAGAAGCCGGACTGCTGACTCGCACCATGCTTGTAGGCCAGGCGGTTGCAGAGTCCACAGGAATCTATTCCCTGGTAGTAGCTCTGCTTCTGATCTTTGTGGTGTGAAAAAGAGGCGATCTCCATGGATCTCACCGACTGGGTCAGGTTGGCCGCCTATGTTGGGGCCGGACTCTCCATGGGCTTCGGGGCCATCGGTCCCGGGGTGGGGGAGGGGTATGCCGCCAGCAAGGCATGTGAAGGTATGGGGCGTCAGCCTGCGGTAGCCGATGAACTGCTGCGCACTATGCTGGTGGGCCAGGCAGTGGCTGAGAGCACAGGCATTTACTCGCTGGTGGTAGCTTTGCTGCTGTTGTTTCGAGATTTTTCAGTGGTCCGTTTGATCGAGATTCCGGCTTTTCTGGCGGCGGGACTGTGTATGGGTCTCGGTGCCATTGGCCCGGGAGTTGGCGAGGGGTTGGTGGCCGGCAGTGCCTGCGAGTCCATTGCCCGCAATCCGGAGACCTCCTCAGTAGTAATTCGTACCATGCTGGTAGGCCAAGCCGTGGCCGAAAGCACCGGCATATATTCGTTGGTTGTGGCACTGCTGATGATCTTTGTGGTCTGAACAATAAGCAGGACACTTGATTCTGGATCCTTGAAGCAAGATTGAGCTACAGAGTGTATCGTCTGTCCACTAACCAGCATCTGGCATCTTGAGCCCGGAGGAAGCGGATTTTTTCCAGGTGACCCTATGATTGAAATCAACCTCACTATTGTCATTCAAGTTCTGCAGTTTCTGATCGTAGTTTTCGTTTTGAACCGTCTGCTCTTCAGGCCCATCAGCCAGGTGATAGATGAGCGCCAAGAGAAGATAGCCAGCTGGAAGGAAAATACCCAGAGACTCCAAGAAACTGCCAGTCTGAGGCTGGAGAGTTATGAGAAACAGCTCAGGGAGGAGAAGATTCAGGCACGAGAGAAGCAGGAGCAGCTGAAGCAAGAGCTCAAGGAGAAAGAAGAAGAAAATCTTAGGGCGGTAGCCGAGGAAGCAGCTCAAATCGTAAGCTCAACTCAACAGGCATTGGCAGCAGAGAGAGAGAAGTTGAGGCTGGAACTCTCACGCCAGGCGACTGAACTTTCTCAGATTTTAGTGGAGAAGGTACTCGGAAGAAAACCGACATGAACCTATATCGGGATAAGAAGGGATTGCGCCTTTTTCTTGTGGGCCTTCTCCTGATCACCCTGGTTGGAGGCTTGGCCCTGGTCGCTCTAGCCGCGGAAGGTCAGCAGGGAACGAGTAATTTCAGGAAGATCTGGATGGACTGCTGGCGGGTGATCAATTTTTTGATTCTCGTATTCTTTATAGTCAAAGTGCTGAAGGAGCCACTCAGCCGCTTTTTCCAAGAATCAGCCCGGTCCATTCGTGAGAAGCTCCAAGGGAGCGAGGAGGCCTATCTCCTGGCCCAACGGGAGTTGGAAGAGGTAGAAAAACAGTTGGAGGACCTTGAGGCAGAGACCCTTAAACTGAAGACTGCTATTGGTGAGATAGGGGAAAAAGAACGAGATAAAATCATCGCAAACGCTAACCAAACGGCTGAACACATGCTGGAAAAGGCCAGAGTGGAAGCTGTCTACAGTGTTGAAGAGGCAAAAACCGAGCTCCGGCGCCAAGTGATCGATGAGGCGGTGAAGGCAGCCGAGGACAGCGTACGAAAGTTAATTAACCAAACGGATCAAGAACGGCTGGTGAACGAATATTTGCATAACCTGAAAGAGGTGGTTTCCCGATAGCTCTTGCTGCCGGGCTCAGCCTGAGACCTTGATAATTAGGGCGGGGTTATCCCGCTTTTTTTGTTTTGCCATAGAGCATGGAGAAATATAACTGGCAGCGGACAGCAGGCAGCAGGCAGATTTCTCATCTCACATTTATCATTTACCATTTATCGTTGGCCGGAAACATTGTCATGTCTATTACCTGTGGTTGCAAAATGCGAAATGATCAATGAGAAATGATCAATGAAGCTCTACGTTGTGCAAGCCTTACTGGCTACTGTCAACTGACTACTCGGCTTTAGCCTTTGGCTATGTGGTCCACGAACAAATGCCACAGGGAGTACAAGATGGTTGAGAGACGGTATCTAATAGACGATTTTACGGTGAATGAAAGTTGGCGGCTCTTTCGGATAATGGCCGAATTTGTCGATGGCTTCGAGACAATGGCGGAAATCTATCCAGCAGTGTCCATCTTTGGTTCTTCTCGCGTCGTACCGGACGATCCACTGTACGAAAAGGCGAGGACCACTGCCAGGCTATTTGCGGAAAATGGTTTTAATGTGATTACCGGCGGCGGTCCCGGCCTGATGGAGGCAGCCAACCGGGGTGCGGTCGAAGGTGGTGCTCAATCCGTGGGATTGAACATTCACCTGCCCTTGGAGCAACAGCCCAATGACTACGCCAATGTGACCCTGGGCTTCAAGTATTTCTTCGTCCGTAAGGTCATGTTTGTAAAATATGCTCAGGCCTATGTGGTTTTCCCCGGCGGTTTTGGCACTCTTGATGAATTATTCGAGGCAGTAACCCTTATCCAGACGGATCGCATCAAGCCCTTTCCGGTGATTTTGGTGGGTAATGATTATTGGACAGGTCTGGTGAAATGGCTACGTAAGCAGCTACTGGTGACAGGCAAGGTTTCGGCTGAGGATATGGACCTAATCCAGTTGGTGGATGATCCTGATGAAGTAGTGGCCATAGTGAGGAAGACAGTTATAGTCTAAGGGTCCCCTCTTAGAACTATTACTGATAAGTTTCGCCAGGCTTTAGGCAAAGTGCGTGGCGCATAGGGTCAGAAGTTAGAGGTCGGAGGTCAGAAGACAGAGGAGAGATGACAGCAAGCAGCTAAAAAATCTGTAATCTCACATCACATATATCTCACATCCCAAATCCGCAATCCTGTGGCTCTTTGGCCACCTATCCTGCCACTTCGTCGCGGGAAAATTCTAATTTTCCTTCTCCGGACATTGTGTCCCGGCTCCCCTCAATGTGAATGTTTGCCGAATACCGGCTCTCCAGTTTTAGGATTTCAGCTCGTTTTCTGTTTAGCAAGTAATCTGCAACTTCCTTGGAAAAATATCCGTGAACCTTATTCACTTCACCACGGCTGAGCTCCAACCAGATTTTGCGAAGATAGGAGAGGGCGGTTGCCTCGGTGGAACGGACTACCCCGGCGCCGCCGCAACGGCTACAAGCAACATACGAAGCGGATTGCAGGGAAGGGCGAAGTCTCTGGCGTGATATTTCCATTAGGCCAAACTTGCTTATCCGTCCCATTTCCGTTCTGGCCCGATCTTTCTTGAACTCCTCCCGAAGGGTTCTCTCCACCTGGCGAATGTGCTTGCGATCTTTCATATCGATGAAATCGATGACGATTAACCCCCCCAAGTCGCGCAGCCTCAACTGTCGTGGCACCTCCACTGCTGCCTCTAGGTTTGTCCTAAATGCTGTTTCCTCTAACTCTTTCTCGCGGCTGTATCTACCCGAGTTAACGTCCACGGCTACCAAGGCCTCGGTGATGTCTATGAGCAGAAAGCCTCCGGATTTCAGAGGAACCCTGTTGTCGTAGATGGTCTCGATCTGGTTCTCCAGCTGATACTCGGCAAAAATCGGCCGCTTCTCTTTGTAGAGTTTAACCAACCATCGATGGCGAGGAGAAACCACAGCCATAAAGTCCTTTACCCGTTTATAGACTTCCTTGTTGTCAACTAGAATTTTGTTTACGCCGGTGGTGAAATAATCTCTGATTGCCCGTATGGTTAGATCTCTTTCCTGATAAAGGAGGGCTGGAGGTTTCGCCTCTTGGGCAGTAGCCTTTATATTGTTCCAGAGCCGAAACAGGTAGCCGAAATCCTTGGACAACTCGCGCTTGGTTCGGTTCTCACCGGCAGTTCGCACGATGAGCTGGATTCCCTCGGGCACCTTAAGCTGGCTGATAATTGCTCTCAACCGCTGACGCTGTTCTTCATCTTCGATTCTTCGAGAGATGCCTCCGTGCTTGCTGCCAGGCATAAAGACAAGATAACGGCCTGGAAGAGAAATATAGGTGGTGAGGAACGCTCCCTTGGTAGGTGTAGCTTCCTTTACCACCTGGACCATGAGCTCCTGGCCCGACCTGAGGGCATCCTGGATACTAGCGCGTTTACCTTCGCTGGGTGGCTCTTGTTGATAATAGTCGTGATGAATCTCCTGCAGCTGAAGGAAGCCGTTTTTTTCAGTGCCGATGTTTACAAAAGCTGCTTGGAGGCTGGGCTGAATATTTTCAACCACCCCTTTGTAAATGTTGCCCACGGTGTTTTCACGGGTGGTGGTCTCGAGGTAAAATTCCTCCAGCTTCTTTCCTGAGATGATTGCCAGACGATACTCTTCGGGCTCGTCGGCATTAATTAGCATTTGTCGGCCCATGTCTCAGATACGCCTTGATCTCGGCAGCTCGCCTCCTTGGCACAAACTAACTCACACTATTCTTTTGCCGGGTAGTGCAGACCCTGGATTAACTTCAAGATAAAATAAACCAGGGGTCGGGTTAATGCAAGGGAATTGCGCAGGGAAGAAGGCTGTTGTCCGTTGTCCGTTGTCGGTTGCCAAAAGAGGATGGAGCATGGGGCAATTCCCAGCTGGCAGGCGACAGCAGGCAACGGGCAGCACTCTCGGTCCTCAGATCGAGTGGCTCAGCATTTATTTGCGGCTAGCAGAAAGGTACCTTACCGCGAGTCAAGAGTTGCTGCCTGCTGCCAGTTGCTAGCTGCCGGCTGTTTCTATGCGCTCTGCGCCAACCGCTTCTCTTGATGCTGTGTGGCCTGGTACATAAAGGTACGAATCGCTGCCTCGAGGTTGGGTTGGTAGGTGCCGTCGTAAGCGGCATCTATATAGGGAATTTGCTTGCGGTCAAGGAGAGGTTTGAGAATTGCTGAGCACATGGCGCTGGGCATGCAGGTGAAGGGAAAGACGTTAACGATCCCATCAAAGCCGTGGCGGCAGTACTCCAAAGCTGCACCGATGCTCAGACCCGTTTCGGTCCCTACGTGAAAAGAAAAGAGGCGATCATTATCAAGCTGCTTTTCGAGTTTGTCAATCTTGTGATCTTCATGAATATCGAGGCGTTTCTTGGCCAGGCGATAAACCTGATCCATGCGGAAATACTGGTAAGTCAGTTCAATGCGGTTGTTCAGCCAGTTACGCAAGTGGTCATGCACTGATTTGAGGTCACGCTGCCTCAGGGCTATAATGGCCTTCCTCTTTGCCTTCCGCAAATTCTCATAGGAAACGTAGTTAACCCATTCGGTTAGAGTGGCGTTGACCACCTCGCCCCCATAATTCTCCAGGAGTTTGATAAGGTCCTGGTTTGATTTGGTGTGCCTGCGCACGTAAATCTCTCCCACCATACCTATAAGCGGTTTTGGCGGAATCGTCGGATCTATTATATCCTGAGCATTTCTGAGTGCCTCTTCTAGGATCCTGTAGATTTGCTGGAATCTCTTCTTGCGGCCGTGCATTTCTACTGCCAGACACATATCGTTCAGGGCTTTGTCGTAATGGGCTTCGGCCTGGCCTTTTTCCTTCTCGTAGGGACGAGTGCGCCAGAGCATTCGATCAAGAATATCACTGATGACTACGGCCACATAGGCAGATCTGCGGAAGTGGGTTTTCTCCTCAGGCTTCATTAAGCCGCCAAGGGAATAGGAGTCCTCGGCGGTGAGAGAGGTAATGCTGGTCTTGCTGAAACCATCCAGGGAGTCTAGGATGATTCGGTGCAGTTTGTTATACATGCCGAATCTACATGGTCCCCCAGATTCAGCCATGAAGTAAAGATAGTTTTCGGCGTCAAAGGACTCTCCGAGTAACTCTTTTTCTCGCTCCAAATGGTATAGGACATCTCCCAGAGTGACCTGGCAAGGAAAACATTCTTTGCCGGAAGTGTATTGCTTGCCCAGCTGCAGGCCTTTGTAGGTTGCCATTACTTGAGCATCGATGCCGAAGCTCCGCATGGCGGCAGCAATGAGCAAGCTTCCGGAACGGCCCATCTCTGGTATGAGTATGGTCTTGTTGGCCAAGCTGAATTTGCCGACCTTAGCCTTCAGTGTCTCAAACTGACCCATTTCTCAATTCTTTTTTTCCATAGCGTTAGAGGTTTAGGGCGCAAGGTTCACAGCCCAAGGCACGCAATTTCGAATTTCGAAATTTCTTGTCTTCTGTCCTCTGCCCTCTGTCGTCTGGCCCTATGCTCTATGCCCTATGCGTCTTTAGCCACGGACCACTGTCTACGAGGCGCAACACTTTGTTTCCTGCCAACTTCTGAGAGTTTGGTTGTGCTCGTTCTGAATCACATTCTTGAACGCTTCCAGCCGAGTAATCATTCCAGCCACGGCACTGTGTTCGTCTAGCTCTAGGATAAGATAAGGCTTCTGTCCCATGACGTGGCGATAAAAGTGTTCAATAAAGGAGTCGGCACCACAACTAAAATTGGTAAGATGTAAACCATAAGCCCCGGAACTGGCCTTAACGAACTTGGCTGTGCGGAGAATCTGAGCGCCAGAACCCCAGAACATATTGGGAAAATCGCTCAAGTCCACATTTGCGGTGTCCAATAAATCCTGAGGGATGGCCTTGATCCCCAGTTTGGCCAGATTGTGTCCAAGTTTTAGATTCAACCTCTCATCGTAGAGGTTATAGGGACGGCCGCTCACCGCAACCCAAAGGTCGTTGGCTTGCAGAGATTCCAAGATGTCCCGGCCGAGGAGGATAGAATCCTTTTGAAAGGCGAGCTGAACCTCCAGAGCTTGACGATAGGCGCGATCAATTTGGCGCTGGCTGATACCGAAACGATTCCCGAGGTTCCGATGAAGGTCCAGAACTATTTTTCCAACGGATTCCCTCAAGTAGACGGTAGGGGAAATCAGGGCAGAGTCAGGGATATCCAGGGCCGCCTTGGCCATGTACTGACTCCCCTGCACCAGGGGACAGAAATAGCCGGTTTCCTCGGTTCGGGGCGTGGGCATGTTTATGATGGTGGGAAGGAAGAGATAGCGGGTCTTTTCCATAAGGGTTTTAACATGGCCATGGAAAACCTTTATAGGATAGCAAGTCTCCGAGGTCATGGACTCAATGCCGGCGACTGAAATTTCATGGTTGGTCCTAGGTGAAAGAACAACGGCGAAACCCAACTTGGTCCAGAAATGAGCCCAGAGTATGCCGTGTTGCAGCATGTGGAGGGCTCGCGGTATAGCTATGGTAGGTTTGCCGTTGAAGGACTCAAGAGTTTGGTTGGCCGCCACCCCGCTAGTTTGAAGCTCTTGCCAATCCACCACCCCGTCTTTGAGGTAACGGAGAAGAAGAAGTTCACGCTTCTTGAACCAGTCCTCTTCGGTCGCTTTCCTATCTCCCCTCATTTCATAGCGGCCACAGTCTCCTCCCCAGACACTTTTGCGGCCGCTGAAGTCATAGATCTTCAACTTGCACTCGTTGTGACAGTTCTTGTCAGCGTGACAAATCCTCTCCTTGTGGGAAATGTCAGCTTTTATCAGAGGCTCGAGCCCGAGGAAATTCGACCGCACCACTTGAGAATTCAGCCGTTTCTCCATGATGCTCAGGGCGGCACCGTGAGCGCCGAGAACCTCTCGATGCTCCGGCATGATGATTTCTTGCCTAAGAACATTTTCGAAGGCTGCCACAATCCCTTTGTTCAAGGAAGGCCCACCGAGAAACATTATTCGCTTGCCGATCCTCCTTTTTCCCACCACCCGGTTGAGGTAATTGTGGACAATAGCATAACAGAGCCCCCCGATAAGGTCTTCCAGGCGGGCACCTTTCTGGGCGTAGGAAACCAGGTCGGATTCCATAAACACGGTACAGCGCTCGGCCAAGTTGATCGGGGTCTTGGAGGACAGGGCAATCTCCTGGAATTCCTTAACAATGTTTATTCGGAGTTTGTTAGCCAGTTCGTGAAGAAAGCTTCCGGTTCCGGCGGCACAGACCTTGTTCATGTCAAAGTCCATGGGGTTGCCCTGCTCAATCCAAATATATTTTGAATCCTGACCGCCTATCTCGAAAACCGTGTCTACCTCAGGATCCCAATGGACTGCTGCCCGGGCATGGGCAGTGATTTCATCAATAATGAGATCTGCATTAATGAAATCTCCTGCCACGTGACGGCCTGACCCAGTAGTGGCTGTGCCTAAGAACTCCAGACTATCTCCAAATTCTTCATTTATGCCGGCCAAAAGCCTCTGGGTTACTTCGATGGGTTTGCCTTGGGTGCGAACGTACTGCTTGTGGATAATATTTCGATTGACATCCATGAGAACGGTTTTCGTAGTGGTGGAGCCAATGTCTACCCCCAAGTAAACTTGCAGCTTTGTACTAGGTAGTTGCGTTCTCCTAGGGATTATCACATTATCGGTGAACTTGGTCTTGTGCAACCGCAAGGGCGGGGCTCTCAGGAAGTCGCTGGCTGCCTCATCCGCCATTCTCTCCAAAGCAGAGAGATCTGGCTTGCTTCGCTCATTTTGCCGAAGGGCAAAAACTGCTGCCCCCAGTGCTCCCAGAGAGGTGTGGTGGTGGGGGACAATCAGGTCCGGAAAGTAGCGACGAAAGGCCTCAACTTGCAGCTGATTGCTGGCTACACCTCCGATAAAAACAACCGGGGCTTTCACCTCCTGGCTGGCAACAATAGTGCTAATGTAGTTGGCAGCGTTGCCCTGATGCAAGCCTGCGATAATGTTTGCCAGGGGCTCGCCTTTGTTTTGCAGATGGATCATATCCGATTTGGTAAAGACGGTGCAGCGGCAAGCCACCGGAGCAGCACCGGTGCTCTCCTGACCCCGGGCAACAAAGTCGGCAAGAATCTCTGATATTCGCTCTTGAGAAAAAGTCGCATTTTCGTCATAAAGAAATGACGAGAGTCTTTCTGCTTGCTGGTCGATAAAGGAGCCGGTCCCGGCAGCGCAAGGTCCATTCATGGCGAATGATTTCAGGTACCATTGGCCTTCACGATGGGTGAGTAGGTACAAGGCGGCATCTTGACCTCCCATGGTGACGATGGCAGCGGCGTCGGGAACAAGGTAGAGTACCCCGAGCACCTGGGTGATAGATTCATATTCGTAAAGAGCCTTGAGATGGGAGGCAATGATTTTGCCATGATTGCCGGTAAAGGCGACGGATCTTACCTGATCCTCGCCAAAGCGCTGATATATAGTCTCAAAGGTCTGCAAAGTTTGTGGCACAAATCTACCGAAATGGCGCTGATAGGGTGCTTCGTAAACAAGGTCACCATCTTTATCTAATGCCACACAATTGATGCTTACAGAACCTATGTCGATGCCCACAGTGTACATAGTAGCCTCAGCTGGAAATTTGGCGCTTATTGGTGTAAGGCGGCCCCTTTTTAGAGAGGGATTTCAATAACTGTGTACAGACCACCACTCTCACAAGTTCATCCGCAAGTGCATCCTTCAGGTACATTTTACATCTTGGAACTTGTTCAGTCGGCTTCCATGAATGAACAGATTATAAAAAGTCCGGGAGTCTCCGTCAAGTCGAGGTAGGGCAAAATTTCAGGTTAAAAGGGGACGCCGGAATAATGGGAATGGTGCAACTTTGGCCTCGCAAGCCTTGGCTGTTGAGTATCATCTTGTGTTTATACTCTAACGTCAGTCGGTAACATTAGCGGGTAAGGATGTTGGAAAATAGGAGCGCTTCTTCTACAAAGCCAAGCCGCCATGACTCACTCGTATCCAGTCAGAGATTAATGGAGTATTGGCTAAGAGGGCGTCTCGTCGCAACAGTTGTCCAGCATCAGTTGTTCTTTCTTGGTAAGATAAACCTTGCAGTTGTCGCACTCAAGATCTTTATAGCGGCAAGCTTTAGGCTTCAGCTCCCAGCAAGGAACGGGAAAATCAAGCACTGCTGGGCAATTCTTGCGTTCTTCTTCAGTACAGTGACGAATTTCCCAGCAGCTGGCAAGGGTCAACAGCTTCTTTATCCCGGCAATATTGAGGCCGTCTTCATGAATCAGCTTGCGCAGACACCTGAGCCATTTCAAGTCGTTGTTTGAAAAGAACCTCTTGCCGCTGCGACGGGCTGGTTTGATCAAACCCTCGCGCTCATAGATTCTCAGGGTGCGGGGATGGATATTCAGGAGCTCAGCAACAATGCCAATAGGATAAAGGGCTTTGTAATCGTCCATTTCATTCTTCCTGGTGGCTTAAATCAGAAGGTCAGTTAACTTTCGAAAGTAAACTATAGTTATCACCAAACACTGTCAAGTGTTATTTTTGTCCTTGATAATGAAGGGGTTTTATTCTAAAGTTCCTAGGTATCTTAATAACTATAAAATCTCTGCTTGCCGGCAAGACTGACTGCCCGCGGTTACAACTTCATTAAATCTTCGAGGGAATGCCATGCGTAGCGATGTTATGAAAAAAGGAGTGGAGAAAGCCCCCCACCGCTCTTTATTTAAAGCAATGGGTCTCACCGATGAAGAGATCGCCCGGCCTATGGTGGGTATAGCGAACTCGGCCAACGAAATTATTCCAGGCCATATCCATCTGGATCGAATAGCCGAGGCGGTTAAAGCGGGTATTCGATTGGCCGGCGGGACACCAATAGAGTTTAATACCATTGGCGTTTGTGATGGCATTGCGATGAACCATGAGGGTATGAAATATTCTTTGTGCAGCCGTGAACTCATAGCCGATTCAGTGGAGATAATGGCGAGGGCTCATCCATTCGATGGCATTGTAGCGATCCCCAATTGTGACAAAGTGGTCCCGGGGATGCTCATGGCCCTTCTCCGGCTAAACATTCCTGCGGTGGTTGTTAGCGGTGGCCCCATGCTGGCTGGCAGGATGGAGAACAAAGTAATTGATTTAATAACTGTTTTCGAGGGAGTGGGGGCAGTAAAATCCGAGAAGATGAGTGAAGAAAAGTTGACCGAGCTAGAGGATTGCGCTTGCCCCGGATGTGGCTCTTGTGCCGGAATGTTTACCGCCAATTCGATGAATTGTCTCACAGAGGCCTTGGGCCTTGGACTTCCTGGCAATGGTACCATTCCAGCTGTGGCTGCGGCTCGTTATCGGCTGGCGAAGAAAGCGGGCATGGGGATTATGGAATTGATTTCCCGCAACATAAAGCCGAGACAAATCGCCACCAGAGAGGCCTTCGAGAACGCCATTGCCATAGATATGGCCTTGGGTTGTTCTACCAACACGGTTCTTCATGTTCCTGCCATCGCCAATGAAGCAAAGATCGATCTTGACCTGGATCTGTTCAATCAGGTCAGCCAAAGAATTCCTCATCTCTGCAGCTTGAGCCCAGCAGGACCTCACCGGCTGGAGGATTTAGATGCAGCCGGAGGGGTTCACGGAGTAATGGCCAGACTGGCTGAGGCCGAGTTGATTCATCAAGAGCCCTTGACCGTGACCGGCAAGAGCGTGAGAGAAAATCTCCAGGGCGTGCAAGTGAAGGATTCTAAAGTAATTCGAAAAATAAAGGAGGCTTACCACGCCGAAGGGGGCATAGCAATTTTGTTCGGCAACCTGGCTCCGGAGGGTGCAGTAGTTAAACAATCGGCTGTGGCCCCTGAAATGATGGTAAATGAGGGAACCGCCCGGGTATTCGATTCGGAAGAGGCCGCGGCGGAAGCCATTATGAACCGGCAAATTAACCCTGGTGATGTGGTGGTGATTCGCTATGAAGGACCCAAGGGCGGACCTGGGATGCGAGAGATGCTGACTCCCACCTCTGCTATTGCGGGAATGGGTTTAGACAAGGAGGTTGCTTTGATCACCGACGGCCGGTTCAGTGGTGGCACCAAGGGTGCCGCTATAGGCCACATTTCTCCAGAAGCAGCTGAGGGTGGTCCCATAGCCCTGGTGGAGGAGGGAGATCGGATCGAGATCAACATTAGCGCCAAACGGTTGAACTTAAAAGTCTCTGAGGATGAACTCGAGAGACGGCGGAAAGGTTGGCGAGCCCCGGAGCCCAAGATCAAGGAAGGATATGCCTACAGGTACAGCAAGCTGGTGAGTTCAGGCGCAAGAGGGGCGGTGCTCAGGGAGGATATTTAGCAGCAAAGCGCGGTGCGCTCTGATGCAGCGAGAAGGGAGGTCTGGCGAGACAGGTATTAGAGGTCAGAAGTCAGACGACAGAGGGTACTACGCACTATGGACTAAGCACTAAGCAGCACGAGGTCAGTAGTCCGTGGTCAGTAGTCCATTGAAAATACAAAAACAGCAAAAAGTAACTTCAACGGACGACGGACGACCGGCAGCGGACGCCGCCAAAGGCGAGCTTGCAGCAGGCAGCTAAGAAATCCGAAATCTGCAATCTATAATCTACTTCCTACCCACTGCTCCATGCCCTATGCCTTCTCAAAGTCGAAATCACCAAAGTGTCCGGTCTGATGGTCGAAATTTGAGAATAGAGACAAGACTGCTATAATAGCGGTAAACTTAGAGCAATAGGGAGGAATTGCCTTGAAGTGCGGGTTTGATCATAAGTGCGCCCAGCACTATGATGAATGGTACCAGAGGCCGGGTGGCGCCCGGGTGCTTCAACTGGAGCGGGCTCTCATCAAGCGCTATCTGGAACCCCGTCCTGGGGAAAGACTTCTAGACATTGGATCCGGCACAGGTATTCATCTCGAATGGTTTAGAGATTTGGGACTCCAGGTGACCGGCCTGGATGCAAGTCCCTACATGCTGGAGCTGGCACGAAGTCGACTGCGGGGAGGTGCGGACCTTCACCTCGGTTGGGCCGAACATCTCCCCTTCGAGGACAATGAGTTTGATCTCGCCACCCTGATCAACACCTTGGAGTTCGCGGAAGATCCGGAGAAAGCACTGGCGGAGGCCTTGAGAGTTGCGAGCCGCCGCGTGGTTTTGGGAGTGCTCAATAAATATGCACTGATGGCTATGCATCGTCGCCTCAGGGGATTGCTAAAGGACAACATTTATTGCCAGGCTCGTTTTTTCAGCGTCTGGGAACTCAAGGAAATGATTAGAAAAATCATGGGGTCTATCCCTATTCAGTGGGGAACGGCCCTGTTTTTCCCGCAGACCTTAGGGAAAATTGCGCGTCCTGTGGAGCAGCATCCCTTCTTTCAGCAAAATCCCTTGGGTGCCTTTATTGTGATGAAAGTGGACATAAGCTACCGATTTATCACCTGCAAAGACCACCTAAAGGCGCCGCTGCACAAGAAACACGGCCAACTGCCTCAGGGGACCCTCAAGGTATTTTCACCGCCGCCTGTGTGGAAAGTGAAGCACCCACCTGAGGCAATTCTGCATCCCTGAGGGAGAAAAGACGATACGGGTACACGGAGAAAAACAAAGCTAACCGTATAGTCTAAAAACATAGTTTGATCTCTCTTTTCTAACTCATCGAAATATGTGTATCATTTACACATGAACAAAGCTTGATTTTGTTCCTATCTCACTAGGTGCAATACGTTCAAAGCGAGGATTTTACCTGCAAGAAAGAATGGACTAGGCAGAGGAATCTATCCTTTCGCCGCGTCATCGCGTCTCCGCGTCGGGAGTTTAGCACATGCGAGAGGCAATGCTCTATGAGCAGTTGGAAGAACAACGAGTTCAGTGCCATCTCTGTGCGCACCGCTGTGTCATCAAAGACCAAAAGCGGGGAATCTGTGGCGTACGTGAAAATCAGAGCGGGCGGTTGCAGAGCCTGGTTTACGCTCGCGCCATCGCTCGGC
>JARRNM010000125.1:0-9139 GCA_037384945.1 Deltaproteobacteria bacterium
CCTTATTCGCATAGCGATTGTGACAATGACCAATGTTTCATTGTTGAGGTTTCAGGTTTCAGTTTTCGGGTTTCAGTTTTCCTGACACCTGGACACTGTAACCTTACTTGGCAAGGAGAAGTTCCAGGGCCGCCTGATATGCTCCTAGTGCTTCGGCGGTCCTATTCTGCTTCTCATAGATTCTACCAATCTGATAGTAGGCCTCAGGTGGTGGTTGAGGATTGTTTTCAATTACCTCCAGCAAGACGGCAACGGCCAGCCCATCCTCGCCCTGACTCGCATAGGTTAAACCCTGGAGAAGATTTCCTTGTCTTGGGCTTGGATTCAATTTTAGTGCCTCCTCTAACTCATTCCCGGCCTCACTGACCTCTTTATCCTGCAAACATAGCCCGGCCAAATGCAGATGGGGCTCAGGAAAGGAGGGGTCGGCCTCCGCCGCCTTTTTAAAAGACTCCCTGGCCTTGGCCTTTTCCTTTAGATCCAAGAGCAGGAGGGCCATATTGACGTATCGCTCCGCTTTTATTCTGGCCGGTGATAATTTTACCGACTCGCCTGGATCTAGTTCAGCCTCCAGCTGAGACCGGTTAATTTCGCCGAGAACGAATCTTAAGTAAGCTTTGGTCTGGCCATAAAAATTCCTTGAGTAGAGTTCCTCGATAAATTCCAGCTTACCCTCTGGTCCGATGATCAGAGTGGTGGGCAGCACCAAGATGCCCAAACTGCTATAAGTGGTCAAATCGGGGTCACTGGCGAGAAAACAGGTGAGTTTTCTTGCCAGGGCCATTTCCCGTATCTGTTGATCTGAGGCTTTATCCCCATTGATTGCCAGAAAGGTTACTTCTTTGTCCTTGTACTCCTGACTGATCCGGGACAGGTCGGCCAACACCTTGCTTGACTTTTCATCGTCCTGCTTCCAGAAGGAAAGGACGATTATCTTTCCTTTCAGCGCGTCCATGCTGATATGACTGCCGTCGATAGTGCGGACGGCAAAGTTCGGCACTCCGTCCCCTTGCTTAAAATGTCCAAGGGCAAGAACCGACGACAAGTGTGAGCCGATAACCAGGAAAATCAGCCAAGAAAGAACTCTTGCCTTGCTCATAAAGTGTGCCCTTCTACAGAGAAAGTTTCAGGTTTCAGTGCTCAGGTTTCAGCTTTTTTGTTTCTCTTCCCTGAAACCTGACACCCGACACCTGACACCTATTTTTTCACCATCTCAAGGTTTTTCTCTTCCTCATCTATCATAAGCTTTACAGGGTTTTCCCGATCATATTCTTTGGGGATGTGGCAATTGGCAGAACATTTTCCACCCGTGTCCGTCAGGGTAAAGTTTATGGGAATCTCCCAGGTGCCGAAGGGGGAAAGTTTACGAATGTGCCGCCTTTGAGAACCCATATGGACCTCGTGGCAGGCAAGACAAGTTCTACCCTTTTCCCGGTTTACATGAAGAAAGTGAAGGTTTCGGTCTCCATTGCGAAAATTGGTCAGGGATGTCGTCCGCTTGTCCAACACCACGGACTCCTTGTGGCATTTGAAACAAAGGGAGTAGACCTCGAGATCAAAGGAGTTGTAAAACTTCTTGTCAAAATTGTACTTCAAATTCTTGGCCACATACCCCGCGTGGGGCTCGTGGCAAGTGCTGCACATCTCTTGCTGGACAGGACCGTGCTTGTAAAGGGCATTTCTTGTTTTCTCCCCCATTTTCTTGTGGCAGCTGAAACAAAGGACCACATCCTTGGGCCCTCCTTTTAAGAGTTTGTTGTAATTGGAGGCATGGGGAGTGTGACAACCGGCGCACCTGCCCTCGGCCACTGGTTTATGAACCACCGTGGCCCGGGCAATTCGCTCCATGACCTTCTTGGTTTCCTTCTTGTGGCAGTCGACACACAGGGTGAGTTCGTCTTTGTTAAGGAGGAACTTGGTTGTCTTGGAGCCGTGAGAGTTATGACAGCCAATGCAGCCTTCATCTTTTACAATCTTATGCAGGTACTTGGACTGGAAGATCAAGAGCTTCTGATTTTTATGGCATCTCCAGCATAAATCCACCCCGGTACTGACCAGTCCGAAAGGAGGGTCTTTTTTGATATTGGCATGGCAAATCAAACAGGCTCCGGTGGCCACTGGAGCGTGAACATATCTTACCTTGATCATCTCAATGTGACATTTGGCTGAGACACAGGATTCGCCTTCCTTTATAGGTGAATGGGCGGGATGGTACATCTTCGATTTGGCCGCCAGGTCGGCCACCCTCTGGGGCATTCTGGTTTCCATGGTCTGATCTTCAAGGATTCTGGGTGAAACCGTGGGTTTCTCCGGTTTTTGCGGAGCGAGTTCCTCCATCGGTTTCAGGTGAAAGGCTAATTTCTCGTCTCCTGCTACCGGTTGCGAGGCAGGAGATTTTTCTTTGTCTGAGTCCGGCTCGGGTTCACCGGCTGCTGGAATCGCTACCCCCTCAGCCGGAGTGACCACTGCGGTTGCAGGAACCGCTACCTCCACCACCGGGGCGGTCTCTGCTGAATTTTCTTGTTCGGTCTCCGAGGCTGCTGGGGCTGTTGGCTTCGGTGAGGTGACGTTTCCCTGAGGAATGGTCTTTGCGCACCCCCCTAGGTAAGCAATGAATAGCAGCGCAGCCCCGAGAGCCATCGTTCTGCAAGAGGTGAAAGATCTCAGCACTCCCCTCTTCCCTTTTCTCTCTTTTTCCACTCCCATAATGCACCCGTGTTAACCCGGATATTTCACGATTTTCTCCAAGGCCTGAAACATCCGGATTAGAGCTAGAGTTTGCGTTTCCTCTCCTATTTCTTCTGTGAGGCCACCTTCAAACCCAGAGGCAGTTTCTTGAAGCGACCTCCGTATATTATTGGATCACCCTCGTAACCCAGAGCTTTGAAATTTAGCCAATCAGTTGCATTAACCTCACTGCGATCAGCTTTTCGGGTTAGATGTATCAATTTTTCGTCAATGCCGGAGAAAGCCAGTTCCTTAAAATTCACCCCGCCCTTTTTCTGATGGCAGCGCCCGCAGGCAAGGGGGTTCCTTAGACTCTCATGGCACTGAACACAAGAAAGGGCAAACACCTTGGGTAGGACTTCATGATTAAGGCTGAGATACATGGCGGTCTCCACCCACTTGTACTCACCGCTGTAGGCCAGTTCTGAAGCCGCAGCTCCAGAGGCAAAGGATTTCTGCCAATCCAGAGTCTGCCAAAACCCACCAGGCCCCGCCAGATGAGGCACGAGGAGGTAGTTGTACTTGGCATCAGCGGCCTGCGTACCACCCATGATTTTAAAAGGATAGATCTTTGACTCCCGATCCCTGATGTCGCCTACTGGTTCGTTTAGGGTGGTAATGCCCTCGGGATTGATCGGGTCGCCCAGTAGGTAACGCTTTACTTGGCCGTTATACCAGGCATAAACCGGCTTGATTTCACGGCCCCAGGTAAAGTCACCTGCCTGCCAATCGTAGTCCGGCATGCCAAATTCGTCCCGTTTGACTTCGCGCTCTTTGTCTCCGGCAGTGGACCAATCCCAATAGGTCTTCACCGGAGTGTACTTGGCGTAGACGGGGTGATGACAGGTCACACAGGCTATATGATCGGAATGTTTGTTCAGATGATGGGTCAAAAGCGAATTTTCCTGATGGGGTGCATCGGTGTGACAGTGGTTACAGGATCGGCTGCCTTCAGCCACAGGCAGGGCGATACTGCGGCCGGCAATTTTGTGATTTCTGGTCTTGTGGCAATCATGGCACTGAAAACCCAGCCCCCCCATGTGGACATCGCAACTGCTGCCGTGAAAATCCAGAAGGGCGTTTAACTTACCGTGCCTGACAAAGTCCTGGTCACCTCCCGAGAAATGACAGGTGCCGCAGCTTTTTCGACTGGGCTTTCCCACTTTTTTGGCAACCATGACCAAATCCACTGAAGGGTCCGGCATGCCTGCGCCTTTGAGATCCTTTCTATACGTACCGGTGGTATCATGGCAAACGAGGCAGTCGATCCTGCTTTGGTCGGTAAAGTCAAAGGTCGCGTCTTTCCAACCATAACCGGCATGACAGCCAGTACAACGAGGCCAATTGCTGGAAACACTCACGCAGAAATTATTGACGGTCACGGTGCCCTTACCCAGATCTACCCGCTTGTCTTGACCCAGAGTATACGGAGATGGGCCTTTCCACAGCCAGTGAGTGGAACGTAGCATCTCCTCTCCTTGAGTAGGGTGGCATCGGAGGCACTCCCTGGTTACCTCGAATGGGTCGGGTTTTCCGGAGAGCTCGACAAGGTCGCTATGGTCCCTTACTCTCTTTTCGTGGCAACCGCTCGAGCAGCGGATGGGGCCCCTGTGGAGTTTCTTGTGGCAGCCCGTACACTGGCGGTGGATAGCACCCTTGAGCCCTACCCGGTCCGGTGCCATGGGGTGGAAGGAGTTCTGATGGCAGGCTGAACAACGCATGGTCTCTGAACCATCAGGCTCGTCTGCGCGATAATGATGGCACACGGTACAATCATTTGAAATGCTTGCATGCTTTTTGTGCATGAAGCGGACGGGCCCGTAAAAATCATCTTCCTCGTTGAGCAGAGGAGAATTCATCACAAAGAAGTTGTACTCAGGAGGAATATCTTTGGGCCTCAACCTGTAAGCAAGGCGGGCACGTCTCTCTGAAGCTGTTTCCTTGAATACATCCCTGACCAGAGGCCTGGTCTCCTTGGCTCTTTCTCTTGCCGAGGCCACCCGATCATGCCATGCCCGGTGAACCGGCGGCTTGGTCTTGATCGCCGCAGGTTTTGACTCCTCTGGCCTATCTCTTTCAAAGATACTGTCGATGAGACCAACCAAAACCGCTCTCAATCCGGTTTTGTCAGCCCCCTCGGGTCCATCGGCTGCAGACGGGGCAACTGCCGGCACCGTAAGCAGCGACAGGACAAGCAAGCCTATCAATACGAATGTTGGTTTGCTTCTGCTCGAGCGCTTCATGATGGCTCCTTTTCCAAGCTCTCAAGGCTGGGGGCGCTTAAAACCGGAAGATAGGTAACAGCCAGCCGATACAAGAAGGTGATACTGCAGAGCAGGCAGGCGGTTATCGCCATCTCACTGATGGATGGAAAGTAGGATTTGACCGCATAAGGGGGATTGAATCCGATAAGAAAAACATTACAGCGATTCAGGGCAATTCCCAGGACGATAGTGGTGCAGGCGATAAACAGAGTATGCCTTTTGCTTCGCAGTCGCTGACTCATGAGCATGAACCAGGGAACGATCATTGCCAGCATCTCCACCATAAAGGCGCGGCTCTCAATTGAACCATCAAATAAATAGACATACGTTCCCCGGAAAAGCATGTCGCCGATTTTCAGAGCGATGTAGATTCCCAGTAAGTATTTGGTGACTCCGGTAAGGGGGGCCAAAACCTCCATTTCACCTGCCCGTTTAAATGAGGCGGTGGCCACGGTGGTCTCAAAAACAACCATGGGATACCCCGCAGCAATGGCAGAAGTAAGAAAGAGGAGAGGCAAAATAGGAGTGTACCAGAGAGGATGCAGCTTGGTTGGGGCAATGAGCATGAGCGATCCCAGCCCCGACTGGTGCATACAGGAGAGGACCACCCCGGCAATGATAAAAACCCACATGGTCTTGCCGAGTATGGAGTCGGCGAATGCCAAAAGACCTTCGACCCGATCATTGAGAATACCGAATGGCCCCGGGAGGTTTACCCTTCCTTTAAAACGCTCCACCACAATCGGCATGAATTCGATATAGAGAACGTGCGTATAGACCACCACGCACATGGCCACTTCAAACAGAACCGAGTTTCCCTGCCAGAACATGATGGGCTTCGGCAGGGCCCAAGAACGTCCCACATCAATGGCCAGACCTATGGCGACAAAGGTGTAGCCTAAGGTGGCGGTCAACAATGCCGGTCGAGTTACTGCCTCATACTGGTGTTTGCCGAAGATGTGGGCAATTGCTGCCGTAGTAAAGCCGCCAGCGGCGAGAGCCACACCCGTGGCCACATCGATGCCGATCCACAATCCCCAAGGATGCTGATTGTCGAGGTTGCTCACCACCGCTAAGCCCCCGAGGTAGCGGGCAATGATAAAACAAAATCCCATCAACATCACAGCAAACAAGACCAGCGCACCTGGGGTCCAGAACCTAATTCCAAGAGGGGCAGGTTTGGGGTGAGGGTGAGAATTCATACGTATTCCTCCTGTGCTTGCTGTGGCTGCTGTGCAGGAAGTTCCGGAGCATGGTCGATCTGTTCGGGATTCATCTTCCACATGACTCCTGCCAGAATGGTGAATAGGGTGATGGGCGCCCACATATACGCAAAAATCGTATGTTGGATGGTCTCGGTAAGATGGGGCATGGGATAATGGGGCAAGGTCAGGAAGCCCAGCTTCTCAAATGGCTCCTTGGAAATGTACATCCAGGATGTGCCGCCTACCTCGAGCTCGCCGTAAATCTTGTTGATATAACGCATAGGGTTGGCTGCAATCTTTCGGCGGGTCACCTCCAACAACATCTTGCGGTTGCCAAAGGTGATGGCCTCCATGGGGCAAGCAGCAGCACAGGCAGGTTTGCCGTCTTGGCTGATTCGATCATAACAGAAGGTACATTTTCGCACCCGGGGTGAGAGAGGATCAAAATACTCATAGGCGGGGATCTGGAAGGGACAGGCCATCAGGCAGTAGCGACAACCAACGCATTTGGATTTGTCGTAGGTGACCGCGCCGTTTTCTTGCTTGTGCAAGGCGCCCGTAATACAGGCCGAAGCGCACGCCGGATCCTGACAATGCATGCATTGGACCTTGACATAGGTGGGGACCAATTGATTTTGTTGGTCAAGCCTGCCTGAGTAGTAACGGTTGATTACCGTAAAAGCGCCGGTGCTGGGCCTGCGCTTTTGGTCGAGAACAGTACGATCGTCTAGCCGTTCCTTGGGTGGCGGCAGGTGGTTCACTCGATTGCACGCCTGTTCACAGGTTCGACAACCAACACAGGCCGTAAGGTCCACTACACAGCCATAGGGATTCAAAGGGGCTTTCGGCTTGCGTGCACCAAATGCGTTTTTGGGATTGCCTGCCGCAGTGGCGGCTACCATGGCTCCCGCAACACCTAAGAAATCGCGTCTGCTAATGTTCATCCTCGTTCCCTCAGGTCCATAGTTTTCACTAAAAACACGGTGTCATTCATGGTGGAATACTGTTTGCGCGCTGAGTAGTACACGAAAGTCTTATCTCACCAGGTGGAAATTTTCACTTTTTGGCCAGACCAGATTGTAAGATCCCCACATGGAGGTAACCTGGTTTCCAGCCTCTCCAACCGCGGTGACAGTCGAAGCACCGCGCAGTGGGCTTGGCGACGTGCTCCTGGTGCATCAACTTTTTGTTGTCTTTTTCTTTGAGGTCCTTTTCCGCGAGGTGACACTGTTGACAGTTCTCCCGCATGCCACCGGCTCCCATTAGCAAAGCGATGTTCAGGGTTCTACTTTCGAAGTATTCCCGATATGAAGCGCCTCCCACGGCTTTCAGCAGATCAAGATGACACCCGGCGCAGGAGACCTTTTCCCTCTTGAGCATGGCATGGGTAACCCGCTTTCCGCCGGTTTCCTGGATGGGCTTTGTCGGGAGCGTATGGCATAATTCGCATTCACCTCGGCCCCGGTTATATTTGGCGTTCTTGAAATGACAGAGGGTGCAGGCTGCTTTGCTCACTTCAAAGTGTTTGTTCTCGGTCAAATGCTGGTGGCAGGAGGTACAACCCATCTTCATTCCCTCAATTTGTTTCTTCTCGTCAAAGTGGGGTTTATGGCGAAACTTTATTTTCTTCTCACCCATCTCAATTCTTTTGGTCATGAAATCGTCCTCGGGCTTGCCGTGGCAGTCAGGTGTCAGGCAGCTGGCATCAACGATAGTCGACCTTGTTTGAATAGAGTCACCACCAATGGGAAGATAGCTGAAACGGTCTTGCATTTGAGCTGAGATATTTTTAGGGATATGCTTGGTCTCGGTGCCGGTCAATTGGTAGTCCTGCTGCACCTTTCCATCGTATTGAGGCGGGTAGTGGCAGTCCACACAACTCGCTTTAATGTGTTTGCTCTTTTTCCAGAGTTCGTAGCCCTTATTAAAAATGGCTGGATAGGTGAGCAGATGACAATAGCCGCAGTAGAACTGAGGTCTAGAGATTTCAGGCTGCGGCAGATCGGTGACCACTGCTGACTCCTGCTCGGCCCCCAAAGCAGAGACGGACAAGATCAGGCTCACCACCACCGCCAGGACAAAAAGCTGATGGATTCTCTTATTGCTGCACATGGTCAGATACCTCTTTTTTCGAGGGGTGCAAGGTCTCCCCTGCTAAAGCTTATGTGGATATGGAAGAAGAGCGTGAGCTTTTATACTTCCAGGGAGCTCTTCACCCAAAAGACCAACTCTTCCTCGTCGACAGGTGTGCCGAGACAAGCGTAAATGTGACTGCTCATGGCCTCTTGCAATTCAGGATGAAAAGAGCGACTAGAAAAACCTATAATGCGAAGTGAAGGGTTTCTTCGCTTGAGTTTCTTAATGAGCCTGTTATCTACGGGCAAGCTGTCCAGATCCAAAATCGCCAGGCGACAATCGCATCCATTTGTGGTTCTTGCCAAGTGCTCGAGTGAGTTCAACCGCTGAATTGGATAATCCTCCCCTTCTAATGCAGCACAAAGCTCGAGACAGTGTTGTTCGTTGGCGCTTACAACTAAAATCGGATCTTGCATCCGGATCTCCATAGGAAACAACGCTCTTTCCTGGCCACCTTTCTGCCTTGTTTGTTGGGCAAATCCTGTGCCAGGAAAAAGAATTTCAGGGTTAAGGTGGGGGCGGTATGGGGAGAGATCCAGGAAGGTGTGCAGCTAACTACCTGAAACAATTAAATTAAGCTATTAAGATGGAAAAAGACTGTAATGCTGAAAAAAGCAAAACTGTCTCGCAGTCGAGAGCGGATTCGATCCAGATGATCGGGGTTATCTGTAAAGATAGCTAACAGCATTTTTTTACTAGTCCCTTCGTTATAAAATTTATACTGAAATAACCATATCTTATCCTTGTAAGGAATCTTTACACGCAATTTTGCCTGTCAGTTAACAAATGGGGATGAGGGCTATCAGC
>JARRNM010000126.1:0-9089 GCA_037384945.1 Deltaproteobacteria bacterium
GTGGAAAATAGAGCGACACTCCGGGGTCAGGGTTGAGTCGACTCCGCGGCTGGAACGCCATCCTCTGCTGGCGGCTTGCATGCTTTCTTGGCGCTTATACCGCAAGGGTGGATTTCGTTAATTCCCATAGAGCATAGAGCATAGAGCATAGGGCATAGAGGAAGAAGGATTAAACGGTCAATGGTGAACGGTAAAGGGTTGGGGAGCCAAACCATAACCGGTTTACCATTAACCGTTCACGGTTTAGCACAAGCTATGCCCATGGCTCTGTGCTCTATGCTCGTTTTGTGGCCTGGGTGTTCTTTGGGGTGAACTGGTGGGTCAAGTCTTCAACGGGATTTTACTCGGGTAGTAATTGCTCCTACCAATCTTTGAACGGCGACAACTGGCTTGAACCGGGACTCCCTCGCGGTCTTGATCCACAAGAATATTGCCAGGATAGAAAAAATGACATTTGGCAGCCATAGGCCGACCGCAGGTGGACACGATCCTTTTTCACCCAGGGCCTTGGCACCTGAGATGAAAACATAATAAAGCAAAAAAAGAAGTATACCAAGAACCACTCCCGAGAATCGGGAGCCGGTCCTGGATTGGACGCTCAACGGCGCAGCGAGAAATCCCAAAACAATGCAGGCGAATGGGAGAGACAAGCGTCGGTGGAATTCATAGGACAGCCTGCCGTATTCCTTTGAACCGGACCTGGCTGCAGCCATTGCCTTGCTTAATTCAGTAAAAGTAAGATGCCGTTCCGACTTATGGAATTCCTTATCAGTCAGAGCAAGAGAGGCCAAATCAAAGTTGAAGTCATAATTGCGGAAGCGGATGGTTTGCAGGCTCTGCATCTCTGCTCCCACCCGAAAGATTGTACCCCGAAGGAGTCTAAGGATCATTCGGTTCCCGTCGGTTGAGGAGATCACAAAACCTTCCTCGGCAATAATAGATCTTTTTGTCTCAGGTGATCGGTTGTCAGAAATGAATACCTCTCGTAAATGTTTGCCATCAGGGGAGATGCTGTTAATGAAGAAAACCAGGCCGGCAAACTGATCATTAAACACCCTCTCTTTGAGAATCAGCTGGCCTCTGGAGCGGGCCATCTCCAAGACGGTGCGTTGGAAGGCGCTGTTGGCATGGGGGAGAACAAAGTTGGATAGGGCTAAGGTGACCAAGCAAGCGAACCCCGCCAGCAAAGCCACTGGAGGGATTGTTTGATAGAGACTGATGCCAGCAGCTTTCATGGCGGTGAGTTCGTTGTCATGAGCCAACCTGGCAAAGGCGAGAAGAATGGCCAATAGGGTGGCCATAGGAATGGTGAAGGCCAACAAGTAAGGAACCAGACAAGCCAGGAGTTTAGCAAAGTCAGCCAAACCGGAGCCAGTGATAAAGAGCAGCTTGGTGTAGCGGATGGTCTTTCCTAGAAATAAAACAAGGGTCAGTACGAATAGGCTGACGAAGAAGGGAATCGTCTCTTCAACCAAAAGATATCTCAACAAGGTACGTCGCATATGGCTGAAGTTTAATTGAAGCACATTGGTTTGTAAATGACCAGCCATTTGCAGATCCAAAGAGCCCGTCTCTGTTGGACCGCTGGAGGAGGTTTGAGAGCCCACCCAACCGCGCGGGTTTTTGGAGTATTGGAGGAATTTAGGGAATGAATACCAGAGAAAAATTCGTTTCCCTCCAATACTCCAGCACTCCGGTACTCCAACGCTCCTCGGATTATTCTGCCTGGCACAGCCTTTGGTTCTGAATAGGCCTTGTTGATCTCTAGCAAAAAAAGTGCTGGCTTCCTTACAATGCTGTGCTATATTCTGGTGCAGCCAGCGTATTTTCCAAAAGGTAGATTCTACAAATGTCGCCCCCTTATGATCCCAAAGTTCTCTCCGATGGAATAGATAAATTTACCTCATGCCGGATCCTGGTGGTGGGTGACGTGATTATGGACGAATACCTCTGGGGCCGGGTAGAGAGGATTTCACCCGAGGCACCAGTTCCGGTTGTGGAAGTGGAAGTGGGGGGAGAAGATAGCCGGCTAGGTGGGGCTGGCAATGTGCTCAACAATATAATCGCTCTGGGCGGCAGTGCCTTGCTGTGCGGAGTAATTGGCAACGACCCTATGGGGAAAGAGTTGCCCCGCAGGTTGGGCGAGCTGAACAGTTCAATCAAGGGACTGGTGTTCGAGGATGGGCGGCCCACCACGATAAAACCCAGAATAGTGGCTCACGCTCAGCAAGTGGTAAGGGTTGATCGAGAGAAGCGAGAGCCTGTGAGCGAGGCCAGCATCCAGAAGATTCTCGCCACCCTCAAAGAGGAGCTAAGTGAGTGTGATGCAATTGTGGTTGCCGACTATGGTAAGGGTGTGGTAACTCGTAGCCTGATGGACGGCATCCGCTCCCAGTGCCAAGATAGTCAGACTATCCTGGCAGTGGATCCCTCAGTCCGTAATCTGGCCTTTTACCAGGATGTTACTCTTATCACTCCCAACAATTATGAAGCTCAGCAAATGTCCGGAATTCAGATAGAAGACGATCAGAGCCTCAGGAGAGCTGGATTCCGTTTGCTCGAAGAACTCGGCTGCGAGATCGTCCTTATCACTCAGGGAGATAGAGGGATGACCCTATTCGAGGGCGACGGCCAGGTAGCACCAATCCCCACGGTGGCCAGGAAGGTATTTGATGTATCTGGCGCAGGTGACACTGTTATAGCGACCTTCACTTTGGCTTTAGCGGCCGGGTTGACGGCCAAACAGGCCGCCGTACTGGCAAATCTGGCTGCTGGCATTGTGGTTGGTGAAGTGGGAACGGCTACGGTTCCTGCCGCTAAACTGCAAGAAACTCTGGCTGACAGCAACCTAATCTTGGATCAAGGTTGGACGAGAGGAACCTGACAAGCCTCACCCTCTCTCGACTCGCTTCGGTGGAATGGTCGTTGTTAAACACTCTAAGCCTCACACCGCAAAACCAGTCAGTTTTATTTGGAAAATACCCTTTGCCTTTATCTGAGGAGCAACTGCAATGCATATTTGTGTGGTGGGCGTAGGATATGTAGGGTTGGTAACTGGTGCCTGTTTTGCGGAATTTGGGGTCAACGTTACCTGTGTTGACAAAGATGAAGGCAAGATCGAGCTCTTGACGAAAGGCGAAGTACCCTTTTATGAGCCAGGCCTTACGGAACTTGTTCGCAAGAATGTCCAGGAGGGCCGTTTGAGTTTCAGCACAGAGGCCGGCAGTGCCATCCGGCAAGCACTGGTAGTCTTCATTGCAGTCGGCACACCCTCAGCTCCTGATGGTAGTGCCGATCTGAAGTATATAAGGGAGGTAGCGGTGACCATTGGCCACAACCTGGACGGCTACAAGGTAATTGTCACCAAGAGCACTGTACCTGTGGGCACTAGTCAAAGCATAAATCAAATCATAGAGGAAGAGCGCAAGTCAGGTGTTGCCTTTGATGTGGTTTCCAATCCCGAATTTCTCAGAGAGGGTTCGGCCATTGAGGATTTTATGCGGCCCAATCGGGTAATAATTGGAACGGAGAGCGATCAGGCCGTTGCCATCTTGAAGGATCTCTACAGTCCCCTTTATCTTATCGAGACCCCGTTTGTGATCACCGATGTGCAAACTTCAGAGATGATTAAATATGCCTCAAACGCTTTTCTGGCCACCAAGATTTCCTTTATCAATGAGATGGCCAATATATGCGAACAGGTGGGTGCCGACGTTCATCAGGTGGCAAAAGGAATGGGCCTGGATGGACGTATAGGGTCTAAATTTCTCCATCCCGGTCCCGGCTTTGGTGGTTCTTGTTTTCCCAAGGATATCAGGGCAATCGAGAAGATTGGCCGGGACCATGGATACAACTTTGAAATTGTCAAGGCCGTAAGCCGAGTAAACAGGCGCCAACCGAAACTGATGATCGAAAAGATCAGCAACGCCATAGGTGGCTCAGAGGGAAAGGTGATTGCCATCCTCGGCCTTACTTTTAAACCTAATACGGACGATATGCGCGAGGCTCCATCCATAACGATAATCAGGGGTTTGCAGAGGCAGGGGGCCGAAATAAGGGTTTTTGATCCGGCTGGGATGAGAGAAGCTCGGAAAATATTCAGGTCTGTGTATTATGCCAAGGATGCGTATGATGTCGCTCGAGGTGCGCACTGTTTGGTAATCATCACGGAATGGAACCAGTTCCGTAATCTAAATTGGCAGCGGATGACCGAACTCCTGAGAGACCCGGTGGTGGTTGATCTCAGGAACATCTACGAGCCGGGGAAAATGCGGGCCCTGGGGTTTCGTTATACCTGCGTTGGTCGACGGGGATACGTCTGATCGAGGGATAGAACGTCTAGAACGGCCGTATTGCTTGTAAGTATCCCGGGAGGTAACACCTGGTCTCGTCAGAGGTCATATGAGCATTCCACAGGAGCCGAAACCGGCAAAGCTGTTCGTCAGCGTGATCTCCTCCTCTGGGGAGCGCATAAACGTTACATTGTCCAGAGTGGCCGCCCATTATGGCATACTTGATTTTGTCAGCCCTTTGCTGCCATTCAACTACACCGATTATTATGGTGCCGAGATGGGTAAGGTCTTGTGCCGCCGGTTTGCCAGCTTTGATCGGTTGATCCGCCAGGAAGATTTAGCCTCGATCAAAGTTCATACCAATGGGTTGGAAGATGAGCAGACCGAGAAGGGAAACCGACTGGTCAATATTGATCCGGGTTACCTGGTGGCCGAAAGGTTGGTGCTGGCCAGCGGCAAAAACTATGCACATCGGATCTATCTAAGCAAAGGCATCTACGCTGATTTGACCTTGATTTATCGTGATAAAGACTATCAGCCTCTGGCCTGGACCTATCCGGACTATAGGGAGACGGAAGTCAGACGTTGGCTGAGGGCCCTTAGAGAGAAGTATCTTATCCAGCTACGCTCGGGGAAGTTAACCACAAAGAACACAAAAGGGAATCTTGAAATGGTGGAGTAATGGAATAATGGATGGAAGGATTAATTGAAACTCAAATCTTGATTTTGGCTTTTTCCAACACTCCAATACTCCAGCGCTCCCAAACAGCCTACTTCAATGTTGCTTGTGTGCTTTGTGCCCTTTGTGGTCCAAAACCACGGGCTGCATTGACAGGAACGAGGTGGAATGGTGCTGCACAGTATGACCGCTTTTGGACGCGGGGAGGCCATGGCTGACGGATATCGATTTACCGTAGAGTTACGAACGCTTAACCATCGTTTTTGCGATATTCGTATAAAGTTGCCTCGCCGATACACAGACTTCGAGGAAGAGATAAAGCGCAAGCTTAGTGCTCACTTTTCTAGGGGACGCATTGAGGTAAACGTCGTTGCCGACGAGACCTTGGATAAGGTGCAGCATCTCACGGTTGATACGGAGTTGGCTGAGACGTACAAACGCTTACTTCTAGATCTAAAAGATAAGTTAGGCCTCGAGGCGGGTCTAAGCATGGATACCCTTTTGCATTTTCGGGATATTTTTATTTTCAGAGAAGACGAGGAGAGTCGCGGACAAGCATGGAAGGTAATGGAAACTGCTCTTGATCAGGGAGTGAAACAGTGTATCCACATGAGAAGAGAAGAGGGTTCGGCCATCGAGGTCGATTTCAATGAGCGACTGAATCAATTGGAAACCCTTAGCAGAGAGGTTGAAAGCCGGGCACCCCTTGTTTTTCTGGATGTGCGCGACCGATTACAGAAGAGAATTGAGGAACTCCTTGGCCAAGGGCAGCTGGATGAGTCCCGCCTGGCTCAGGAGGTTGCCTTTCTGGCGGAAAAAGGTGACATAACCGAAGAGGTAATTCGCTTTAAAAGCCATATACAACAATTCCGAGCCTTGCTCGAGGCTAGTGGTCCCCGGGGGCGCCAGTTGGAGTTTGTCCTACAAGAGATGCACCGGGAGATTAATACTGTAGGCTCCAAGGCCAATGACGTAGAGATTGGCCAAAAAGTGATCCAGATCAAAACAGAGCTGGAAAGGTTTAGAGAACAGCTACAGAACGTCGAATAAGGTGCAGGTCGAGTCAATTAATTTACCGAGGCAATCGGTTCAGAAAATCATTTTCAAGAAGGCGGGGTTGAAATGGAGGGAAAGCTTTTAAACATCGGTTTTGGCAATACGGTAGTGGCAGATCGGGTAGTTGCAATCGTTTCCCCAGGATCTGCACCAATGAAACGTTTGAAAGAAGATGCCAAGATGGGCAAAAAACTCATTGACGCCACCATGGGCCGCCGTACTCGAGCAATCATTATCACCGACAGCAATCATGTCATCTTGTCCGGGGTGCAGGCTGAAACAATTGCCCAACGGTTCACGGCCGACTCACTCGGCAAGGACGGCGATAGCAAATCAAAGTGATGAAGTCCAGCGGACAACTCTTCGTGCTATCCGGACCATCGGGGGTGGGAAAATCGAGTTTGCGCGAGAATGTGCGGAGGGAATTCCCTCGCCTCGCTTACTCAATCTCTTACACCACAAGACCGCCCCGCCATGGAGAGATTGAGGGAAAGGACTATCACTTTATATCAGAGGAGACTTTTCTTGCCATGAGAAAGGCGGGCGCTTTCGTAGAATGGGCCACGGTGCACGGAAATTATTATGGCACCTCGGGAGATCTCCTAGAGAAAAGCTTGAACGAAAACAGGGATGTGCTTCTGGAAATAGACGTTCAGGGTGCTCGCCAGGTCAAAGCCCGCTTTCCTCAAGCTTGCTGCATTTTTGTCCTGCCCCCTGACCGTGAGACTCTCGAACAAAGACTTTTGAAGAGGGGTACCGAACAGGGAGAAGACATAGAGACCAGGCTTGAGAACGCCTTGGGAGAGCTGTCGGAAGCCTCGTGGTATGATTATTTGATAATCAATGACGCTCTGGACGAGGCGGTAGAGGCTCTGAAGGCGATTGTTTTGGCGGCACCCTACCGGCGACAGGTTGTTTTGCCCCAGGTCAGAGATCTATTGCAAGGAGAATGAACCGCAGACCACCGAGGTTTTGGAGTACTGCAGAATTGGAGGGATGGAAATTCCAAATAACAAATCACCTCACCTGAGATTTCAGGTTTCAGTGTTCAGGTTTTAGCCTTTGGGCTTCTTCCCCTGACACCTGACACCAAAACCCTCATTAACTACAAAGTTAGTCCTCCCATGACAGAAGACATCATCTACGGTATTCATCCCATCCGCCAAGCACTGGATAGCCGAAGCCATAAAGTCAGAGAGATCTGGGCAAGTCGAAGTGGATCCAGCGCAGCGGTCCGCAAGATCCTTAGGCAGGCGCGGGGCCTTGGCATAAAGGTTCGGACTTTCGATCGGCAACGCTTGGGAGCCAAGGTAGGAACTACCGGCCATCAGGGGATCATCGCGTTCCTCTCCCCTTATGATTATGTGGAGGTGGAGACAATTCTGGAGGTTTCCCTGGCTGAAGGTCCAGCCCTGATTTTAGTGCTGGACGGAATCGAAGATCCGCAGAATCTGGGGGGCTTGATTCGCACGGCTTATATCTGCGGAGCTCATGGAGTGGTACTGCCCAAAGATCGTGCTGCTCCCCTGACGGCGACGGTGGCCAAAGCCTCCTCAGGCGGTCTTGAACATTGTCAGGTTGCCAGGGTGACTTACCTGAGGCGAACCTTGGAGCTGATGAAGGAGAAGGGAATATGGGTGGTGGCATTGACCATGGAGGGGGACCAACCTATCTATGAATTAGATCTCTGCCAGCCCACTGCCCTGGTAATAGGAGGGGAGGCTAAAGGTATCCGACCGCTAATAAAAAAGACCTGCGATTTCCAGGCTTCAATTCCTCAGCAAGGGAGATTGAATTCTCTAAATGCAGGGGCAGCAGGCGCAATGGCTCTCTATGAGACCATGCGCCAGAGGCTTACAGCCGCTCACCAAAAATAGCAGTTCCCACCCTGATTAGCGTTGCCCCTTCCTCAATAGCCGTTTCAAAATCACCGGACATACCCATAGACAATTCATTAATTTCAATCCCTGGCACCCGGGCCTCGGTTATTTCTTGGCTTAATTTTTTCAGCTGGGCAAAATACGGCCTGGCACGCTCAGGTTGATCAAAGAATGGGGGCATGGTCATAAGCCCTCTGACCCGGAGATTTTCCAGGGTGGAGACTTGTTTGATCAAGGAGAGACATTCTGTAGGATTCACTCCTCCTTTAGTGCTTTCGCCGGCCAGGTTTACTTGTATGATGATGGGAATTGTCCTGCCTAGTGGTTGGGCGCGGTGGTTTAGTTCCTTAGCCAGCCTAAATGAATCAACGGTTTGAATCAGGTCGAAAAGCTTCACTGCATACTTTGCTTTGTTTGTTTGCAGTCTGCCTACGAAATGCCAACTTACCGGGCTGGCGAGCTCCCTGATTTTATCACGGGCTTCTTGGACGTAGTTTTCACCTAGTATCTGCAACCCTGCAGAGACCGCTTCTTTAATCCGGTCCACATCTACTGTTTTGCTAACTCCGACAAGTTTGACCGAATCCGGCCTGCGGCCCGAGCGTATGGCAGCCTCCGCCATCCTCTCCTGCACTCGGGCAAGATTCGCCGCTATCGACCCCATAGACCCCCCTTGCCTCATCGGTGAGAAAACTGCAACCATAGAGGAAAATAAATTCGAAATCCGAATATCAAAAGGTCAAACAAATATAACCCAATAGATGTGGGATGTGCGATGTGGGAAAATCAATTAGGTCTACAGGTATATCATATCTCACATCACCATTAGGATTTGTTTAGTGCTCTTCCCGTGGAATTCCGCTATGCGGACCCGCCGAAGGCGGGATTCCACAGGGGGATGATTTGGGATTTTGAATTTTGCCTTAGTTCATTTGCTCTGTGGGCTCTGTGATCTCTGTGGTTTTATCCACCCCTGGTAAAAGTACTGCTTATTTGAAAGGGTTAGCGACTCCATGACGGCGTAACAACTCCAGTGTCTCCCACAAAGGCAGTCCTACCACGTTGGAGTAAGAACCCTCGATCCGCTTGACCAGACATCCACCAATGCCTTGGATCCCATAAGCCCCAGCTTTGTCCATGGGTTCACCGGTTCTTACATAACCTGCGATATCCTCCGCACTG
>JARRNM010000127.1:0-11901 GCA_037384945.1 Deltaproteobacteria bacterium
AAACAATGGAGGAGTTTGAGAAAGCCGTAGCTCACCTCAAGGACAGCATGGACAGCATACTAGAGAGTGCCAAAACAACATTTAAACGATATCGGGCCAAGGTGGAGTCTGAAAAGGCTGCAACTGATTTCCAGACCTGCGAGGAGATTTGGCAAGCTTTGGAAGCGTGCTCTTCCATCGAAGAAATGCGAGTTCGTTTCAATGAGCTCAGCCTGAGAAAGCGGCAGGAAGTAGCTGATTTTGTCTTGACCCAGTTGAATATTTTCAAAGGAGCTGCCTCCAGCTTCTCCCAACATTACAACGAACAGGAATATCTCCTCGAGTAAACGGCGCAAAGTGCTTAGCGCTTTGCTAAGGAGGACGTGAGGAGGGGCGAGACGTGAGGTCGGGTATATTTAGAAAACCTCGTCTCGCTCGTCTCGCCCGACATCCCGTCTCGCCTAAGGGCGTCTAGCCCGCTGCATACCTATAAAAATGAAAAGGATGCCATAAAGGCTCAAGCGAAAGCCGGGAAAGGTGGTCCAGATGAATTCCTGGGCGGTTGAGAGGACGAAGGCACCTAGTAAAGGGCCCCAAGTGGTTCCAGGTTTGATAAGCAAACACATAAGAAGCGGTGCCAGAGAATTCTCGAGCCCAAAAGCTTCAGCTGGAATGACGAAGGATATCTCCCTGGCATACAACCCCCCTGCCATGGCTGCAGGCACCGCGCTTATTAGTAAAGCCAGCCTTTTGGTCCTGGTACAGTTTATACCTACTGATTCCGCCATGCCCTCGCTTTCTTGAATGGAGCTAAGCTGCAAACCCAAAGTCGAGCCGCAAAGAAGCCAGTGTGCCAAAACCGCTGCCGAAGCTATGAGCAAAGCAAGGGAGTAAGTCAACATGGGGTTGGGATTTGGAGGCAAGGAAAGGCCGGCGGCTCCTCCGGTAAAACTTGCTAGATTACTGGCGAGTTGTCCGCCAAGAAATAGGAGCCCCAGAGTGGCCAAAGCGAACACCGCTCCATGGAGTCGAAAAAGTGGTAAGCTGAGGATCGCCGCAACTGGCAGAGTCAAACAAGCTGCCAACAAAAGGGCGAGTGGCAACGGTTGGCTGTGCTGCAAAGCCAGTGCTGTGATGTAAGCGCCAAGGCCGAAAAACAAACCGTGTCCCAGATAAAGATATCCCAGCAGGCCCCCTACCACATCGTAGCTCACTGCCATTATGACATACAGGAGAATGGTGAAAAAAAGAATCCTGGCATAATCACCCCAAAGATTGGGGATAAGTAACAGGAGTGCGGCTGAACCTGACAGACAGATGAGAATCAGACTCAGTTGTTTTGGTTGCCTACTGATGGCTCCCGAAATTAGCATGTATTGTTTTTCCTGATAAACAAGCCCTGAGGCCGCCAGCAGAGAAAAGCCAGGAGCAAGCCAATAGAAAGAAAGTTGGCCCAGCTGGCTCCAAAGGGTGCGGCCAACATGGTCTCGAGGGTGCCCAGGGCAAGTCCTCCGGCGAGTGGGCGGGTAAGAGAACCGCTCCCACTGATTACCACAATAAACAAGGCCTTCAGCGTTAGTGGTAGTCCAAGGTGAGGACTTACAGAGAAAAGGGTGACATAGAATAGGCCCGCTAGAGCGGCAAGTGCTGTAGCCATTGAGAAGGCAATGCCAGTTACCTGGGTTAAGGAGATCCCCACAAGGGTGGCCCCAGTGGGCTCTTGGGAAAGTGCCCTGAGACGCCTGCCGCTATCTGTTCGAGTGAGCCATTTTTGTAGACCCAAAGAGATGGCTAGCATGAGGATGAGGACAACCAGTCTGTTACCTGGAAGATAGATCTGTCCCCATCGTATTGTGGCAAACTGGCTCACAAGACCAGCCATGGAACGGTCCCATAGGGTCAAAGTCGCTTCTTCAAGGATGAATGCCAAACCGAGAGTTATCAGTAAGGCGGGGATTAAAAAGTCCCGAGGGGAACGCTTCAGGGAAGATTGGAGGAGACAGCGGAAGGCCAGCCATCCTAGGCCTGCAAAAAATAATGGCACCAAGATGAAACATGCCAAGGTCCCACCGGGCCAGAGGCTGTGAATGGCCTGGAAGACAAAGCCGGCGAGCACTAAAAATGCACCATGAGCCAGGTTTAGCAGCCCAAGGACTCCAAAACAAAGGGCTAAACCCACGGCAACCATGGCATAGATGCCACCCAGAAGTAAACCACTCAATAACAATTGGATGAAGGTGGTGAAATCCATACTCCAACCCCTCACAGGGTGGCAAATCGCAATATCTAAATCCTAAATCCCACGTCGGTAAACGGTGAGCAGTAAGAGGTGAACGGTATATGACGTGATTCGTTATACGTTATACGTTATTCGAAATCAGAAATTGAAAGGCTACCAGCTGCCAGTTGCCAGCTGCTAGCTATCTTCCGTCGTCTGTCATCTGACTTCTGACCTCCGACCTCTTGCTGCCTGCTGCTAGCTGCCTCCTGGCAGCTGAATTTCCCGTCTCGCTCGTCTCGCTTTCCTCTTTGCCCCATGCTCTATGCCCTATGCCAAGCCCGCATCCCACACCGTTTCTTTCCTTCTGCCTACTGGACATGCCTCGCGTCTTCTTATCGTTGGTCCCACGGTGGCGTTGGATAAATATGTTCTGCAGTCGCAACTTCCGGCGGCCAGATGATCCGGTACTTACTCTGTTGGATCTGAGAGGGGTAAGTATTAATAGTCCCCACGCCGTTTTCCGCGAACCAGACAACCCCTCCGAGTGTGGTTGTCCGCAGATTCTTCAAGGTCTGCATCAGCATCGCTGGCTCCAAGGTTCCTGCCTGACTGAGTGCAGCTTCAGCTATTTCAAAAGCCATCATGTAGGCTGGAGACCATGGGTACTCGTCCAGGTTGATCTTGGCCTCCTTCAGGATTGCAAGAAACCGGTCCGGGTCGCTGTATTTCATGCCCGGCTCCCAGTAGGACTGCCCCACCACATAGTCAGCTGCATCTCCCAGAGGCCGCCGGAATACACCGCTATGATGTATGCAGTGAAATTCCCTGGGGGAGAGATCTAATTCCTTTGCCTGTTTCATAAAGGCGACTGCAAAAGGAATGTTTGAGGAGATGTAGACAATGTCGGGGTTGAGCTTTTTCAGCTTCAGAATAGCCGGAGTGAAGTCACTGGTATCCGGAGGAAGGACGTCGCCTGCCACAACCTTAAGCCCCGCCTGCTCAGCGAGTATTCTGGAGCCCTTGTATACACCTACCGGATGGAGAGTGTCTTCAACCACAAAGCCCACAGAGCGAGCTTTGCCCTCGGCCTTGACCATTTCCCAGTAGCGGTAGGTGTATCGGGATGCGGCATCGATTACACAAACAATCCATTTGAATCCCCGATTGTATATTTTGGGCGAATTGGCGCAAATGGCTATGAATGGAATCTGATGCTGCTCTGAAGCCGTACTGGCAGCGAAGGTTAGAGGACTGCTATAGGGACCGAAAAGCAGATGAACTCCGTCTACGGTGACTAATCTTTCGTAAAACCGTCTGGCAGTGGATCCATCGCTTCGGTCATCATAGGTGATTAACTTCAAAGGTAGTTTGCGATTGTACTCTTTTAAGTAAATTCCTCCTCGACTATTCACCTCATCAACCCAGGCCTTAAAAAGTCGTTGAAAAGGACCGACTTCAGTGGAGAACTTACCGGAAGCGGAGACCGTTACCCCTATCCTGATTGCTTGTGGTGCTTCTGCCGACAAATTCGTCGTTGAAACGGCAAGACTGAAAAGAAATATACTTGCAACCCAGATTGAATACAGTCGTTTGTTCATCATGTTAACCTCCCCAACTTTGTGCTTTTCGAAAAAAGATTCTTTGCCATCCTGAGCCCTTCGGCTGACTCAGAGCCTGTCCTGAGCGACACGACTTGAGGACTTCGAGTGAGCCTCAGTCGAACTCCTCGTCGACAAGTCCTGTCGAAGGGATAAACTCCGTGAAGGATCTTGAGATTCTTCGTCGTCCCCGTTGATGGGGGACTCCTCATAATGACATTTAAAGGCGATGACTGCGGGATGAGCCCAGACTGCAAAAGCCATCCAGCACGAGTCTGGATGGCTTTCACCTAGAGCATAACTCGAAAGTGTAGCTTCTTCGAGCCTTAACCAGTATAGGCCCTTTGTCTCAATCTTTCTAGCGAGTTCGCCCTGGCACTGTCAAGAGAAAAAGGGGAGTATTGGCAGGATAGATGTGGTATACAAGCCAGGAACTTGGCTATATCTATACCTCTATAGCTCATGGAAAAAATAACTCTTCATATCACAGATCTTTTCAGGCAGTTTGCCCGCACCCAGCAGGAATTGCTAAGAAAACCTAGACCTGAAAAAGGACTCGGGATAAACAACAGCCTTGATCCTTTGCTGTCTGTCTGCTCCAATGATTCAGACATTTCCCGGTTACGGAAAGCTTTACTTGATCCTTATTTTCCCTTGGGAATGCTGGAACAAACGGTTTTTTCAAACGTGGACGGGATGCGCTTTTTCATCTCTAAGCATCGGCATGATCTGCAGCCGGTTCTCGCTGCTGAACTTGGCAAATATTCGGAGGCTTTTCTTAGGATCCGGCTAGATATTGAGAAGCTTTTTGACCCTACGAGGATCACTTGTATTCCCCTGGATGGGCGGAAACATCAGCTTCCGCGAGACCAATGGTGCAACCTCTGCGGCGTGTGCTGCCAAATTGGCGGGGTGCCGCCCGAGCCGCCGGCGGAACTCAGCTATCCAGATCACTGGTATAGATATCTGGCCGGTGGAGCGGTGGCTAACCAGCAATTATGTCCCTTTCTCTTCCAATATTTTGGAGAGCCCCGTTTTTTCTGTGCCATTCATCATGTCAAACCTATGAGCTGTAGGAATTTTGATGATAAAGAGTGCCACCGGCGCCTTGCTGAGCGCAGCTTGCATGCGCCAGAGTAAGGTTTCAGGTTTTACCCTTTTTGTTTATTGTTGTTTCTTCTCCTGACACCTGAAATCCGGAAATTATGAAACCGTTCTCATTCATTCATACGGCTGATTTGCACCTGGACAGCCCTTTCACCGGACTGCGCCAGGTGGGTGACACTGTTGCCTCCCTGATTAAAGATGCCACCTTCAGGGCCTTTGACAACGTGGTGGATTTAGCCATTCGCCGGAAAGTGGATTTTTTCCTCGTGGCCGGGGACGTTTACGATGCCTCTGATCGGAGCTTGCGTGCTCAGCTCAAGTTTGCCGATGGTTTAAGAAAACTTGCTCAGGCCGGAATTCGCTCCTTCGTTTGCCATGGCAACCACGATCCTTTGGACGGCTGGTCCGCCTCCCTTCGCTGGCCGGGGGGAGTGCACATTTTCGGCCCGGAACTAGAGTCTGTTCCTTTGGCTCTGGGCGGTGAAGATGTTGTGGTTGTTCAGGGTATCAGCTATCCACGATCGCAGATAGACCAAGATTTTGGCAAGGGTTTTCACCGCCAGGGATCATATCCCTTTCAGATCGGCCTGTTTCACTGTACCTTGGGAAGCGATCCAGCCCATGAGACCTATGCCCCCCGCACAATGGATGAACTGTTGGCCGCAGACCTGGATTACTGGGCTTTGGGTCACGTTCATACATACCGGGTGTTGAAAGAGGGCCACCCTTTTATAGCATATCCGGGAAACCCTCAGGGGCTGCACATTCGTGAGCCCGGCCCTCGTGGCTGCCTGCTGGTTCAGGTGGATGGGCAAGGAACAGTTGATGCCAGGTTCGAGCCCACCGATGCTGTGCGCTGGTTTTCAAAAAATATTCAGATCGGTGATCTCGAGACAGAAGCAGATCTCATGGAAAGACTGGAACGGACCTGTGATGAGATTCGCCATGAGGCTCAGGAGCGGCCGGCCATTGCCAGAATCGCCCTTGCTGGTAGGGGCGTCCTACATCCGGTGTTACGGCGGCCGCAAGTAGTGGCAGACCTGACGGAGCGTTTGCGTGAAACAGGACTTGAATCAGCGCCGCCGCTTTGGATCGAGAGGATCCAGGTGCAAACGAGTACCCCTATTGATCTAGAATCTAGGAGAAGTTCTGCTGATTTTCTGGGGGAGGTCTTACGGCTTATTGAAAATTCTCGGCGGGATCCGACAGGGCTACGGGAGATGATCAGCGAACTCTACAATGATCAGCGGGTGCGGAGATTTTTGCAGTTCCCCGGAGAAGATAAGTTGGTAGAACTCCTCTCTGAAGTTGAAAGCCTGTGTGTGGATGAGCTGGTGGCGGAGGAGAGCGCGTGAGGCTCACGGCCATTCATATCGATGGATTCGGCATATTTCATGACCTTGAGCTCGGACGGTTGTCACCAGGATTAAACGTTTTTCTTGGTGATAACGAGTCGGGGAAAACCACCCTACTTGCCTTTTTTCGTACTATGCTCTTCGGCTTTCCGCCGGGACAGCGGCGGGAAAATCTCTATCCACCCTTGAAAGGTGGCCGTCACGGCGGTCGCCTGGTGTTAATGGGGCAGGAGGGTGAAGCGTATACAATCACGCGCCACCAGGGGCGTAAACGGGGGCCGGTCACTGTAACTCTGCCTGACGGCAGTCAAGGCGAGGAGGAGGTACTGCGCCAGTTGACTGGTGCTGCCACAGAAGACCTGTTTCGCTCGGTCTTTGCCTTCAGCCTCCTGGAATTGCAGAGCTTCGATTCCCTCAACAGCCAGGCCGTGAGATCTGCGATCTACAGTGCCGGTGCCGGCGTTGGTAAGATTTCCTTGGCCAAGGTGGATAAAGATCTCCAGGAATCCATTGGGCGAATTTTCAAACCCGGAGGTAGAAAGCCCTTGATCAACCAGATTTTGCGAGAGTTGCAGGAGATTAATTTCGCTATTGGTCAGCGGGTGGCGGAAGTTGAGCGGTACGATGAACTTCGGGATGAACTGGATCAGATGGCTGTGAAGATCGGGGATGCGAAGAGCCTTCTGAATGCAAAGAGGCATAGGCTCGAGAGGGTTAGACTCTTGAGAAGGGGGTGGGAGGACTGGGTCGGTCTGTGCAGAATCCAAGGGGAAATCGCCGACCTTCCCCAGATCGAGGTATTTCCCACCGATGGGGTCAATCGTCTGGAAAAACTACAGGAAAGAAATCGACTTCTCAATATCCGTAGAGGCGAACTGGCTCAGAAGGTCGAACAGGTAGAGAAAGATTTGAGCACTCTTGGACCACGACCGCAGTGGCTGGCAGCGGGAGAACAAATCCGTCTGTTGGAGAAAAAGCTGGAGCGATTTTCTGCCGCCAGTCAGGAGTTGGGGGAGATCCGTCCGCGGTTGGAAAGCCAGCGAAAATCGCTGGAGCATGATCTTCAGGGTCTGGGACCTCATTGGCAGCTGGATGATTTGGACAAATTTGACTCATCCATCAGTGCCCGGGAAGAGATTCTTCGTCATCTGAAAGGACTGGAAGGGGCTCAAGATAACAGACGCCAGTCCGAGCGCGGTTTGGTCAGCGCGACCAGTGGATTTGAGCAAGGGAAGGTTAGGGAACGGGAGGCTGAGAGAGCATTAGGGCAGATTTCCGAGCCGAAGGAAAAGGACCCTGGAGCTCTCTTGAGGAGACGACAGAGATTGCGTTCTTTGGGCAATCTGATCCAGATCGCACGAGACCTGGACCGCCGCTCAGTGCAACTGCGAGAACGGCAGGAGGATCTTGAGAAGCAAAGGGATGGCTTAAACCAGCAAATGGACAGGCTAGGTGGTGCACCACTTTGGCCAATAGGAGTAGGGATTCTCCTCTCCGCTGCCGCTGGCTTAGCTGCTGGCTGGTATCGGGACTTGTTTGCCGGCGCAGCAGTTGCTGCAGTGGGCTTGCTGCTAACTGTAGCCTTACTCTGGTTTACCCTCCGACAAAGGATGGGGCAGAAGGCGCAGAAAGATCTCTTGACAGAGCAACTCTCTGAGATAAAAGAGAAATTGCATTCTCTGGGTGGCCAGGAAGGATTGGTGCTGGCCGAAATTAATGGCAATGACCAGGAAATAGTCCGCTCAGTACAAACACTGGGATTCAAGGTCCGCCCGAGCCTGGAAGAGGTAGACCAGGCCGAGGCGGTGGTAGAGGCTGAACAAGAGGCTTTCCATCTTTGGCAGCCTGCACGCCGGCGGTATCTGGAATGCAAGGAGGAAACTGAACGATGCCGGAGAGAATTGGCCGAGGCTGAGGAAAATGTGGTACAGACGCAAAAGGTGCTGCAGGAGACTGAACAGCAGTGGGTGACCTGGCTGAGGCGGGCAGGTCTGGCCGAGAGCCTCACTCCCAACTCCGCTTTGGAAAGCATGGAACGAATTCGCTCACTCCGCCAACAGGCCGGATCACTTGGAGAAATGGAAGAAAGGCTCAAAATATTGGAAAGATTAGTGGAGGAGTACCGGGAAGAAATCAAGTCTATTGCGCACCAGTTGGAAGCAAGGGACATACTGACGAAGGATGTCGAAGAGGTGATCCATAGGTTGGTCACTGAACTGGAAAAAGAGGAAGAGGCTCAACGGAGCCGTGAGGCTCTCCAACAACAGCTGGTGGAATACCAGGGAGAGCTGGAACAAAACAGCTCACAACTGGGAGAGGTTAAGGAGGAACTTAAGGGTTTGTTCACAGAAGGGGGAGCTAGCGAGGAGGCCGATTTTCGCCAGAGGGCCAATCTTTATGAACACCGTCTGACGGCTAAGTTGGCTTTAGAGCAACACTTGCGTAACCTGGAGAATCTCGGTGGACGTGGCGATGACCAGGTACGGTTCCAGGAGGAACTGCACCGTTGTTCACCAGAGAAACTGCAAGCTGAGGGGGATGAACTTCAGCAAGAGGTCCAGGAACTGGAAGAAAAACTGGCTTCATTACAAGAGGACTTCGGCCGCCTGGATGAACGGAGGGAACAACTAGAATCCGCCGAGGAACTCTCAGTTTTGCGCCAGCGTCGCAAAGGGCTGATGGCAGAGCTCAGCGAATTTGCTGACCGTTGGAGTGTGCTAACCATCTGTCTTCGTTTCCTGCAAGAGGCCCGCCGGATCTATGAGAAGGAAAGAAAGCAGCCGGTGGTACGAGAGTCAGAACATTTTTTCCGAACTATTTGGATATTCTTAGTCGAGGCACTGCCGAGCAACTGTATCTCTCTCTGCGTTTTGGCTATATTCAAGAATTTGGCCGTCGATCTCGACCCCTACCCGTGGTTATGGATGATATCCTGGTCAATTTCGACCCACAGAGGGCGCGGGCTTCCATCAACACTATAATGGAGCTAGCTGATAGGAATCAGATACTTTTTTTCACCTGCCATCCCGAAACCGTAGCTATGATCAAAGAACTCGATCAGAATATTCCGGTTTGGCGTCTCGAGGCAGATGCGGTGCGGCTGGGGTAGGTGGCATAGGGCATAGAGTGAAGCGAGACGGGCGAGACGAGAGGTCGAGCGAGACGGGAAATTCAGCTGGCAGGAGGCAGCTAGCAGCGGGCAGCAAGAGGTCGGAGGTCAGAGGTCAGACGACAGATGATAGCTAGCAGCTGGCAACTGGCAGCCTTTCAATTTCGGATTTCGAACAACAAATAACGAATAACGGATAACGTCATAAACCGTTCACCGCTGACTACTGACTACTGGCTACTTGAGCTTCTACGAATTGAACGGTTTACTGCTCAGCGCTCACCGATATGGGATTTAGGATTTAGATATTAGGATTTTGAGTTACTCACCATCTTGAGAGGGACGTATGACTCAAATACTATGCGGCAGGTGCTCGGAAGGAATTATGGTGGCAACAGACAGTAGGGCTACAACTTTCGATGGGGATGGCAAGGAGCGCCAATTTTCCATCGACAAGCTGTTTGCCATTGGCAGTCACGCCTTTATTGTCAGCGGCGGCATGGGAGTCAGCGTTGATTTGAGTAAGAGGTTCAAGGACTACGCGGAACAGAGAAGATTGGTGGGAATCGAAAAGATTATTGCTGCCGCCGGACCTTACTTGGCCGATCAGTTTAGGCAAGCTATGAGTAGAACGGACCAAACTGGAGGCATGGAGGGGCAGCTTGAGAGGATCTATTTTCTGGTAGGAGGCTATTCATTTCGATCCCAAGATGATCCCTATCAATTCGCCCTCTGGGGAAGTGAGGGACGACAGCTGCCTCTCCAAAGGATTCAAATAGGTAACAGTGTGGCCATACCGAGAACCCTTGCAGGAGAAACGAGGCTATTTCGTCTGTGTCAGGAAAACAGCCAGCTTGCGGATCTTATTAATTTCGCCAGAGAATTTCTTCAACAGCAAGCAAAAACAAATCCCCAGATTGGGCCACCTTTTTGGTTCGGCACGGTGACCCCGAAAGGATTCGAGCGTTTTGAGCATGCTTACGCCCAGGACTAAACTATGACCGATCCGTTTATAGTCAACATTAGCGAGACGGAGATAAAGCGGGAGCGGGAAAAGGCCAGGGCCCTGCGTAAAACCCGGTGGTGGAAGCAACGGCTGGCCCGGGGCACCTGCTATTACTGCGGAGGGAGTTTTGCGCCAGATGAGCTGACCATGGATCACATCATTCCAATTATTCGCGGCGGCAAGAGTACTAAGAACAACATTGCTACGGCTTGTAAATACTGCAATAATAAAAAGAAACATCTGCTTCCCATGGAATGGGAAGAGTATCTTGCAAATCTCGCCAGCGGAGATGACATCCCATAGACGATAGGTTGTTGAACTAATTTGTAAAGGCATGGTTTTTGTAGGTTGAGAGGTCTGTCAAACTGCCGAACTGTATCCAGGGAGGAGAAGCCCACGGTTCTTGAATCCAGGCACAGGGGGGACACTATGACCGGTATTGGACCTGAAGATGAAAACGTGAGAAAGGCAGTTCAGTGGATTTCTGATAAACGGCAGTATGAAGAGGGCGGTCCACTTGCCACTCTCATTGAGGAGGCAAGCGGGAGATTCAATCTTTCACCCAAAGATGAAGAATTCCTCTTTCGCTTCTTCAGCAACAAAAAGTAATTACTACACCCTCTGTTCATTGCAGTTGGAAAATTTGGTCGTCTGGGTAAGGTAAAGTTCTAATGACTTTACTAGCCGAAGAGGCGAAAGGTACGAGTCCTAAGGGATAAGCAAAGTAAAAATTTTATTTGTATGTCTTTCCTTGTGCCCTGTGCCTTGAGCCATTCCTTTGGGTTCCGGTTTATTTAGTCTTGTATTGACCGGGAAAGTCAGTAAAATAGACTCATTGCATTTGTTGGACATGTTCGGGGGTCGTCTAAGGGCAGGACAGGGGTCTTTGGAACCTCTAATCTAGGTTCGAATCCTAGCCCCCGAGCCAAATTATAAAAGGGCCTCCCTGTGTGGGGCCCTTTTATAATTTGGCTCGTGAGTTGCTGATGAGAATGGTGCGGTGAGTTTATCCCGAGCGAAGCGAGGGAAATCCTAGCCCCTAAGCAAGTTCAGCAAGACCCGGCATAGAAAGCAGGGTTTCATTTTAGGAGCACTCGATGTACAAGAATAAGGTTTGGTATGTATATATTTGCGATAAGCAGGGCGAGCTTTACACGGGGATTACCACAAACCTTCAACACAGAATGAGGCAACACAAGGGAATGCTCCTATACAGTGAATCCTTCGAAAGTAAGAATTTGGCGGCATCAAGAGAAAAAGAAATCAAAAGTTGGGGTAGAAAAAAGAAGTTGGCATTGCTTGAAAGGGGTAGGCGAGCTTGCACCCCTTCGCTTCGGTCAGGCTAAATTCACTTCGAGAAACAAATCCTAGCCCCCATGTGCTCTTAGTGCCCAGCCTTCGATCCCATCCAACTTCTTTTTTCTACCCCAACTTTTGATTTCTTTTTCTCTTGATGCCGCCAAATTCTTACTTTCGAAGGATTCACTGTATAGGAGCATTCCCTTGTGTTGCCTCATTCTGTGTTG